>NZ_LR812090.1:1806020-2109864 GCF_903772925.1 Alteromonas macleodii
AAGAGGCGGTTACTGAAGGGCAAACAAGTGAGTCTTCACAGCAACTATCGAATAGCTTTTCGGATAGTGGTGGCTTTTCAAAGAATAGGGGCTTTTCAAATAATGCTGCAACCTTCGCTTCTTAAGATATAAGGTTTATTGCTTGCTTTAAGGCGATTTGCATAACCTATCGTTAATTCAATAAGTGAAATCAGCGCCCCAGTCTTTATAAGAACGAGGGCGCTTTTTAATTTCTAATCGTCGGTGACTTCGCAGACTAAACCTTTCAGGTAATAGCCTTCGGGGTAGCTACCAATAATAGGGTGGTCAGACGCTTGATTTAGCCTTGCAATGATTTTTATAGTGCGGCCCGCATCAAGGGCAGCGTCGGCAACGACCTTTTGAAATAAATCGGCAGGCATAAGACCTGAACAGCTGAAAGTCAGCAGTAATCCGCCAGATTTAACTGTGTGAATGCCGTACATATTAATGTCTTTATAGCCACGAGCAGCGCGGCTTAGTGTAGCTTTGCTGTCAACAAATTTTGGTGGGTCGAGTATAACCATATCGAACTGTTTGCCCTGCTCGTGATACTCCCTAAGCGCTTTGAATACATCTTTGTTGACGAAATGCGCTTTGTCCTCACTTAATCCATTAATGGCCACATGATGTTTAGCCAAATCTAACGCTGGTTGAGATACATCTACGTTAGTCACTGACTTAGCACCGCCTGAAAGGGCATAGCAAGAGAATGTGCCTGTGTAGCTGAAACAGTTTAGTACGTCAGCATCTTTCGCGTAGTGTGCAGCGGCGGCACGGCTATCGCGCTGGTCGAGATAAAAACCGGTTTTATGACCATGTTCTATATCAACAACGATACTAATGCCGTTTTCTTTTACTGTAACCTGCATGGGTGGCTCGCCGTGAAGCACGCCTGTTACAGGCTCTAGCCCCTCTTTTTTGCGTACATCAACGTCACTGCGCTCATAGACGTGAACATCAGGCATTAGCTTAGTGATTGCCCATACTATCTTATCTCGGTGCTTTTCACCGCCAGCGCTAAGAAGCTGCACCACGGCAACGTTGTCGTAGAGATCAATCGTAATACCGGGAAGACCATCGCTTTCAGACGCTATCCAACGAAACGCATTTGTTTTGGTTGGGTCGAACAAGCGCTTACGCAGTGTTAGCGCAGTTTCTAAACGGCGCAAGAAAAAGCCGTTATCAATGCTTTCATCTTTTTTAAACGTCCACATGCGAACGCGAATTTTAGAATTTGGAGAATAAGCGCCTCGCCCTAACCAATCGCCTTCAGAATCGAAAACATCTACCGTATCGCCAACCCGTGCTCGGCCTTTTAACTCAGCCACGGCGCTCTCGAAAACCCAAGGGTGTTTACGGCGAAGTGATTTATCTCTGGACGGTTGTAATATGACCTGTGCTGACATGTAGGCTCTCGTGGTAATTTAAACAATATATATTTGATGTAAGCCATATTAGATGCTTACGGTAATGGCCGCGATTATACGCATTTTCAGAGGTTCTGTGTTGAATATTATCTATGCCGACTGGTATAAACTTAGAAGAAACCCAAACTGATTGATGTTGAAGTACGTAGACAAATTACGATTAAAATTTTAAGACTAGGATTGGATGCAAAGTATGCGCTATGTGGATTTTGAAAAGGGATGCCGCCCAAGCGAACTGACTGTTAAGGAATGCGAAGGGTTATCGCTAACATCGGGAAAAGTAAAAGTAGAGGTAAAAGCATTCGGTGTAAATCGAGCAGATACCTTGCAGCGTCAAGGTAACTATCCACCTCCGCCAGGGGAAAGTGAAATCCTCGGGTTAGAGGTAGCAGGCGTTGTAATAGAAGTTGCCAGTGATGTTAGTACCTTTAAAGAAGGTGACGAAGTATTTGGTTTGGTCGCAGGTGGTGGCTATGCCACAGAAGTCATTGTTAATCCTGCTCACTTAATGATTATGCCTAAGGGCATGCGATTTTTTGAAGCGGCAGGTCTTGCCGAAGTTTTTCTTACCGCATTTCAGTGTTTACGCACCATAGCTCACATTAAGCCCGCTGAAAGAGCCTTAATACATGGGGGCGCAAGTGGTGTGGGGTTGGCCGCCACTCAGCTATGTCGATATTGGGGTGTTCATAGTGCAGTAACAGCGTCAAGCCAAGACAAGCTGAACCTTTGTGAGAACAATGGCGCCGAGCATCTAATTAACTACAAACAGCAGAAGTTTGATGACGTTTTAAAAAAAGTATGGCCTGAAGGCGTTGATATGGTACTTGATATGGTCGGTGGCGATTACCTTAACCGAAATCTTAAAGTGCTGAAGCAAGACGGCAAAGTGGTTTACCTGGCCATGCTAGCAGGGCGGTATGCTGATAACCTTGATATGGCTTTGCTTTTAGGAAAGAGAGCCTCGATTATTGGGACAACACTGAGAAATCGAAGCGACGACTATAAAGCAGACTTGATACGTGATTTCTCTAACGTATGTTTGCCCGCTTTTGAAAATAAAGAGATAAATGTAAATATCGATACTCACTATAGTATTAATGATATCGATAAGCCTCATGCGCGATTGGAAAACAACGACACGCAGGGCAAGTTGGTCATTTCTTGGTAATAGTTCGTGGTAAAAGCTCGTGTCAAAAGCTAGTGGTAAACGTCCTTAGTAAAAGCTATGGGTGAGAGCTTTTACTAAAGGCTCTCACTAAAGAGGCTTTGCTAAGGTATTTTACTTTCCAACAAAGCCTTCATCTGGCTTTGTTGGGTTTGCTTCTGCAGCACCGCGTGCAAGGTCATCACAACGCTCGTTTTCTGGGTGCCCTGAATGGCCTTTCACCCAATGCCAGTTTATCTTGTGCTTTTTCACCGCTTCATCTAGCCGTTGCCACAAGTCTGCGTTTTTAACCGGTTTTTTATCAGCAGTGCGCCAACCGTTTTTACGCCAATTATGGATCCACTGATTAATACCATTTTTTACATACTGACTGTCGGTAGTTAACTCAACATTGCACGGCTCGTTTAAGCTATTGAGCGCTTCAATCGGGGCAAGCAGTTCCATACGATTATTCGTGGTGTGGGCAAAGCCATCGCTCAACTCTTTTCTATGCTGTTTATAAATTAGTACAGCACCGTACCCGCCCGGGCCAGGGTTACCTAGACACGAGCCGTCGGTATAAATGTGAATGGTCTTTTGAGCCACAGCGTTTCCTTTAGTTTAACTCGCTTAATTTATCTTGTGTTTTCCCTTAGCGGATTGCAAAGGGGTTGATATACTATCAAAAAATGAAAGTGTAATTATAGTAGAGGTTCCATGCGCCAAATTGTTCTCGATACTGAAACCACAGGTATTGACCCCAAAGAAGGCCACCGCATTATCGAAATAGGGTGTGTTGAAGTTGTTAACCGCCGTTTGACGGGGAATCACTTTCACGTTTACATCAACCCGGGCCGCCATATTGAACAAGAAGCAATTGAAGTTCACGGCATAACCAATGAATTTCTTGCCGACAAGCCTACGTTTTCTCAAGTTGCCCAAGAGTTTGTGAGCTTTATCAAAGGGGCGCAACTTGTTATTCACAACGCTCCCTTCGACGTGGGTTTCATGGATCACGAGTTTGGAATGGAAGCCTCAACAAAAGGCGTTATCACCAGCCAGATATGTGATGTACTTGATACGCTGACCCTTGCGCGCCAAATGCACCCGGGGCAGAAAAACAACCTCGATGCATTGTGTAAACGCTACGGTATAGACAACAGCCACCGTACGCTTCACGGGGCTTTGCTGGATGCTGAAATTCTTGCCGATGTCTATTTATTAATGACCGGTGGGCAGACCAAGCTTAAATTGGCATCAAGCTCGGGCAATGACACAGACTCAACCGCTATTCGCAGGGTTAAGCGTGGCGCAAATAAATTAAAGGTTATTAAAGCTACCGCCGATGAAGTAACACAGCATGAGGCTCGCTTAGACATTGTAGAAAAAGCGGGTGGAAAATGCTTGTGGCGTCCTCAGCCTGAAGAGGTGTCTTAGCCAAAAACATGTAAATAGAAGTAAAACAACCAAACAGTGCAGGAGCAGCGTAGCGTGAAAGTGTGGTTTTATTGGGTAATTATTTTATCGCTTTTTATACACTTAAGCGCTGGCGCTCAGTCGCAAGAAGACGAGCGCGATGCCGCTAGGCAGCTCGCAGATAGTGCAATTCAAAGCCCTCAGTCAAATAATCAAGATGTTGATACCTCGCCGCTTACTGAGTTAGGCGACAGCTATACAAACTCAATAAAGCTTTTACAAAACCGATTTCGAGTAGATTACAACGTCGAAGAAATCACTATGGTCTTTTTCAGAGAGTATGGCTCTGCACCGGTTGTACTTGTGAGACCTGATGGCTCTAAGCTGTTTCAGGGGCGAGTGGACGAAGACAAAGTAGAGTGGTTCGATGCCGATACCTTCGACATGATAACCATTAAAAATCCTGTTCCAGGGCCTTGGCAAGCAGTGGGCCAAGTACTGCCAGAAAGCCGTGTGATGGTTATATCAAATATAGAGTTACACGCCGACCCTTTACCTGACGTGCTATTTGCCGGTGAAATTCTAAAATCTACGGCCTACCTCACAAATAATGGCAAGCCAATTGACAACAAGCAGTTCAGGGATGTAGTCGAGCTTGATATTGAATTTAAGAGCACAAACAACCCTAACTTCGGAAACTTTGGTACAGGCGATCAGGACGTTGCTACGTTTCAAGACGACGGCCGGGGAATGGACGAGCGCCCTGGAGATGGTGTCTTTACCGGTCAATTTAATTTAAAGATAGCGGCGGGGGAGTGGAAGCCGGTTTTTCGCGTTATCACCCCTATGTATACTCGTGAGCAAGAAAGCCAACCTATTGTCTTACATAACAACCCTGTTTCTATTGACGTAGAAATGAACGGCGGCGGTGACGGCTACCATAAGATCATAATTGATGTTGATAGGGATCTAGTGGATATCGAATCCTTGCTTGTGGACGGAAAGGTAAAGTTCCCTAATGCAGACATGCAGAACTTTTCTTTGACCGAAGGGGGCAGTGAGCCTCGCGAGCATTTAATTGTAGCCTATGAAGAAGGCATCTTTAGAGTAAAGATTACGGCATATGGAACAACAATGAATGGCAGGGATTTTATTTTAGATGTGCCTGAATTTAGTTTCGTCGCTGAGGGGCCGCAAGAGCCTGAAGTTGAAGACCCATTAATAGATGGTAAAGACCCGATTGTCGATGGCAGTGCACCATTAGTTGAGTCACCTGAGCTAAATCCTGCCGCTATGACGCAAAATGAAGAATCTTCGCTAGATGGGCAAGAAGAAATGGATAATGGAACTTTGACCATTATCTTGATAGCAGTTAATGGGTCAATTGTACTTATCGGAGTTATTGCTGCGGCGGTTATCATTTTTATGCGTAAAAAGCGTACGTCTCCCAAACCGTCGTCTTCACCGGCAAAGCAGCCTACAGCTACGACTGATGCCGAACTTTCTATGGAAGAAAAGCCGAAAGGTTTGAAAAAGTTATTCGGGATGTTTAAAAAAGGAAGCAAACCGGAAAAATCCTAATGTTTGTTTTATCACAGCTGTGATTATGCGATGTTAAATTGTTCACTTTGAATTTTATTTCGACATAATGTCTATTTAACAGGCAAACAAACCGCAGATGACAATTTTATTAATAAAAAGCGTTGACTCCACATGGGGGAATACGTATTATCTGCGCCGCAGTCAGGGGACAGGGCAACAACAGCCAAGTCAACTCACTGATAACATTGAAGATGTGGAGCGGTAGTTCAGTTGGTTAGAATACCGGCCTGTCACGCCGGGGGTCGCGGGTTCGAGTCCCGTCCGCTCCGCCACTCTTTCAATGGTATAACTAAAAGGTTTTCGGAGCGGTAGTTCAGTTGGTTAGAATACCGGCCTGTCACGCCGGGGGTCGCGGGTTCGAGTCCCGTCCGCTCCGCCATTTAGTTATACAGCGCAATCTCGATTATGTGGAGCGGTAGTTCAGTTGGTTAGAATACCGGCCTGTCACGCCGGGGGTCGCGGGTTCGAGTCCCGTCCGCTCCGCCATTAATCGAACAATGCGCGCTTTTCATTATTGCGGAGCGGTAGTTCAGTTGGTTAGAATACCGGCCTGTCACGCCGGGGGTCGCGGGTTCGAGTCCCGTCCGCTCCGCCATTAATGATAAAGAGTCATATCAAGTTCTCATTTAAGTTAGTTTCTCTCTCCCCCAAAACAAAAAAACAAGGCTTTAGTTCTCATTAGCATCCTCTTTAGTCATTTTTACCCGCAAAAGCACTTTTCGCACCTCGCATAATAGCCGTTATTAAAACGCGCTAGACAAATTTCATATCTGTATTTACTTAGTTTTTAAACCTTTCATTTTTATTTTCAAGAGCCACACATTAAGCATTAAAACTATCTAACAAACAGTAACATGTGCCCTAAAGTCGTAGTGTGTTTTTTTGAATCTGTACTACAGTTAGGACGTTAGAGTTTTACAACAACGGAAATTATGAATAAAAGCGATCAAAAACGGTATTTTTTGGCTGATAATTTAAAAGCGATTGGCGTCTCTTTGTTAAGCGTGGCATTGGTTACATTTGTTCTTGCCATAATTATGTTTGTGTTTGTTAGAGAACAAGAAGAGAGCCGTGCTAAAGAGATTTTAGATAACGTCCGCATTGTCTTTAGAGATGCAGAAATTACCCTCGATTATCTCAACGCACTGCCTTATCAGTCTTGTGAACTCGAAAACTTGGCAGAAATGCGCAAAACTCTTTTTCGCTCCCGTTTTGTAAAAGAAATTGGTTTCTATGAAAACGGCGAATTGTTGTGTAGTACCTATCTGGGTATTCTTGAAGAGCCCATACAAGAAGCAACCCCAGATTTTTACACTCAGCTTGGTGATGCATTCTGGATAAACACACCCCTGCAGTTATTTGACAAACAGGCAACAGGCACCATTGTTAAACGTGGTCGCTATAATGCTGTGCTTGATATGGATAGCGTTATTGGCTACAGCTTTACCCAAGATTGGCAGCTTTTTTACAATGGCGATCATTTTTATCATATGGCGGGCAACCCAGGGCTTGTAGATACCACGCTTAGCCAAGATGATATGGAAGCACGTACAGGGTATTTCTCATTGCAATTCATTTTGTGCGATGAGCGCTACAATAACACTTGTTTAAAAGTTAAATCTGACCACGGAAGGGTATTAGATTTACACACGGGCAAGATTGTCTTGTTTGTTTTCGCTATGCTGTTGACGGCCGCGCTCACGCACATGCTGGTGTTTAATTATTTACGTCGTCGTCGTTCTCTCGAGTCCAGAGTTAGCAAAGGGTTAAAAGAGCATAAGTTTTATAGTCTTTATCAGCCATTTGTTGATTTGGAAACGGGCAAAGTCATCGGTTGTGAAGTGCTTAGTCGCTTTGAAGACGAGTTTGGGCCTATTTATCCTGATGAGTTTATTCCGCAAGTTAAAGAGCAAGAAATGACCTGGGAATTTACTATCGATATGATTACGACTGCGATGAAGGAGCTTAATGAAAACCCTGATATTCCAAATGGGTTTAAAGTATCCTTCAACTTATTTCCTTTCGACTTTACAAGAGAAGACTGTTTAGACTTAGATTTTGCTTTGGAAATGAATGTTAAAAACTTCAAGTTAGTACTGGAAATTACCGAAGACGAACAGATAGCAACTCATAGTGCGGTTAAGCATATTAAATCGTTAAAAAGTAAAGGGTTCTTATTTGCTATTGATGACTTCGGCGTGGGGTATTCTAACCTAAGCCAGCTAAAAACCTTGAACTGTGACTATCTCAAAATTGACCGAAGCTTTGTTATGGATATGGAAGACAACAGCATTCGTTCTTCGCTTATTCCACATATTGTTAGTATTGCCGAAGGGCTTAACGTCGACCTGATCGCAGAAGGCGTCGAAAATACCGAACAGTGTAATGAACTGAAGGGGTTAACTATCGGGTTTGGTCAAGGGTGGTTGTTTGGCAAGCCTCAGTCTGCCGATGCGCTAGCTAAAAGCGTCCAAGACACACAATAACGCGTTTTAGCACTGTTATTTTTCAGTTGGTGTTGGTAGTGTTTAGCGCTACCATTCACCGTCTGGAAACTATAGAAGAACAGTCGCATGCAGGACGTGCTAAATTGCAGCAATATAAATAAAACTTATCAAGATGGCATTAACGCCACCCCCGTATTACACGATGTTTCTCTTTCTATAAAAGCTGGTGAACACGTAGCCATTTTAGGCAGTTCTGGCTCGGGTAAAAGTACGCTTCTACATATACTCGGGGGATTAGATAAACCCTCCAGCGGCGACGTCGAATTTAATGGCAAATCTCTTGGCAAACTATCTGGTAATGCGCTAGCTAAACTTCGCAATGACGAAATGGGGTTTATTTACCAGTTTCATCACCTGCTTGGTGAGTTCACGGCCTTAGAGAACGTTGCGATGCCGCTTAGAATAAGAGGTCTATCCACAAAAGCGGCCCATGCTAAAGCCCAAGCTATGTTAGAAGAAGTAGGGCTCTCCCATCGATTAGATCATTTACCTTCAACTATGTCGGGAGGCGAGCGACAGCGTGTGGCAATAGCCCGTGCGTTGGTTACCGAACCTTCTGTGGTGCTAGCCGATGAACCTACAGGGAATTTGGATGATTCTACGGGACAACAAATCTATAAGCTTTTGAAAAGCTTAAGCGAGAAAAAGGGGACAGCCTTTGTCGTGGTTACCCACGACATTACTCTTGCTGCGAAAATGGATAGGGTACTCAAGATTAAAGACGGCCGGTTAGCTAGCGAAGCATTGCCTGCGGAGGGTCAAGATGCTCGCCCTTGAATTGGCCAAGAGATTTAGAAAAACACGTTCCGAACAGCGCTTTATTTCGTTTATATCAATGTCGTCGACTATTGGTATTGGGCTGGGGTGTTTTGTTCTTATCGTGCTTTTAAGTGTTATGAACGGTTTTGAAAGAGAGTTAACGAGTCGCATTTTAAGCGTGGTTCCACACGGTGAGCTATACACTAAAAGCGAAAGTGGAATAGAAAATTTAGATGCTCAGCTTTACCGTTTTTCACAAGACAGCCGTATTGCATCAGTAACCCCTTACACAGGGTTGACAGGAATGCTGCAGTCAAAAGGCGAGTTAAAGGCGATTAGCGTTACCGGTATCCCAGTAAATCAGGTTGGTGATAAATACGCTGAAAGAGTAGCTAGTCAAGATTGGCTAAACTTTTCTAAGCAATCTAATGGATTACTTGTTGGTAAAGGTATTATGTCTTCAATGGCGCTAAACGTAGGTGACACGGTTCAACTATTGATACCTCAAACCACCCATGATCTAACTTTTAAGGCGCCACGTTCTATTACGCTGACTATCGCAGGCGTGCTATCTGTTGGTGGAGAGTTAGACAATCAGCTTGGGTTAATGCATTTAGCAACTGCGTCGGAAGCTATTGGTATTACCTCTAAAGCCCAGGGTATTCAGTTTACCCTTAACGATCCTTTTTCAGCATACGATACCATGCGAGATATTGGCTATAGCTATCCTCAAGCTGTTTATATGTCTGACTGGACACGTACTCAAGGGCATTTATATAACGATATTCAGCTTGTAAGGTCCGTGGTTTATATTGCGCTTACGTTAGTGATTGCCGTAGCTTGCTTTAATATAGTGTCATCATTAGTTATGGCGGTAAGAGACAAACAGGCTGCTATTGCGATATTAAAAACAATGGGAGCTACTGACCGTCTAATCCGCAATACTTTCGTACTTCAGGGCGTTATTAACGGGTTTATCGGCATAACCGTTGGCGTTACACTTGCTTTACTAGTAGCACCAAATTTGTCAGATATTGTTCGCTTTATTGAAACATTGTTAGGTGTAGAAATTCTCTCTGGCGATATCTATTTTATTGATTTTCTACCTTCAAGCTTACATTGGGAGGATGTGGTAGTAACAATTGTTGTAGCCATGTTTTTAAGTGTCGGGGCTACGTTATATCCAGCGCAAAAAGCTGCGAAAGTGTCGCCATCTTCTGCGCTTCACTAGCTAATTACAAAATTAACTATTACGGGGCGATGATAGTTAATTTAAGCATCAGCGACCAGTAACCCTCGGCAACCTCGTTGTTTTAGCAACATAGGTGAAGCGTAAGAAAGGTACAAATGTTGGCCTGATATATCCTAGACTAATGTTCACAGGGCTAATAACGCGACTTTAACCAATAAAAAGGCCAGCAAATTATGCTGGCCTTGTTCGTATTTAACGGCTGTTCTTGTACGACACTTACATGATGTGCAAAGCGCACTCAGGAGATTTGAACACTATACTATTTGTTCTTTTCGAAGTGTTCGAAATCCACATCTTCTTGTTTCAAACCTGCTCTAGGGTCGTTGTAAACCCTCTCATCCAATGCGCCTTCGCTCTTAGCAACAACGCATGACACCATACAGTCACCAGTAATATTTACCGCAGTACGGGTCATATCGAGCAGTCTGTCTACGCCGATAATAAGTGCAATACCCTCAACGGGTAAGTTTACCTGCTGTAAAACCATCGCCAGCATAATAAGGCCAACGCCGGGTACACCCGCGGTTCCGATAGAAGCAAGCGTGGCGGTTAACACTACCATCATATAGTCGCCAAGGCTCAAGTCGACAGCGTAAACCTGTGCGATAAACACCGTCGCCACACCCTGCATGATGGCGGTACCGTCCATGTTAATTGTTGCGCCTAAAGGCAGGGTGAATGACGAAACTGAATTACCTACGCCAAGTTTGTTTTTTGCTGTTTCCATGGTAACCGGCAACGTTGCACTGCTACTTGACGTACTAAAAGCAAAAAGGGCTGCGTCACGCATTTTTTTCAACAGAATGACCGGGTTTAAGCCTGCCAAAACTTTAAGTAAAACAGAATAAGTAACTAGGCCGTGAAGGATCAGAACACCAAATACTAAAAAGAAGTACTTCGCCAAACTCAATATGGTTTCGCCGCCAATGGTTGAGAAGAGCTTCGCCATCAGTACGTAAACACCGTATGGCGCTAAGTTCATGATGATTGTCACTAAGCGCATGATTACTGTATTGATATCTTCAAAGATAGCGGTAAGACGTTTGCCCGCATCACCTGTCATCGCCATTGCTATACCGAACAGTACAGCAAAAACAATGATTTGAAGCATGTTGCCCTGTGCCATAGAGTTTATAGGGTTGCTAGGGAACATATTCACAATAACGTCTGACAGGCTAGGCGCTTCTTTTGCTTGGAACGAGGTTTCCGTGGTTAAATTAAGTCCGTCACCGGGAGAAACCACCAAAGCTATACTCATGGCTAGTGTTATGGCGATTGCGGTTGTGACAACATATAACCCTACCGATTTTGCACCCAGTCTTCCCAACTTGCTCGGGTCTGATAAGGTACTAGTTCCACAAATAAGAGAAACAAAAACAAGGGGAACCACCAGCATCTTTAAGCTAGCAATAAATATTTGGCCGAGAGTTGAAAATATACCTTCTACGAGAATGTTATACGTTGAGAGCTCAAAACCGAATACCGAAAAAGTAAAATCTCCGCTATCATCAAACAATAATTGGAGAAAGACACCAGTCAAGATACCGGCAGCCATGCCGATAAATATGCGGGCGGTTAAACTATACTTATGTGCAGATGAAGACATTAATGTTTCCTGTGCATTGTTATATTTTTAATCTTTCGTAGTGTGCCAGATTCAGTTGATTTTTAAACATAAAAAACGACGCAATTGTCAATAAAAGAGGTTCAGGAACGAATTATGTCGACATTAGCGAGAGCGCTAAGCCTAATTAGCGCAATATTTATGCTAACAGCATGTGGTGGAGGCGGTTCTGCAGTCTCTCGGGATAACACGGATAATGGAAGCGGAGACGACGGTACTACCACACCTACCTATTCGATAGCTTTAACATTAGAAAATGAAAGTGGGACAAGCGACAACAACTTATCAGAAAACAATAGCTTGTTTGCAGTAGCAACGGTGACAGATGACGAAGGAAACCCGTACTCAGATGCACTGTTAACTTTCACGTTGAGCAACGAGGAACTTGCAGAGTTTGGCAACGACACCGGTACTGCGCGTACCAATTCAAGCGGTGTTGCCAGAATCCGCTTGAACGCCAGTACGGCTTCGGGTGATGGTGAAATCACCGCGGCATTAAGCAGTGGCGAAACAGGGAGTACCACGTTCTCTGCCACAGCGGTAAGTGCCACAGAACCTACTACTATTAGTGTTGCACTATCGTTGCAAAATGAAAGTGGAGAGGCCGATAATAACCTTTCTTCTAGCAATGCTTTAACGGCAGTGGCAACAGTAACTAATTCATTGGGTGAGCCTCAGGCCGATCTACTGCTTACCTTTTCATTAAGTAATGATGAGCTTGCTACCTTCTCAAACGATACGGCGACGGCATTAACAAATGCCGAAGGTGTTGCGACAATAGCCATGTCGGTTGGAAGCGCCTCTGGCGACGGCGAAGTAACGGCGACTCTACCTACTGGTGAGACAGACTCTACGACCTTTAGCTCTGAAGGTAGTACCACGGTAAGTGAAGAGCCTGCGTCGTTGGAGCTATTTGCCAGTAGCATTCAGTTGGCATCAAGTGGCAATGATGAAATTGAATTGATTGCCTTAGTTAAAAATGAACAAAGTGTGTTGATGGAAGGGGTTGACGTAAGCTTCTTTGCACCAGCATCGGAAGGTGTTGAAATTAATTTGACACAACCTGTAACGCAGGCCGATGGTACCGCAAGAGCAATTGTTTCATCTCAAAATAATGCTGAAAATCGTGTTATAAAAGTGATGGCTCAAGTAGGCTCTTTACCAAACGAAGAAGTTGAAATCGAAGTAAAAGGGACAGAAGTTACTGCTAACGGTCCCAGCTCTGTGATACTTAATAAAACAGCGATCTATGTATTAAGAGTGGTAGATTCAGATGGAAATACTATTCCAAACGAAGAGATAATAATAACACCAAACACAGAAGGCACGTTCGAGCAAACTGAATTGACTACAGATGCTAATGGTCAAGTTGAAGTTGTGTACAACGCAATTGCTTCCGGCCAGGATCAATTTGAAATTGAAGCACTTGGCGCTTCTGATATAATTTCTATTATCGTGCAGGAAGATAATTTTGATTTTACTGAAACACCAGAAAGTGAAATATCTTTAAACACAGTGACTACTCTTACAGGGCGTTGGTTGAAAGATAATAGCCCTGTTGCAAATAGGAGGGTACTTGTTACTGCCTCCAGAGGACAGGTAGATTACACCAATTCAGAAGACCAGACATTTGAGACCGATGCTAATGGTGTATTCACTTTCAGCTTGAGCTCTAACAATGCTGGTTTTTCGAGCGTTACGGCGTCTGGCTTAGACCCCTCGGGGGAGAGCGTAGAGGTTGTATCGACGGTAGACATAGAATTCATCGCAGATGAGCCGTTTTACATTAATGCTGATGCAACACCTGACATTGTAGGTCCAGATGGTCAAAGTAGTCGAATTACGGCAATAGTACGTGACGAAAACGATAATTTGGTTAAAAATCAAGTTGTATCATTTAACGTTGATGATCCCTCAACAGGTACCATTTCACCTTCACAAGCGGTAACCGACAGTAACGGTGTTGCGAGTACCGTGTTTACGTCAGGCGCAGTGTCTAGTAATGAATCTGTAGTTGTGACTGCTCAAGTGGTTGGTACACCTGAAGTGCAAGACCAAGCAATTTTAACGGTAGCTAATCGATCGTTTGATATTTCCCTTGGTACCGGCAATCAGATTGAAGAAGCCGACACTAGCTCATACCGTAAAGAATTTGCAGTATTTGTTTCTGATAGTGCTGGACAACCTGTTAGTGATGTTAATTTAACTGCTTCTATTGCACCAATGAGATTCCCCGATTTGCCTGGTTACATTAAAGGTTTCAGGGTATGGAATGGCACGGTGTGGACAAGCGATCCTTCTCAAGGCGGTAGACGGTTCTTTTGCGTGAACGAAGATGTAAACAATAACGGTATTCTTGATGTAACTAGTACAACAACTGAAGACCGCAATGGTGATAATCTACTTACACCGGGAATCGTTGGAGCTATTTCATTTGTAGGTGAATCTGTGTCTGATGAAAATGGACAAGCGACTTTGGTGCTCAGATACCCACAAAATTATGGTGGTTGGCTACAAGTTATTATCACTGTAAATGGTCAATCTACCGGCAGTGAAGCACAGGCGAGTATGGAGTTTCTATTAGAGACCTCCGCTGATGATTTGAGTGACGAAGCTGTGCCACCTCCGCCAAATCCATTTGGAGTTCTGGAAGACTGTACCTCACCTGATTGAACACAAATCATGAAGTAAAAAATCGAGTATTATGTCGTTGGATGAATCCAGCATAGATATTTAAAAATCTGAGAAGTAAAAAAACCGCCGAATTTATTCAGGCGGTTTTTTCGTTTTATCGCTTGCTAATTTTGGAACGGATAAACCGAACCAATCTTCAGAATCTGCGTAAGCTCATCTAGAGCAGTGCGCGACTCAATTAGTAGCTGAGGATCGCGCAAGTCATCTTCGCTTAGTTCATCGCGATAGTGCTTATCGACCCACGCGTTTAAGCGCGTAAACTGTGTATCGTTGATTAAGGTGTTTTGATTTACTGCTTCAAGCTCTTGGTCGTTCATTGCAACACGCAGGCGTAAGCAAGCAGGGCCGCCGCCATTGCGCATACTTTGTTTAACATCGAAATAGTTAACCGACTTAATTGGCGTACCTAGTGTAACTAGCTTGTCTAAATAACGTTTAACCGCTTCGTTTTCCTGACATTCAGTTGGCGCGATAATGGTCATATCACCACTAGGAAGCGTTATAATTTGCGTGTTAAACAAGTAGGTTCTAACCGCGTCCTGAACAGACACTTCAGAGGTTGGAACTTCAATAAAGTGAAGTGGCTCGCTGCCAAATTTCGCTTGCAGCTCTTTAAAGCCCGCTTCTTTTTTATAAAACGCTTGCTCGTGGAAAAACAACACGTTTTGGTTACCTACGGCAATCACGTCGTTGTGAAATACACCTTGGTCGATAACATCAGGGTTTTGTTGCATGTAAACCACACCATCGTCGTCTAAGCCATGCAAACGCGCTACGGCTTGGCACGCTTCCAGTGTTTGGCGAGCCGGGTATTTGGTTGGCGCAGGTTTGCTGGTATCAAATGCATGGCGACCATAAACAAACAGCTCCACACCAGCCTGCCCGTAATTGCTGCAAAGCCGCGTATGGTTTGCTGCACCTTCGTCACCAAAATGCTCGTTATCTGGCAGGTGTTGGTGATGGGCGAAGTGTTTTTCATTGGCAAATGTGCCGCGCAAAATATTGCCTGTTACCTGAGGCTCTAATGAGCGATGAAACTTGTTTGTTAGGTTTGCAGGGGTAAAGTGCACGCGACCGTCGGCAGTATCGGCGCTAGGAGACACAGTGGCGGCATTTGCGGTCCACATGCTACTAGCAGAGCAACACGCTAGGAAAATCTCGCGAGACTGCTTTGCAGCGCTTTCTAGCACACGAGCATCAGAGCCGGTAAAACCTAACCGACGGAGTGCAGCGATATCAGGGCGTTCTTGCGGCGCTAACACACCTTGAACCATTCCCATATCGGCCAACGCTTTTGCTTTTGCAAGACCCTGCTTTGCAGCCTGCTTAGGGCTGCTTTTTGCATTCGCATTGTTCAGGGAAGCGACATTGCCAAACGATAAGCCGGCATAGTTATGTGTAGGTCCAACAAGACCATCAAAGTTAACTTCAAACTGCTTCATACTTTCCCTCATTCTTGTAGTTTTTGCTGTTGACCCCATATGCTACATTCTTACAGGCACTGCCATTAAATTGATTGCAGTTGTAGCGCTTTCGCTTTGTACAGGGGCAAACGCAGCACTTCTTTAAACCTGAGCGCGTCGTTAGGTCAGGTTGGAATGGCTGGCATTATACGGCTTTTAAGACCGATGCCAATCACGCTGCTTATTTAATGTACAGTTTTTGTGCGCGTTTAGAGCGGTGGGAAGAATAAGTATGAAGAAGATCTTGTTTTCCATTCACTTTGTAGATATATGTTAAAAAAGAGCGAGTACCCTATATATAGTGTCGGGCTGCTCCAATTTTCAGAATTTGACGTAAATAGTCATTAAAAATCAATAGGTTTAGTTCAATTATATGGCAAAATCACTGGTCATAGTCGAGTCACCAGCCAAAGCAAAAACGATAAATAAATATCTTGGCAAAGATTTTATCGTAAAAAGTTCGGTTGGCCATGTGCGAGATCTTCCAACGAAGGCGTTAGGCAAAGTAGAGCCTAAAAAACCGGCTAAAGAACTCAAAACTTTAGGCGAAGAAGAGCGTCAAGAATATCTTCGTCGTCACGAATACTTGAAACTTGTAGACAGAATGGGCGTTGATCCAGAAAAAGACTGGAAGGCTCACTATCAGGTGCTGCAGGGCAAAGAAAAGGTAGTCAACGAACTTAAAAAGCTCGCAAAAGACGCCGACACTATCTATCTCGCAACGGATTTGGACCGCGAGGGAGAGGCGATTGCGTGGCACTTACAAGAACTGTTAGGCAAAAAAGATAAGACGTATCAGCGCGTAGTCTTCAACGAAATTACTAAAAATGCGATTCAAGACGCGTTTTCAGCCCCGGGTGAGCTAAATATTTCTCGTGTTAATGCACAGCAAGCACGCCGTTTCCTAGACCGAGTTGTAGGCTTTATGGTGTCGCCTCTGCTATGGAAAAAGATTGCGCGCGGACTTTCAGCAGGGCGTGTTCAATCGGTAGCGGTTAGGCTTGTTGTCGAGCGAGAGCGCGAAATTAAAGCCTTCGTACCAGAAGAGTTCTGGGACGTTCACGCAGATTTGACCAGCCAGCAAAAAGCGGCGCTTCGCATGTTGGTTGCCAAGCATCAGGGCAGTGCGTTTAAGCCGAAAAACAAAGCGGAAACAGATAAAGCACTCGCTGACCTTGAAGGTGCGAACTATACGGTGGAAAGCCGTGAGTCGAAGCCAACGCAAAGTCGTCCTTCTGCGCCATTTATTACCTCTACGCTGCAACAAGCAGCGAGTACGCGTTTGGGCTTCGGTGTTAAGAAAACCATGATGATGGCCCAGCGTCTTTATGAAGCGGGTTACATCACCTATATGCGTACTGACTCGACCAATTTGAGTCAAGAAGCAGTAGAAAGTGCGCGCGCATATATCTCAGACAATTTTGGTGGCAAATACCTACCAGATTCGCCAAATCGCTATGGAAGCAAAGAAGGTGCGCAAGAAGCGCACGAAGCGATACGACCTTCAAATGTGAATATTAGTGCGGCGAGCTTAGGTGATATGGAGCGCGATGCACAGCGCCTTTATGAGCTTATTTGGCGCCAGTTTTTAGCGTGTCAAATGACACCGGCTAAGTACGATGCAACTACGATTAAAGTGGCAGCAGGGGACTACGAGCTCACAGCAAAAGGCCGTGTACTTAAGTTTGACGGTTGGACGCGTGTGCAGCCACAACTTCGCAAAAAAGGCGATGAAGAGCTTATGCTGCCTGATGTGCAAAAAGGCGATGTGCTTGACTTAAAAGCCCTTGATCCTAAGCAGCACTTCACTAAGCCTGTGGCGCGATTTAATGAAGCGTCTCTGGTAAAAGAGCTTGAAAAACGCGGCATTGGTCGTCCTTCAACCTATGCTAGCATCATTTCAACCATACAAGACCGCGGCTATGTGCGTTTAGAAAATAAACGTTTTTACGCCGAGAAAATGGGTGAAATAGTAAACGATCGCCTGATGGAAAACTTCGACGATCTAATGAGCTATGACTTCACGGCTAACATGGAGCAACATCTAGATGATATTGCTGAAGGCAATAAAGATTGGAAAGATGTTCTTAATGAGTTCTACAGTGGCTTCTATGGAAAACTGCTAAACGCCGAAAAAGACCCTGAAGAAGGCGGTATGCGCTTAAATCAGGCAATACCTGCGGGTATTGAATGCGACAAATGCGGCCGCGAAATGAATGTAAGAACCGCTTCAACCGGTGTATTCTTGGGCTGTTCAGGTTATAACTTACCGCCTAAAGAGCGCTGCACCAACACCATGAACCTAACGCCTGGTGACGAAGTGGTGAAGGTGGATGACGAAGAAGAGCTTGAAACAGAAGCGCTTCGCTCTAAAAAGCGTTGTCCTAAGTGCGGCACTGCCATGGACAGCTACTTGGTAGACGAGACCCGTAAGCTTCACGTCTGTGGTAATACACCTACCTGTGATGGCACCTTGGTTGAGACGGGCACATTTAAAATTAAAGGCTACGACGGTCCTATTATCGAATGCGATAAATGTGGCAGCGATATGGAGCTTAAGAACGGTCGTTTTGGTAAATACTTCGGCTGTACTAATGAAGAATGTAAAAATACCCGTAAGCTGCTAAGAAACGGGGAAGCCGCACCACCGAAAGAAGACCCGGTCGATCTGCCGGAACTTCCATGTGAAAAGTCAGACGCGCACTTCATGCTACGCGATGGGGCGTCGGGCATCTTCTTGGCAGCGCATAACTTCCCTAAATCTCGTGAGACTCGTGCGCCGAAAGTGGAAGAACTTGCCCGCTTTAGAGACAGAATTTCGCCGAAATTCTATTATCTTGCTGATGCGCCAAAAACAGACCCTGATGGTAATTCTGCGATAGTTCGCTACAGCAGAAAGACCAAACAGCAGTATGTGATGTCCGAAAATGAAAACGGAAAAGCGACGGGTTGGTCGGCATGGTACGACAACGGTAAATGGCAGGAGCAAGCAGCGAAAAAGCCTGCGGCCAAGTCAAAAGCCAAGAAAAAGTAATTCAAAGCTAATATAATACTTTGAAGCCTAAACAATAAGCCCGATTTTATTCGGGCTTATTACGTTTTAAGAAACCCAATGAAGACTTGCAACACGCTTCATGCAAGGTTTATTACTATATTAATAGAGAGTGAGTTATGGCCTCTTTACAGGATCAACTTTTAAAAGCCGGACTGGCTGACAAAGCAACTGCAAAACAAGCGCGCGCTGACAAACGTAAAAAGCAGAAACAGAAAAATAAGCAAAAACAGCCAGTGGTAGATGAGGCTACGTTAGCGGCTCAAAAAGCGGCGGAAGAGAAAAAAGCTCGCTCTCGTGAGCTAAACCAACTGCAGCAGGAAGAACGAGAAAAACGTTCAATTGCGGCGCAAGTAAGGCAACTTATTAACGTTAATAAACAGCCTCGTAAGGGTGAAACGTTACTTAATTTTACTCACGATAACGTGGTAAAACGCATGTATGTGAGTGAAGAAATGCACAAGCAAGTGACAAAAGGTCGTTTGACTGTGGTATTGCTTGACGACGCTTACGAACTGGTTCCAACGCCTGTGGCTGACAAGATTGCTCAGCGTGATGAATCTTCAATTATATATCGCGCCGATCTAGATAAAAGTGGCAGCGACGGAAAAGACGAGGATGAAGACGACTGGTATGCCGACTACGAAATTCCAGACGATTTAACCTGGTAAACTTTTCAAACTCACCACCTTGAGGTTTTAAAAAAAGCTCGGTGGTGAGTAAATGCTTTCAACCATAGCTGTATTTACTCTCGTTTTATCAACCTTCTCCTAATACCCGTACTCTATTTGCATGTTCTGATTGCAATTGAACTTCAAAGTCCCTTCATAACTATCGCTTGTGCTACCCTAAAGCACTGTATTTATTACGACTTTTTAGAATTTGTTCTCTTTAGAAAATCTTATCTCGGCCGTTAAGAACAAAATAGTTAAGGAGAGGTGTTACCTCTGCTTTCTAGTCTATAGTTATTAAAGCGCATAAGTATCGTTACCCATAATTATTTGCGTTAGATGTTGTTTCTTAATGTAGGAGGGAAGCCATGAACGGTTTACCGAAGCTGGTTCTAGGTGTCGTAATATCATTGTGCATGTCACTACCTGTAAATGCTGGGCTATTCAACATCTCTATCAATAATCTTGGAGGATTAACACCCACACAATCTAGCGCATTTGACGATGCAATTGCGTATTGGGAATCATATTTAATAGGTGTTCAAAGCTCTTTTGACCATAGTATTGTTATAGAGGCGAGTGGAGCGCCAATTGATGGTACAGGCGGGGTGCTGGGTAGTGCCGGGCCTTCTAGTATTACTCAGCTTTCCGACAGTACTTATGTTTATGCGAATAAAGGTCGCATGCGCTTTGATACGGCAGATCTAAATAATATGGAAACTAACGGTACACTTTTCGATGTTATCGTGCACGAAATGGCTCATGTTATCGGGTTTGGCACTTTGTGGACGACTGATTTTTTTATCGCAGGGAGCCAGTCTAATTACGTCAATGGCACAGGGCGCTACACCGGAGAATACGCTTTGGAAATCTACCGCCGTGAGTTTGTCGAAGACGCCACCTTTATTCCTGTTGAACTTGGCGGAGGCGCAGGTACTGCCAATAGTCATTGGGACGAGCCTTGGCCTGGTGGTTCATCTGACTTAATGACCGGCTATTTAGGGCCCTATCCAATTACGTTAAGCGATACCACTGTCGCATCGTTTGCTGATATTGGTTATTTGACAACTGTAACTCATGCGGTGAGTGAAGCATCGACGTTATATCTTTTTATTCTGATGTTATGGTATTTAAGCCACCAACGTCGCGCTTAAAATATTAGAGCAATAATGCATTAGAAGTATAGGATTGGCTTCTATTAATCGTTGGTAAAAACTTTTGAACTAATTGTTCATCGGTTAAAGCCTCTAATGCGAAAGCTTTATCAAGTAGTTTTTCAGTCAATAAAGCAAGTGGATAAGTCACACTAGTAATATAAGCGTTAAATGGAGAAGGTGAACAGTAGTTTCCGAATGTAATTATATTTATATGACGCTTACTGTTACTAAAATGGTCATAAAATACACTGGCTAGACCCATTGCCGTGCTTGGTAGATCTGTAATAATTGTATTTGGCATGTCATTAGAGGAAATAAGGTCTCGCATCAGGTTTTCCCCATTATTGAAGCTGTCTGTTGTCCTATGCTCTAAAAAGGGAACTTCTAACTGCTCTCTAATTATTGTTTCCCTGTAGTGGGCATTGAAGGCAGGCTTAATGTCATTGATACAAAGACAGTTGCTATCTTTTTGGACAAAGTCAATGATCATTTCAGCCGCTTTTTGATGGTCGAAGGTTACGCATCGCTCAGGAAACGGCTTTACAAAACGGTCTATTATGTACAAATTTGGGTAATATACCATCAGGTTTCTTAACGTTGTATCATCAATATATTGCGCCTGTGCAACGACAGGTGAGCATCCATAAGAGAGCAAACTGGTTATGGCATCTAATTCACTATTTGCGTCAGGTTCCGCGCTTTTTACTTGAATAGGAATGTTTTTTTTACTCGTATACGCTTCGGCTTTTTGAAGCACTTTGTAACCAGTATTTAAGTATTTAGAATATGCGATGCCAATTGCGTAAATGTTTTTTTTTCCTAGCATCACTGCATTCGGGTTTGGCTTATAGTTTAGCTCTTTAATTATTTGCTCTATGTGTCTTCTTGTTTCCTGCTTTACCGTTTTGGTGTTGTTTATAACCCTCGAAACTGTTGCCTGTGATACACCTGCTTTTTTTGCAATATCCTTAATTGTAAGCATTACTTTTCTCTCTTAACAGTGATGAGCTTTTGTTGGGGAAATGCGACGAGAAAAGATATCAAAGAGCTCTTTTAGGGAATGCAAACTGGCCTGGATGTAAACGGCTGCTTGATAATAGCCTTTGCGTAAAGCAAGCTCTTGTAAAGAGGGAGACAGAGTAAGGAAATCTGCAGGTATTACTGTGAGAAGATGGTTTCTTCTATGACTGATACCCTGATGATCTGTAAAGTCGATCGAGACTGCCTTTAAGAGTCTATTTTCCTGAATAAAATGAAGAAAGCCCTCAGTATAGCGCTGCTGGGAACTTATTTGTTCTATAGACTTTTTCATTGCTTGGGCAAAGGGACTTAGTAAACCATCCTTTGCAAAAAGTGGTTCGCTACCGTTTTTGAAAGCTGTGTGCTGCTCATCAATCAATAGGCATGTGCGTTTACTTTCATCAAGCTCTATTGAAAAAGGATGGCACTTCACAAACAAAGGGATGTATTGAGCATTCCAACTTCCCTCAATAATGAATTCATTTACTCCTTCGTCAAATGCCGTCAAAGCGTGGATACTCAATGCGCCATCATCGATAGATTTGAATATGGCGATGGGATACTCTCTCTGAATTTGCTCAAACTCATCGAACAGAATAGGAAAAGTACTTTCATTAAAAACACAAGATCCAGCGTAGTTTTTTTTAATTTTTATATTCGGGTGTGTATCGAATGATAGTGGAATATATTTCTTCATCATTAATCTCTTAGGGCTGTTCGTCTATTATCATTATTCTGGTGCGGTAGAGACAGTATTACCCCAGTGCAAACCCAAACTTACGTACATTACTCAACAGCGTTCTTTGGTCGTAAAGTTGAGCTTTTTGTTGATGCAGTTGGAGTTCAATATCTTGTGCAAACAATTCAATGTAATGCTTGTGCTGGCATTGCGCAGCGGTGTTTCTAAATGAGTAATTAGGCTGCATACCGTAAAGAACATATTGGTAACTCGCTGAAGGAAACACTTCTTCCGTATGAGTAAAGTCGTTATGCCACGGACAATGATAGCGCCAAAGGAGTAAATTTTCGCTTAATGACTTGGTCCATGTTTCTTGATTTCTATGTTGCTGCCAAAACGCCTCTTTTCTTTCGCTTAATACATAATGCAGTTTCAAAAAGTCGATGATCTGCGACCAACGGTAACGAAAGACTTCATTGAACCGTTTAGCAATAACACCCATCACGTTAGTGTTACGAGGCAATTGTTCAGCAATGAATTTGGCTGCCATTTCAACGAGTACCAAGGAAGAAGCCTCAAGCGGCTCAAGAAAGCCTGCACTCAAACCAACGGCCACACAATTTTGCTTCCAGAACTCTTTCCTATGGCCGGGAGCAATATCAAACGTCCGGACTTCATCATCGCGAAGCTTTCTTTTGGCGTAATGCTCAAGTCGAGACTTAGCTTGTTCTTGGTCAATAAACTCTGATGAATAAACGTGACCAACGCCTCGTCGATTAGTCAGCCCGATATCCCAGATCCAACCTGCGTCGGTAGCACTCGATAGAGTGTAGGGTAGAAGAGGTGCGTTATTATCGTATGCCAAATGAGTTGTTATCGCTTTATCGCAAAATAAAATGTCCTTACACGATTGATACTCTACGTTAAAGTGGCCGCCAATGAGATGACTTTTGAAACCAGAGCAGTCAATAAACAAATCGCCCTCAATGCGGGTTGAACTATTTGTTACCAAAGCTTTTATGGGCGAATCAGGCTCCCCTTCAACGCGTTCAACCTCCGCTTCTATGTGCGTGACACCAAGCGTTTCGGTACAATGTTTCTTTAAAAACAGAGCAAAAGCGTTTGCATCAAGATGGTAGGCGTAATTTAGGAGTCCTTCATATTCTCGGTGTGAAATGTTTTTGGGCGCTAAATTTAAATCACAAATATGACCTTGGGTACAAACTGCTTTGTCGAAGCTGAATGGAAACTTTTGAGTAGCGAAGCTTTCAGCAAAGTTAATATTATTGTAATGGTTGGGAGCGACTAAAGGATGGTAGTACTCATCGTCGTCCCTCCCAGTAACCCAGTGTCTGAACTTTGCACCTTGTTTGAAGGTGACATTACATTGATTAATGAAATCGGTTTCAGAAACGCCCAAAAGTTTTAACGTGCGGCGCATAGATGGCCAAGTACCTTCTCCCACTCCCGCAATAGGAATGCTTGGCGCTTCTATCAGCGTTATCTTAATAGAAGGGTTGGTTGAATTATTACTTCGATGCGTTGCTGCAATAACACCAGCGGTGATCCAACCGGCAGTGCCGCCACCTAAGATAACGATATTACGTAAATTGTGTTCGCTCGATGTGTGAGTACTTTCCATAATTACAACCGCCGATAGCGACCGCTATCGGCGTCCCCAGAATGTCTAGAATTTCCCACGAATACCTAAATTGTAACGAGGTCCGTACTCTTCGTAGTCTCTAATTTGATTAGAAAAGCGCTGATGACGTCGTGTTGATTCATCTGTGACGTTGATACCTTCAATAAATACAGAAAGTGATTCATTGATATCGTAGCTTGCAGAGATATCTACTTGACTATAAGCTTCGGTGAATAATGGCTCTATGCCACCTTGAAGTAAGAAGTCGTCGCGCCAGTTGTAAGCAACTCGAACTTGATAATTGTCTTGCTCATAGAATGCAACGATGTTGGCAGAGTCACTTAAGCCGGGTAATGCAAAGTCATTTTCAAGTGAATAAACATCGTAGGTATCGCTACTATCTACCATAGTATAGTTAGCAATTGCGCCGAACCCTGTGTCGCCAAAGATATGCTGAATATTAAATTCCCAACCGTAGACGCGAGTTTCGTCTAGGTTCAGTGGCGTAGATACTATCCACTCAATAACAGGATCTCCGGGTTGAGATACGCAAGCGGGGAGGGGGTTATCAGCTGCCCCCCCTGGACAACCCGGCCGATTGGCCGCTGCTGGATTTGTGAGTGGGCCGTTCAAACCATCAATAGTTCTTTCTTCTTCGCCAACTGCTATAAAGTTATCGACTTGCTTTCTAAAGTGTCCTACTGATACATAGCTACCTTCATCGTAGTAATATTCAACGGATAAGTCGAAATTGTCTGCTTCATAGGGCAGAAGATTAGGGTTACCTTGCGAAGCTCTGAAAGGCCCGGTTGCTAAGTGGTTATTTAGGCTTGTAGCAGGGAACATTGCAGTAATATCACTTCTAGCAACTGTTTTGCTATAGGCGAACCGAGTGACAATGTCATCGGTAACATTCAATGAAAAGTCAAGATTAGGAAGGAAGTGTTCATAACTACCCTCAAGTGTTTCAAATACCTCGGTGTCAGCGAAAACTTTTGACATTTCAAGAGGAGTTAGCCAATTAAAGCCTATCACCGGGCGGTTGATGGAATATGATTCTACGTCAGTTTCTTCATATCTAACGCCGAAATTTGCTCTCACTTCCATATCGTTGAATTCAGTGATGAAATCAAACGAAAGGTAGGCTGAAGTGGTATTTTCTTCTATGCCGTTTAAGCTTTTATTAGGCTCAATATATAGGCCTTGCTCTTTTGTTAAAGAAATGAATTGGTCGGCGCTATATACGGGAATGAACTCAAACCCAATGTCGCCGTCAATAAAGGCTAAATCTAACTCACTAATATCGAGAGCGCCGTTGCCTAGACCGAAATTAGCGCCGTTTATTTTTACTGAATCGATTGTGTATTTAGTGTGTGCCAACCCAAAATTGATAGCATCTAGCGCACCATCTTTTAAATTGAGCCAACGGCCCGAAAACTGAACTTGTTGTATGTTGTTTTCAACTTCAAATCCACGTTCTTGATATAAATCGCCTTCAATATTTTCTAGCGCATAGGCCCCACCTTCCAACGCTGAATCATCATACGCCACAGTAGGGATGTTGCCGCTAAAATCGGCGGAGATAGTTACTGGCGCAGCGCTGCCAAAAGGGTTTTTCAAATTAGCTAAGCGTTCAGCAGGTAAAGCACCAGGGTTAGAGTGCGATGTTGAGTCGTGAATGTCGAGTTTTAAACTAAGTGCATCGGTTGCTTTCCAATCAAAATTGATACCGAAAGAATCGTTTTCAGTTTCAAAATTATATTCCCAAGACCAAAAATTAAGCTCATCATTTGTGCGAAGTGGGTTTATGATTGTACCGTTTACATCTGCCGACCCCTCTTCTACATTGTCAAACCAGAAACTCATACGGTGTTGATTACCCATTTCCTCCAAACGAGACATGACGTAATCTGCCGTTACAGTCAGAGAGTCAATCGGACTGTATTGAAGTACAAGCTGTCCGTTCTGACGCTCTCGCTCATAGTTGGTATCATCTAAATCTACAGTAGGTGTGCGCCAAGTGGTGAGGGTAGGGTTTAAATTTGTATCGATTGCACTAGTATCTGGGTTCGCTTGACCTGGATAACCTTGGCCCCAGTTAAAAGCCCCGATCCTATCTACATGACTATCTCTTTCTGCGTGAGAAAAAGAGGCTAAGACACCGAACTTTCTGTCGCCAAACGTTTTGCTAATCATTCCAGATAATTCAGGTGTTACATCATCACCTGTGGTTACACTGGTATCAATCACTGCTTTAGCACTCCAAGCAGCAACGAATTCGTCCATTGAAAATGGACGAGCGGTGTTGATGTTGATTGTAGCTCCAATTCCGCCTGAGCTAACGTTCGCTCGACCGGTTTTATAGACTTCTACACCTGAAACACTTTCAGCCGCTAATTCTCTAAAATTAAAGCTTCTAGAAATTCCAGCTGTTTCAAGTGCAGATGAATTGGGCATTTGTCGGTTGTTCAAAGTAACGAGATTAAAGCTAGGACCAAAGCCTCGAACGGTAACTTGGTTACCTTCGTTGTTTGTTCTATCAATGGAGACTCCAGTAATGCGTTGAAGGGATTCTGCAAGGTTGGTATCTGGAAACTTACCGATATCTTCCGCTGAAATAGCATCGACAACGCCTGTAGAGCTTCGTTTTACATCCATCGCAGATGAAAGCGCTCCTCTAATTCCTTTAACCTGAATTACCTCAACATTACTTTCATCGTTCTCTTGAGCTAACAAATTTGTACCATATAGCGAACTGATTACGGCCAAAGATAACGTTGTCAAACCAAAATTTTTCATAATTGTGTCTCATACGTTTGTTAATTGTAAACAATATGTGTTATCGCGAGTATTCTTAATTAACTGTTAATTGTCAACAAAAATGAAATTTAAAAGTATGTGTTTATTTTTAGCTTATTGATTTTATGAGGGATATTATGCGGCTTTTTCTTGTTATATACTCTTCCGCTGACAAGATTGGGCTAGTCAATTCACCGCCGAATCCTACGCATACAGCTCCGGATTCTATCCATTTCTTTGCGTTATTTTCGTCAACCGAGCCCACTGCGACTAAAGGGATATCATTAAATGGGCCTGACGTTAATGAAGTGATATAGTCGTATGTAACCGAATTGGTTGGGAAAAACTTTATGAGATCAGCTCCCCATTCGTAAGCTTGATATATCTCAGTGGGAGTTAACGCCCCCATTAAAATCGGTGTTTGAGTACTTTTGGCAACATCTAAAACTTGACGAGACGTATTGGGCGTAACTAAAAAGTGTGCACCTGCGCTTATAGCATCTTTTGCAAGTTTGTCATTTGTAATAGTCCCCGCTCCAATAAAAATTGAAGGGTATTTGGTTTGTAATTGGGTAATTGAGTCTAGATAGCCCGGTGTATTACTTGTTATCTCTAGTGCAGTAATTCCCGCTTCTACTAGACATTTCGCTATTAAGCCAATTGTAGAGGAGTCTTTAACCCTAATAATGGCAACAATTTTAGTTTTATGTATTTCAGCTATCGCTTCGTGCATTTCATCTCTCCGTTTAATGAGTTAAAGCAAAGAATTGTCTGACGACATTGAAGGCGTCGACGGTTCAGGTATTTGTTCAATTTTTCCGACTAAAAATATAAAAGAGAGACTGCCTACTAGAGCCAGTGAGAATATAAGAACTAGTGCTGGCTTGAAGTCACCATCTGCGACAAGAAAACCTATTGTTATGGGGATGATGACTGCAGAAAGCCCGCCAATAAAGTTAAAGCAGCCTCCCACCAGACCTACCATCGATTTAGGCGCAATTAACGATACAAATACCCAGTTGATTGACGCGAGGCCGTTTCCAAAAAAAGACAAAGAAAGGAATACAGTTACCCAAATTGGTGATTCTACGTAATTGGCACCGATCACGCTGCTAGACAGAAGTAAACCAATAATAACAGGCGCCTTTCTTGATAACTCAGGTCTTACTCCATTTCGGGTAAGTTTGTCACTAACTGTGCCGGAAATAAGTACACCGCCAAATGCGCATAAAAATGGAATAGCAGCATAGAACCCAGACTTAATAATACTCAGCCCTCTGTAGTCAGATAAGTAAGTCGGAAACCATGTAAGAAAGAAAACTAATGTACTGCCCAAGCAGAATTGACCTAGGTATAGGCCCCACAGCTTTCTGTTTGTAAATGCTACTTTTAGCTGTTGTTTTGTGGTCTTTAAGTCGGCAGAGGAGGGCCGAGTATTACCTTGTTTAGACATCGTTTTCCCAAGTGAGAGACGCCTTGGGTAAATGAAATACCATACTAACCCCCAGGCTATACCCACTGCGCCAGATATAATAAAAAGTCCACGCCAACCCGCCCACTCTAAAACAATAGCCAGTAAAGGAATAGCGAACGCTAATCCGATAAATTGTCCAGAAGTATAAACAGCAATGGCGCCAGCGCGCTCTTGCTCTTGAAACCACTGACTTACTATTTTGTTATTCAGTGGGTAAGACGGTGCCTCGAATGCGCCCACGAGCATGCGTAAGCCTATTAATGCGGCGAAGTTACTAATTAACCCTTGTACGAGAGTTGCTACGCTCCAACCTATCATGATGATAGGATAGAGAACTCTTGCTTTTATTCGATCAGCTAAAATGCCTCCGGGTATTTGCAAGAATGAATAGGTCCAAGCGAAAGCGGAAAAAAGCAGCCCCATTTCAACCGTAGAAATAGACAGCTCACTCTTCATTTGAGCTGCGGCAATCGATAAATTTGTTCTGTCCATATAGTTAATAACAACGCTTATGAAAATAAGAGTAAGAACCTGTAGTTTCTGTCTTTTGCTATTCATAATTCACCAATTTGTGTAGCTACCGTCGGGCTTAGCAAGCCTAGGAGCTTCCCAATAATCAAAAGGGAGCTTTCGTAGAGCGTCCTCGTTAATATCAATACCAAGGCCGGGGGCATCTGAAAGTTGCAAAAAGGGTTCTTCTGTCTGAGGCATCTTTGAGAACAACTCTGAATAAAGCGATGTTTCATCGCCATAGGGAAGCCACTCTAAGCTATCTAAGTTAGGGATAGCAGCACAAAACTGTGCTGTAGCTAGCGTACACAAAGGGCTTAATGGGTTGTGCGGCATCATGTCAATATAGAGAGTTTCACAGAGCGATGCTATTTTCATCGCTTCGGTAAACCCTCCAGCATTACAAATGTCAATTCGCGCTAAATCAATCAGTTGATTTTTCAAAAATGGGTAAAATGCCCACTTGCTAGTAAACTCTTCACCAATGGCAAAGGAGGTGTTGCAAGAACTTCTGATTTGTAAGTAACTATCGGGAGATTCAGCTCGGATTGGCTCTTCGATATAATCGAGAGCGCCATCAGGGAGTCTTTGTAAAAAACTTTTTGTTTCGGCAACAGATAAACGATGGTGAAAGTCGATACCTAGTTTAATATCAGTGCCAAGAGCCTTTCTAACTTGAATTATTGCTCTGGCTGCATTCGCAAGCTCTTTGCGGGTATCATAAACAGTAGTTTTATTGATATCACCATGCAAACCCGTTGTAAGTCTTATGTGTGTCCATCCTTTTTCTTTTAGTGATAAACAAGGCTTGACAATATTATCGTCGAGGGGAGCGGTAACTGTTGCGAATAGCGGCACTTTATTTCTTTGTTTACCGCCAAGCAGTTGATAGATGGGGACGTTAAGCTTTTTGCCTAAAATGTCGTAAAGCGCTATATCTATAGCCGCAATTGCCGCGCTAAGTACACGCCCTCCCTCGAAGTATTGGCTTCGATACATTTCTTGCCAAAGAGCTGCGACGTTCTGTGCATCGCGCCCAATAAGAAACTGCTCAAAATGTGAAATTACGCCTGCGACTGCAAATTCTCTACTTGATAAACCGGACTCTCCCCAGCCGTAAGTTCCGCATTTACAAGTTACTTTAACAAAAAGCACATTCCTAAAACCAAGACGTTTTACAAACGTCGATATTTCATTGATCACCATTGTCAGCTCCTGTGTAAACTATTATTATTCGATCAAAATGTTAACAGTTGTCAATATAATGTTTAAAAAGTGAGGGAAGGAATGTTGGGGCAAAACGGTTGGGTTTATGAAATCGACATTGAGTGGGGCAAGTTTAACAACTCTCCGGTAGGCCCGCTTAATGCACATGCATTGGTCTTCGTGGAAGATAAGCTACTTTTAGCTACAGACCACCCTGATCATAATATTATTGAATACAATGAAAATGGTAATGTAGTGGATAGTTGGGGAAGACAGTGGCCTGGCTTGCACGGTATTAAAACTCACGTAATAGGCGGTAAAACACATCTATTCTTGGTGGATAGCGGTTGGATGTTAAATAGGAAATGGGATGGAATTAGTGTTGATAAATGGGATTCTCCATTTAATAAAATGATTCCACAGTCAGGGGCAATTTCAAAAACGACTAGGGATGGAAAGGTTTTATTTACTATAGGGCATCCAGCAACTTATGGCGCGTATAAAAGCGACATGCCATTTAATCCAACAGACGTTGCTGTACATGACAACGGTGAGTTTTTCGTTGTTGATGGTTATGGGAGCGATTACATTTTGCATTACAACGAAAATGGCAATTTTATTAAAAAATTCGGCCAAGAAGGGAAGCATAAAATATGCAATGGCCACGGTATTACAATAGATTATCGAAGTAGTGAACCACTTCTTTTAGTTAGCTCTAGGAGTCAACACTCTTTAATGTGGTATACCTTGGATGGCCGATACGTAAGGTCGCTTCATGTCCCTGGTGCTTTCATTCACGCGCCAATATTTATAGGTAATTTTATGGTAGCACCAGTTTGTTGGACTGGGTTAGAAAACAATCCTGAGCATAATTCAGGCGTGATCTGTATTTTTAATGAGAGCGATAGCCTTATTTCTGTGTTAGGTGGAGTACTACCGGACGAGGGAAAAATGCTCAAGGGCGACTTTAAAACATTTAAACATTGTCACGGACTTGCAAAAGATAAACTGGATAATCTGTACTTAGCTGAATGGAATGCGAATGGGATCCATCCCAAAAAATTATTGAGAGTGTAGAAGTTAAAAGAGGAAGTGGACACCTTCCTCGCCATATTTACAAAATTATACTTACACTATTTATCAACTAGGTCGCAGACGACTCTTGCCATTTTAAAATGGCATCGTCTTCTACCTTATTTAGTGGCCGATATACTAACGAGTTCTCTTTAAATGGTTTAGCTGATTCTGCACAGTAGGCCGCAATCATTACCCAACGAGGATCTTTAGAGCGATTTTGGTTTGATTTATGTAAGAGATTACAATGAAAAAACAGTGTATCACCGGGTTCTAGTTCGACATTAACGAGTTCTAAATGTTTAAGCGCCTCATTAACAAAATCCATGTCTGCCCCTTTTTGGTCTCCTGTTTTCTGATGATTTATGCGACCTATATGATGAGAACCTTTTAATACTTGAAGACAACCATTTTCAATCGTTGCGCGATTTATTGCAATCATACAGCTAATAAGCTTGGGGTATAGATGGAAGTTGTCTGTCGCCCAATATCCGTAATCTTGATGCCACTCCCAAGCTCCCCCTACAAAGGGCTCTTTCATCATGATCTTGGTCGTAGTATGAAAAACTGGCTCTTTAAGGATCTCTTCACATGCATCAGCAAGTCGTCTTCCTCTGGAGAACATAGAATAAAAATCATCGCCTAAATCTTGCCACAAGCAGACTTTGCTGACAGTACCTGAAGCGTCTTTTTTGTCCCAGGCTCGTTGGTACAACGAGTCATCGTTAAATGCTTTATCTTGTAACTTGGCTATTTCTGCCTCGCTATAGTAGCTGCGAACGATCACATACCCATCTCTTTCAAAGTCATCTATTTGTTGTTTAGTTAAATTTGCCATAATAACACCCTGTTTGTTTTTTGTGTATTGTTGACAATATTGAGCAAATGATGAGTAAATGCAATGTTAATTTTATATAAAAATATCACTTTCAAATATAAAATCCTGCCGAAGTCGCTATCAGTGCAATAGGGCTAAAGAATTTTTTTAACTTTCACCAGTAAAAAGAGAGCAGTTATGGCAAGTAACTATAATTATGCAGTACCCGCATTAGATAAGTGTTTTGAGATAATGGAGTATTTAGCCACGATTGGTGCACCACTATCTCAAAGTGAAATTTCGAAAGGTGTTAATAGGAGTACCAACGAAATTTTTAGAGTATTGGTAAATTTAACGCGTAACAACTACCTAATTAGGGATAAAACGTCCGGCAAGTATCGACTCTCACTCAAGCTTTATAACTTGGCTCGTTCTATTTCACCATTAGACTTAATTCGTCAACAGGCGCTACCTATCATGGAAAACTTAGCCGTCGAGACGAAGTTATCGTGCCAACTTTTTGTGTTATACCAAAGTAAAACAATGGTTTTAGTTCACGCAAGGAGCCCTGGGGCAGTTTCTCTAAGTTATTCTGAGGGCAGCTGCTTCTCAACAATTGCCTCTAATCCTGGTCTTCTTCTTTTATCACATAGTAAGGATGAAGTAAGAGAGTTGATTATCAAAGAAGCGTTACAAGGCATATCTGACGTTACATCGATTCGCACTAAGGTTATTAACGACATTGCAGCGATGTCAAAGTCCCATTTTGATTGGAGAGAAAGCCTTCATATTAACGGTGTCAAAGAATTAGTTGGATTAGTAGGGCGTCACGAGGGTAAACAAATAGGCGCTTTAATGATAAGCGATATTAGCGGGAAAAATGAATTAGATATAAATCAGCAGCAAAGTACTGATGCACTCCTAGACGCAATCAATAAGTTGAATCAAGCTCTCGGGTTTTAAAACGTTGCATTTGTTAAAAATGAGTTGTAGATTGTTAACAAAATATTTTGATAAAAGGAAATGCAACGTGACTGGCAGTTATAGGAAACTCTCGCATAATAGTGGCTTTCGTCTTAGACAAAATCAGTCAAAAGTATTCAAGTTAACTTGTCTCGCTACATGCCTTACCGCCGCACTCTCCTTAACAGGGTGTGATAGTAATAATGCTCAAGAACATTCTACCAAACAGAATACTGAGTTGGTTAGCGCTGCGCAAAACGCAGACTATCTCTTACCGCATTCGGTGTTTAAAAAATACTCAGTTGACGGTGTTCATGTAATTGAAACTGAGGAAAATAATAAAACCGTTAAAAATAAGCTTGAGCTTTCTTTCCCTAAAGATGTGCATATGCCTTCGATTACGTTTGATGTGCGTGGAATTAATGAGATTGAGCAATTCACCGATAATAATCTTGCATTCGATGTAGATAACTATAACGAAACTTCACTGCATTTATATGTGGATATTCTACATGGGGAAGAGGTAAAACAACGTCATTCGGTAAGTATACCTGCGAATTATCAAGGGACAGTATTCTTTCCGTTTAGTGGCGAAGAAGCTTCGGCAGATATTGGTTTTTGGGGTGACCCTCCTTCTTGGAACTCTGAAGAGTTGAGGATGATATGGCGGTCTTGGAAGAAAGTCGGCGAAGATTACCAAGGGTTTGACCAAGTACGGTTTTTAGTTATCGGGAATTTAGAAACAAAAACCATGGGACTATCAAACGTACGCTTTAGGAAAAACCCTGAAACCAATCCGCTTTGGCTATCTAAATTAGTCGATATGTTTGGGCAAAGCACACGTGTAGACAATAATGTCAAAGTGACATCCAACACTGAATTAAGAGAGCGCGCTCAACGTGAGGCTGAAGCGTTGTCATCGGCAGCTGTTTGGAATGACCGCAGCCAGTATGGAGGATGGAAAAAAGGGCCAAAACAACAGGGAACTGGCTTTTTTAGGACACAAAAAGTAAACGGGCAGTGGTGGATGGTGGATCCTGAAGGGTATCTGTTCTTCTCACATGGACCTGCTAACGTAAGAATGGCCAATACCACTACTTATACTGGTATGGATTATAATAATAGCAAGCTTAGAAAAATTGATTCCGACGAACTTACTCCCGAAGATTCAATTGATATTGTTTCGGTACCCAAAGCTATAAGAGAAACTGCCACAGTAATTTCAAAAGTGCGTCGTGACATGTTTGAATGGTTACCTAGTTACGACGATCCGTTGGCAAAGCACTACAGTTATCGAAGGACATCTCACAAAGGTCCAATTGAACATGGTGAAACGTTTAGTTTCTATCGCGCTAATCTGGAAAGAAAATATGGTGATGAATACCTTAGTCAGTGGGAAGACATTACTATCAAGCGAATGCACGAATGGGGTTTTACCTCTTTTGGAAACTGGGTTGATCCGATGTTTTATGACTCTGAGAGGATTCCCTACTTTGCAAATGGGTGGATAATTGGTGAATTTAAAACCCTCTCTGGCCACGTAAATCATTGGGGAGAGATGCCAGACCCTTTTGACCCTGAATTCGCAAAGCGTGCGCGCGTAACGATAGAGAAAATTGCTGAGGAAGTAAATGGTTCTCCTTGGTGCGCTGGGATCTTTATTGATAACGAGAAAAGTTGGGGGGAGCGAGAAGGTAGTGTTCAGCAAAAATACGGTGTCATTCTTGATGGCCTCAGTAAAAATAGCAAAGATAGTCCAGCAAAGCAGGCTTTTTCAATTGCGCTTAGGGATAAATATAAAACGATTGATAACTTAAACAATGCATGGCAAACGGATTATCCGAATTGGCAGTACTTTGAAACAGGCGTTAATTTTAACACTCACGGACAAAACCTTATAAGCGACCTTTCCATGTTACTCGAGCTTTTAGGAGAGCAATACTTTTCAGTGGTTCATAATACATTAGAAGATGTTTTGCCTCATCACCTTTATATGGGTGCAAGAATGGCTAATTGGGGAATGCCCGATGAAATTATCAAAGCATCGTTGAAGTACTCTGACGCACTGAGTTTCAATATCTATGAAGAGGGTATGCAGCCAGAGTTTTGGGCATTTTTAGACGAAATAGATTTACCCGTAGTTATTGGTGAATTTCATATAGGGACGGCGACTGATTCAGGACTATATAACCCCGGAATCGTGCATGCTAGCGACCAAACCGATAGAGCCAGGATGTACACGGAGTATATGGAAAGTGTTATTAGCAAGCCCTATATGGTTGGTGCACATTGGTTCCAGTATATTGATGAACCGATAACGGGCCGCGCCCACGATGGTGAAAATGCCAATATTGGCCTTGTTACCGTAGCTGATATGCCATACCCAGAATTAATTGAGGCCATGACCACATTCAATAAAGACTTGTACAAGAAAAAGTTTGATAAAAAACAGTAACGTTTCATACAAAACCAGTAGTCGAAAACACCTTCAAGCTTGAGTAAGTTTGTAGGTGTTTTTTAATTTAATCAAAGAGTTTTGCAAAAAAATTGTTCGTCATTTAAACCTCTTATACATAAGTATCAATTTGTTAAATTGTTAACAATTTATTATTGACATGAGTGCTAAATGTGGCCATTATGTCAGTGCCTTTACAAAATAATAACATTTTTGAAGTAGTTAAAATCCACACATTTATTGAGCGGGAGCACTGGGATATGACCGTCAAAAAACAACGATTTCACTTAAGCGGCGTTAGTCTTGCTGTCCTTACGGCTTTGAGTTGCAGCGCCATAGGGCAAGAAAATACAGGTGAAGACGAAGAAAAGTCTAAAGACGAGCAAGTAGAAGTAATTGAAGTAACTGGCTATAAAGGGAGTTTGAAAAAGTCACTTAATGATAAGCGCTTTGCTTCTGGCGTTAGGGATACAATCAATGCAGAAGATATTGGTAAATCTACTGACCAAAATATTGCTGATGCACTAGGCCGCGTAACAGGTGTAACGGTTGTAAATAACGATGGTGAAGGAACGCAGATTACCGTTCGTGGTGCTGATGCTAATCAAAATGCGATTACACTGAATGGTCAGGCATTAACGTCTACCGACTTTTCTCAAGCTGTGGATTTAAGCTCTTTTTCAGCTGATATTTTATCTAAATTGGAAGTGGTAAAAACCCCAAGTGCCGATCACGATGAAGGCTCATTGGGTGCATCTGTTAATTTAGTGACGGTAAGACCGCTTAATCAAGCTGAAGGTGTACGCTCTCTTACAGTTCAAGGCAGATATAACGACTTTGCTGATGAAGAAAACCACAAACTTCAATTCGCATTTTCTGAAAAATTCTTTGATAACAATTTAGGCGTAGCGCTCACGCTTTATGATGAAACTAATGCTTATCGGAAAGATCAATACAGTGCAGGTAATTTCGTTGAGTCACAAGAATATGCGCAAGCCATAGATCAGAATGGCAATGTCATATCAGGGGTAAAAGCAATTGAACCTTCATTGGCAAGTTATGAACTTCATCAAAATGAAAGCAACCGTTATGGTGGGTCGTTGGGGATACAATTCCTTCCTGATGATGTATCAGAACTTATGTTCGATGCAACCTATAGTAAACAGGAGCTCGTGAGAACGTTTGATGCGATTCAAGCAAAGAGTTTTGCAAACAATCGAAATTGGGTCGAAGGTGTTACTCCAACAAGCTTTGTAAGGCCACCAAACCCGTCTAGCGATCCAATTGATTGGATACAAGTCGATACATCTACTTATGACATGACAAAACGCTTAAATCGATACGGAAACGGCAATATTGTTCGAAATGATGGCGGAACTGAAAACGAAAACTTCAGTGCAACATTAAACTACAAACGTGAATTAACTGAAAATTTAAGAGTTGAATCACTAATTGGGCATTCATCAAGTAAGTCTAATAGTTTGCCTAATGCCTATACTGTAATGGAGAATTTTTATCAGGTTCCAGCGCGATTACTATGGGATGCGGGTGAAAATATCCAGCCTGTCGGTGTTGACTGTACTGGAGGAGGTAATACTTGTCGTATGGTTTACGGAGATACCTTCGTTGACCTTGGCGAAAACCTTTATGCATACACAGATGAAACTGGAGCACGAGTGCCAGGAGCAGAAGACAACATAGCCTTTACTGGATTTAATCCGCAAGACGTAACGTCGTTCCACCTTGGCTATATTGGTGAAAATGATGTAACTGTAGAAGACAGTATTTCAAACGCACAAATAGATTTTGATTTCGATTTAGATAAGTTTGGGATAACCACACTTGAATTCGGTGCAAAAGTAACTTCGCGGAATAAAAAGGTCGATGATCAAGCTTACACTTTCCAATCTCTCCAAGCGTCCGAAGTTATCACAGATCCAGTTACTGGTGAAACGTTGGTAGAGCTAGGAGGGTCGTTGATTGATATCCGTGGAGATATAATCGCTGGAAACCCTATTCCCTACGATGATTTCATGGAAAGTTTGGGTTATGCCAGAGAAGGGGCGACAGTCGGCTGGACACCAATAGATGTTGAGGCGGCAAAAGCTCTGGTACTCGGTGATGGGGATGTTATCCGAAATGTGGACGATACTGCCTCTCGTGAAACCGACCTTGATACTAAAGCTTTCTACCTGAAAGCAAACTTCGATTTATTAGATGGCAGGTTAACTGGTGATGTTGGCGTAAGGTACGTAGAAACTGAAGTCGAAGCTGTTGGCTTTTCTGGTATGCGCTATTTTGAACAAAATGGTTCAGATTTACAGCGTGAAATTGACCGCCATACATTGAGCAACCTTGCAGATCGTTCTCTTCCCGAGTGTCCAACACTGAACCTTGGTGCAGATGGGATAGCCCAAGACTACGAGCTAAAATATCAACGGGTTGACGGTTTGGGGTGGGACACCAGTGCAGGGCCAGACCCTTCTACTTGGGTAAGAATAGAAAATGTTGGACCTTGTCACGATACCGCATTTGCTGATTATGCGGATGCACTTAATGCTTTCAGAATGGGGGAAGGGCCAGCCCCTACGCTAAACGAGTATGATTTGTTATGGAAAAGCATGTGGCGTTACGCCAGCGTCAATAACAGTCGTACTTATGGATGGGATAATTTGCCTCAATGGAATGGAGAAGAGAACGGCGTAAATACTAACTATTCATGGGGTTCTGTCGAGAACAGAGAAGTTGCATCCATACCAGCCTTTAAAACTCACAGCTACGAAAATATTCTGCCAAGTTTAAATATTAACTATGCGTTTTCTGACGAACTTATCGGTCGTTTCTCGGTTTCTAAAACAATGACACGTCCAGAAATCGATCTGTTGCGCCCTGGTTATAAGGTCACTGAAGGAAGCTATTGGGGGAGCGGAAATCTTAATGTTGGCCGAGTTGATATGTACAACACTCAGCTTGAGCCACTAGAATCTAACAACCTAGATTTGTCGTTAGAGTGGTATTTTAGTGACACTGGTTTGCTAAGCTTGGCTTACTTTAGAAAGGATATGTCAAACTTTACTGACCGTGAAACAACGCTCTCTTTTGTTAACAGCGTGAGAGACCCTGCAAATGCACCTGAAAGTGGTGATGACTTAATTTTAGTCGATACCGGAGATGATTCCGCATTAGAAAACTGCCACCCTATTATTGCAACGACAGAGTTTGCCTATCAACCTGGTGACCCTACTACGTTTTCTGGTGATCCCCGTGATAACTGTGCAAACATGACGGTAACAAAAACCGTTAATGCGAAAGATGCTGAAATTGAGGGGATCGAAATTGGATATGTGCAAACCTACGATTTCTTACCTGAACTTTTAGATGCGCCAGAGTGGGTAGGTGGTTTCGGTGTTTCTGCGAACTACACTTATCAACAAAGTGAATATGAGTCAGAGTACTCTTCAATAAACCCTAATCTTTTACTGCCATCTTATCCTGTCGCTGATACGCCGGAACATAGCTATAACTTTACCGCGTTTTGGGAGCACAAAGGTCATCAAATACGCTTAAGCTTCCAAGGTATGACAGATTCACTTGTCGGCAAAGACTGGGCGAACGGTCAGTATGGACGCAGTTGGAACCAAGGTTCAATTTGGAATGAAGGCCGCAATACATTAGACCTTTCCGCCTCTTATCAAGTTAACGAGGATGTAACCGTAACCTTCCAAGCTATTAATTTAACTGACGAAGCCTTTAGAACTTACTTCACAAGCAGAACATTAAATGTGGTTAGACAAGCTGCAGATAACGCTGCTGGATACGATTTCGTTGCGTTAGAGGAAGGCAATCCACTTGACGGTGATGCGCCTACCCACCGGACTTATACCAAATATAAGGTAGGTTCAACTTATCGTCTTGGTGTCAGAGTGCGTTTCTAATAGGTAGTTGAGTTTGAGTAGAGTGTGGTAGCTACTACTTTTGTCTAGCCTACCGTACGAAATATACAGATTAATGGTAAAACGGTTATGAAAACATATAAAAAACGTTACAGCTTGATCGGATTGACTGTACTTACAGCGCTTTATGGTTGCGGTGGAGGAAGTGATAACGACTTTACGCCGCCCGAATAAGTTAATACAGCAGCCCCTGTTCACGGTGGAGATATTACTCTTACCGTGGATGAAAAAGAAGACTTTCAATTTATTGAGCTTTTAGGAACGCCTACAGGTGCTCTTACAGGGCCGGGAGTAGCAACAGATGCCGATGGTAACTACATGACGGTGACTGATCTTTCTATTTCTGTATCAGGTCCGCGAGCTGATGAAATTATGAATGCGGGTATTGAGCAAAATGGCAATAAACTTGGTATTCGCCCCTCAGCTGTAGCGCCTAATTTGGATACGGGGGAAACACATATTGTTGTAGTGACGTTTAACATTTCTGATGGAAAGAACAAAACGCCACGAACAGCAACAATTACGTTTGAGGGTGAAGACTTCGCGCCTGAGATTGCGAACGATTTAACGGCTAATTTTACTAAAGATTCCGGGATAGGAGTTATTAATGGCCTAAGTGATGTTACTGACGCAGACAATGAGCCACTCACAATCAGTGATCTTGTTGCCGACTCGATGAATGAGTACGATTTACCTGCGACCATTAACGGTACTAATATAGAGGTTGATATTTCTGCCGTAGAAGACAGCATTCCAGACGGACAAAAGGTTACGTTCAAATATACTTATACGGTTAGCGATCACAGGTTTGATCTGGAGCGAGCGTTATATGTTAACGTACTAGGAGTACAAGATATCGCTGGTGCGCCACTGGTTCTTAACTATTTCTTGACGGAAGATATTTTGGAAACTGATGGAATGCTCGAAGTCGACCTCGCGAAGGAGATAGAAGAGCGAGAAGGTGATGCTATTGTTATTAGCGATGTCAAGTTAGACGGTGTGGCCTACGAGAATTCATTTGAGGGGCGTGTTATTGACAACATTCTTTACTTTAACCCTAATGCCTTTCTTGACGAAATAAGTCCGAATGGATTCAAAGACTTCGTATTTACGATGAAAGTTTCTGACGATAAAGGAAATTTTTCTGATGGCGAGAGGGAGTTATCTATTCGTGTAAATGGCGTTGAATCTAACCTTCTAGCAAAAAATGGCATGGATGTAGGTTTTGAAAATGGCGGCGCAGGTTTTGAAGTGTCATGGTGTGACCCGGGAGCAGCAATAACTACCTCAATTGTTGCAAATGGAGATGCATCGTTTCAAATGATGGGAGCTCCCTGTTATTACGCTGTAACAGCTGCATCGTTTCCAGATTTAGAGGTTGGTGCGAAGTATTATTTAAGCTACAACGCTTTCGTAGGAGCTGGTGAGGCATCGCCTTATATTGTTATAAACAATGCCCCCAATGGTTCTCATAATTTCTGGGGAGGAGTACGTCCTGAACATCCAGCAGATGGGTCGTGGCGACCTTTGCTAGTTGAATTCGACACTGAGTCTGGCTATTTGGCAACGCCAAATGGTGATGGCGAAACGCCCATGGACATTGCTGACCAGCTTCGTCTATTTGTGATGAGCGCATGGTTAGGTAATGACGGCATGCCCGTGTTCGACGACTTTAATTTTACTCGTTATGACAACATAGAGGGTGTCGATGTCCTATTAAATAGCCCAGGTAATTTCGAAGACAGTGATTATGTGGTCAACACGAACGGTGGAGGGCTTGTCGAAGTACGCGTCGATGAAAATAACCCTGATAACCACGTGCTTTATGTCGATACGACGGATGCAGCGGAAGGCGTAACTTTAAGCTTCCCTGTCTCCAAAGGAGCATTAACATCTGGCGCTAAATATCGCATATCTTATGATGTGCAGTATCTTAATTACGCTGAAAACCAGGCTTCAGGTGCCGATTCCAACATCAATGATGCTGGCGCTTATACCTTTGAGTTTGTTTTTGAAAATTCGGATAATGAGCTAGAGTTTTCAAAATTGAGTACGGTATGGAACGGTCCGGAATATGGCACTGTGCACAGCATTGCTGATGAATCATCTCATTTTGAGGGCTTTGGCACTATGACTGATTGGGATAGTGAAAATGTCATGATGCATGTCGATGTAAATGGCGATAATGCACAGTACATTATCGATAACCTAACGGTTGTTCGCATTCCTTAACCCTTCGATTGCTCGTTCTTTAAAACTCCAGCAATTAGCTGGAGTTTTTTTAGTAGCTTTAATCACGCTAAAACTTGGCACTTTATTATGAAATACAGCTATTTGTTTTTACTGTTAGCTTTTTGGTCTATTTTCAGCGCTGCGGGCCAGGATTCGAACAAAAAGCCCAATATTCTATTTATTCTCGCAGATGACGCAGGGTATGCTGATTTTGGTTTTCAAGGCAGCACCCAAATGAAAACCCCTAACTTAGATAAATTAGCAGCTCAAGGAATGAAGTTTACTCAGGCATATACAACGGCAGCTGTATGTGGCCCATCGCGAGCCGGCTTATACACGGGAAAATACCAGCAGCGATTTGGTTATGAAGAAAACAATGTACCAGGCTATATGAGTTATTCATCGGCTTTGCTTGGCGAAGATATGGGGTTACCCTTAGACCAAGTCACCGTTGCCGAACACATGCGTAAACTGGGGTATAACACTGGCCTTATAGGTAAATGGCATCAAGGTAATGCCGATAGATATCATCCAACCAAGCGCGGGTTTAATTACTTCTATGGTTTGCGCGGTGGTTCTAGAAGTTATTATGCGCTTGATGATTACCATAGAAGTGTTCAGCCGGAAAATAAACTTGAGTTTGGCTTTCGGAATTTCCAAGAGCCTATAGAATATTTAACCAAAGCTTTGGCAGACAATGCAGTAGAGTTTATTCATCGGCAGCAAGGCCCGTTTTTTCTTATGCTCTCGCTAACTGCGGTTCACACTCCCATGGAAGCAGAGCCTGAAGACTTAGCAAAATTTCAACATTTACCGCCACGTCGACAAACATTAGCAGCGATGACGCTGGCGATGGATAGAGAAATTGGAAAAGTGTTAGAAGCACTGGATAAAAGTGGTGTTGCAGACAATACACTAGTGGTATTTACTAATGATAATGGGGCACCCTCTGATACCAACGCTGGTAACAATTTTCCATTAAGCGGCACCAAAGCAAATCACTTAGAAGGTGGAATTCGAGTACCGCTTATAATGCGGTGGCCCAGATTGATAAGTGCTAATACAGTGTATGAGTTTCCAGTAAGTTTTCTAGATTTTTTACCCACTTTTGTAAAGATGGGGGGAGGAAGCATTGAAACACTCGGAGAAATTGATGGTGTAGCACTCACTGATTTTATATTAGGGAAGCTAAGTGAAAGGCCACATAAGACGTTGTTTTGGAAAAAAGAGAATCGAGCTGCAATTCGAGATGGTGATTGGAAATTGTTGCGCTTTCCAGATAGGCCCGCTGAGCTATACAATTTAAGTGATGACGTGTCAGAAAACCATAATCTAGCAATGGAATACCCCAATCGTGTCAGGCAACTGTATAAAAAGCTGTTTGAATGGGAAACCTCACTCGAGCGTCCATTATGGCAATTGGAACGCAAATATGAGGGATTGGCAATGGAGAGAATGGATAAATTCAGACATCATGAAAAACAATAATTGCTGATTTTTGACATATTAGTAAGATGCTTCGTAAGAATGGCTGCGGTGACGCAGCTGTTCTGTATAGTTAACTACAAAAATTACGGAGAACAAGATGTTGCATGGAGTTGTGCTAGCAGGTGGTCAGTCTCGTAGAATGGGCCAAGACAAGGCAATGATGCAGTACAAAGGGAATACGCTTATTCAGTGTGCATCAAAGATATTGCGGTCGGCAGGCTGCCAAGAGATACTAGTTAGTCGCAATGAAGATGGCTATGTGGGCGACAAAATTCCGCATGTAGGCCCTCTAGGTGGTGTTCATGGAGTACTAACTTTTCTTGGCGAAAACAAAAAAAGTGCTAACGCTGAACTGCTTGTTTTACCCGTCGACATGCCGCTAATGTTACCGACTTTTTTGAGTGCCATGGTAAACTATGGACGTGCTCAAAAACGGGCCTGCTATGTACGATCTCGTTTTATGCCCTTCTATATGCCTATCGAAAAAAATACAATCCCCACGCTTGAAGACTACTTAATTGAAAAAAACAAGCGAAGAGTTGTTGGTTTTCTGAAATCTATTAATGCATTGACCTTCGAAAATTTGTACGACGACAATACTAAAAATTCTCAGTGGTTAAATGTTAATTCACCCAGTGACTGGCCCAAAGAATATGGCTCAATTTAGCGTGTTCAGACCTTTATGAGAAATATAAAATAACTGTAGTTAAAACATTAATTTAAAAAGAGGAATGCAGTTAATGGCAATGCAAAAAGCTGTGCTAATACGGCAAGAGCTCGAGCCAGGATATTTTGCATTGGCTGAAGAGGTTGCGTTGAGCATAAGTTATAATGGTATCAATTACACCGTCATGCTGATAACGCCCAACGACATTGAAGATTTCATTGTGGGTTTCAGCTTAAGTAACGACATTATCGACCACCCTCGTCAGCTTTACAGCATTGAATTAACGGATCACAAAGAACACATTAATGCTGAAGTTGAAATTGCTAACCAGGCGTTTTGGAAATTAAAGGAAAATAAACGGCAGTTGGCGGGCACGTCGGGATGCGGACTTTGCGGTGTTGAGGCATTAGACAACGCTTTACCTCAATTAACGTCTATTGAATTATCGCCTCTACCAGATGTAAGCTGGTTTAACGGATTACGAAGCCTTATATCTAATGCGCAAACATTAGCGCAGCAAAGCGGGGCAGTGCACGGGGCGCTCTATATTGATGCTAAGCGCAATGTGCTGGCATGCCGAGAAGATATAGGAAGGCATAATGCTTTTGATAAATTAATTGGTGCTATCACTACCAATAAACTCTTTCAGCCTGAAGGTATTGTTGTGCTTACAAGTCGCTGTAGTGTAGAGCTGGTTCAAAAAGCGATAAGAGCTAAATTCCCTTTGGTAGTAACGCTATCTGCCCCCACAGCGTTGTCAGTAAAGTGGGCAAGCCGTTACGGTCTCACACTGATCCATGTACCTAAGTATGACCCTCCAAGAGCTTACGCACCGCAAGAAAAGTAGTGCGCAGCGAACCTATAAGAAACAATGGGCCTTTATCGATAAGTAGCGTACCGGATAAGCACCGAAAAGCTTACACTGCAGAGACCGCTATTCTTCCATCTGATTCAGATTTCGAAAGTTTGATCGCGATAAACTTCGACGTTGGAGTGAACGTGCCATCACCGTAGCTTTCTAGCGGTACTAATGGATTGGTTTCGGGGTAATATGCTGCCGCTTGACCTTGCGGGATGTCGTAAGCCACCAACATAAACTGTTTAACTTGGCGTGTTTTGCCGTCGTTCCACATTGACGTAATGTCGACTTTATCGCAATCGTTAAATCCCAGCTTCTTAATATCACGTTCATTAACAAAAAGAACGTCCCGCGCGCCAAACACGTTTCTGTAGCGGTCATCCATACCATAGATAGTTGTGTTGTACTGATCGTGAGAGCGCAGTGTTTGTAAAATGAGGTCCGGCTCTTCGCCTTTCGCAATTAGGTCAGCATTTAACAGTGAATCTGGCAGCGCGTTCGCGGCAAACTCGGCTTTGCCCGAAGGTGTTAACCAGCGTCTCTCACTCGCAGCATTGCCCAAGTGAAAACCACCTGGGTTAGCGAGTTTGCTATTGAAGTCTGTAAAGCCTTCGATGGTATCGGCAATGAGCTCACGAATATTGTCGTAATCGCTTATTAAAAAGTCCCAGTCTACTGGTTTGTTACCAAGCGTTGCCTTCGCAATACCAGCAATAATAGCGGGTTCAGAGCGAAGTTCGGGCGAGCTTGGCGGGAGTTGGCCATAAGAAATGTGGACCATAGAAAACGTATCTTCCACAGTCACGCCTTGGTGCCCGCTAGACTGCATGTCAATTTCAGTACGTCCCAAACAGGGTAAGATAAGCGCGTCTTTACCTGTAGTTAGGTGAGAGCGATTCAACTTGGTGGCGATATGTACCGTTAAGTCGCATTGTGACAGCGCAGAATGAGTACGCGGCGTATCTGGCGTCGCCTGCGCGAAATTACCGCCAAGGCCAATGAAGACTTTGGACTCACCACTTTCCATAGCTTGAATAGCTTGAATGGTATTGTGACCTCTTTCTCGTGGAACGGCGAAGTTAAACTTGCTTTCTAGCGCGTCGAGCAAGGCTTTAGTCGGTACTTCGTTAATACCGACGGTTCTATCTCCCTGAACATTGCTGTGACCCCGAACAGGAGAAAGCCCTGCACCTGGCTTACCCACGTTTCCTCGTAGTAGCTGAACGTTTACTATTTCCTGAACCGTAGCTACTGAGTGCTTGTGTTGGGTGATCCCCATTGCCCAGCACATGATCACCCGTTCTCCACGTTTGTACATGGTTGCCGCGTGACGTATTTCGTCTTTTGATAAACCGCTCTGCGCTTCAATATGCTCCCAGCTCGTCGCTTCAACGATACTCAAATAGTCGTTCATTCCATTGGTATGTGCATTAATAAAGTCGTGGTCGAATATGGGAGGGGCATTTTTCGCTTTGGCTTCGTGTTCCCATGTCAACAGCCATTTAGCGATGCCGCGCATAACCGCCATGTCACCACCAAGAGCAGGTCTGAAATATGCGGTATTAGTTGGCTCAGAGCCATTAGTTAACATCTCAAGGGGATGCTGCGGGTGTTGAAACTTTTCTAACCCGCGCTCTTTTAAAGGGTTAAAGCAAACTACTTGAGCGCCTCTTCTCACGGCGTCCCTCAGTGGCTCAAGCATGCGAGGGTGGTTAGTCCCGGGGTTTTGACCAATAACAAATATGGTATCTGCCTTTTCAAAGTCGTCAAATGTGACCGTACCTTTACCCACACCTATGGTTGGTTTCATACCTTGCCCCGACGCCTCGTGACACATATTTGAGCAATCTGGAAAATTATTTGTTCCAAATGCGCGCACGAATAACTGATATAAATAGGCGGCTTCGTTACTCGCCCGCCCTGAGGTGTAAAACTCTGCCTGATGAGGGGAATGTAAACCATTTAGATGTTTAGCGATAAGTGCAAAGGCATCGTCCCATGATACGGGTTCGTAGTGGTCTGCTTGAGCATTGAAGCGCATGGGGTGGGTGAGTCTTCCTTGTGACTCAAGCCAGTAGTCGGTGTGTTTTTTAAGTGAGCCGACCGAATACTTAGAGAAAAATGTTGGGTCTACATAGCGACCGGTAGACTCCCAGTTAACTGCTTTAGCACCATTTTCACAAAACTTCACTAAACCACTTTCTGGTGATTCACCCCACGCACAGCCTGGGCAGTCAAAGCCTTTGTCTTGGTTCATCTTGAGCATAGCGCGTAAATTCTTAAGTGGCTTTTCACTTTGGATCCAGCTCTGGGTTACACTCTTTAGCGCTCCCCATCCGCCAGCGGGTTTGTCATATTGCTTAATGTTTCGTTTATCACTCATGCGCCCGCACCACCTTTGTTCTAAGCATCAAAATTTATTTATGTATGTTCGATTATGAAATAAAGCTCACTCACAGTAAGAGCAAACTCATTGACACATTGTTTACAATTTGCAATTGTATATCAAATATTGTTAACAATTTACTATTAATTATGGCTAAATTTTACTTTGTCTTCAGTTTAAGTTTGATTCTTACCGCTTGCGGCTTCCAATCTAGCAAAAGTAGTGACGAGCGCACTAGACCGAACACTGTCTACTCAAGCCTTGGCCCTCAGGACTTTAACCAATCTTGGCTGTTCATTGAAGAGGATAAAGCACAATTCAGCAAGCTCAACTTGGATGCTTCGGCTTGGCAAAGCGTCAACTTACCTCATGATTGGTCTGTGTCGCATGAATTTGAAGAAAAATGGGATGGTGCCACTGCCTATTTACCGGGCGGGGTAGGTTGGTATCGCAAACATTTTGTTACTCCAGCATCGAAAAACGATAGTGTTATTTTGGTTAATTTTGACGGCATCTATAACCATTCGACAGTTTACATCAACGATAAAAGAGTAGGGGGTGAGGTTAATGGTTACACACCGTTTACAGTTGATGTGACGCCTTTCCTTAATCCTGTGGGCGATGAAAACGTGTTGGCAGTTAGGGTCGACCGGACAAGGTATATTGACTCAAGGTGGTACCCAGGATCTGGTATATACCGTAACGTAACGTTCTACAACAAACCAAAACTGCACATTCCTGTTTGGGGGACGCAAGTTACCACCGAGAATATATCGCATGATTCAGGAGATGCTCGCATTAAAGTGACATTAAAGAACGAGGATGACCAACCGAAGAAAACGATGCTCAAAAGCGTTGTCGTTAATAATGAAGGCGAAGTGGTGGCTAAGCAAATCGATGAAGTTACCGTAATGTCGAACTCATCATTAGAGGTAGAACAAGTTCTTAACGTATCAACAATGAAGCTGTGGGATATTGATTCCCCTTATCTGTACAAAGTGGTCAGCACGTTAACAGATGGACAAGATACTAAAGATCAGGTAGTAACACCTCTTGGCTTTCGAACGATTGAGTTCAAACCTGATGGTGGATTCTTCCTAAACGGCAAACATACTTTGATTAAGGGCGTCAATCTTCATCATGATGGGGGACTAGTGGGTGCAGCAGTGCCAGAAGACGTATGGCGTCGTCGCTTGGTTCGTCTAAAAGAAGCCGGTGTGAATGCAATTCGTATGTCTCACAACCCAGCTTCAAAAACACTGATGGACCTTTGTGATGAACTAGGCTTTCTGGTGCAGGCAGAAATTTTTGACGAGTGGGATTATCCTAAAGATAAACGCTTAAACCAACAGGAGCGCCACGATGATTATATAAGTCGAGGATATGCTGATTGGTTTCAAAGTCACGCTCATAAAGACTTAAACGCAGCAGTGTTACGAGACAGAAACCACCCTTCTCTTATCATGTGGAGTATCGGCAATGAAATAGAGTGGACATATCCAAGGTATGCGGCTTCCACTGGATACTTCGATATGAATGCGAACGGCAATTATTTCTATACGCTGCCCCCTATTTCTTCGCAAGAAATAAAGCAGCGTTTTGAAAGTGGTGAAAAAGGTACATATACACTGGCAGATACGGCTAAGAAATTGTCATCTTGGGTGAAAGAATTAGACACTACAAGGCCCGTTATCGCTAATTTAATTTTACCTTCAGTTAGCCACATTTCAGGCTATACAGATGCGTTGGATATTGTTGGTTATAGTTATCGACGGGTTATTTACGATTACGGAAGAAGATTGTTTCCTGAAAAAATGATCATGGGCACTGAAAATGTTCCTCAATGGCATGAATGGAAGGCGGTTTTAGATACCCCTGCAATTGCTGGCACCTTTTTGTGGACGGGCGTTGATTACATGGGCGAAGCCCATGGCGGGTGGCCGCGTAAAGGAGTAAACAGTGGCCTTCTCGATCTTGCTGGCTTTAAAAAGCCTTCTTTTCATATGTTTAAAACACTATGGTCAGATGCACCCCACATGTATCTGACAACGCAACTGCTTGAGGATTCGCTGTATGAGCTTGATAATAATGGCAACGTTGTAGAGCGCAAAAAAGACGGTTGGAAGACGCGAGTGTGGGAATGGCACGACGTTGAACACCATTGGAATTACAACGAAAATGAGAATACGGTTGTAGAAGCGTACAGTAATTGTGAAGCGGTTGAATTGTTTGTAAACGAAGTTTCCTATGGGCGGCAATTACTGAAAGAGCACGATGATCGCATATTTAAATGGTTTGTACCGTTTCAGTCTGGTGAGATTCGCGCAGAAGGTGATTGCGGTGCAGCGGACAGTATAAAAACGGTGGGAATGCCCACTTCTATATTAATGAGTATTGATAAATCAATTGTGAAATTGCAAAAGAGGGAAGTGGTGCATGTAGAGATGCAGCTCGCAGATAGTATGGGTCGCCCTGTTCGTTTCACGGATGCGAATATTTCACTAGATATACCAGAAGGTATTAAGTTACTTGGTATAGATAATGGTTGGGTTAATAGTGTTCAGCCTTTTCAAAGTAACTCTGTTGATACTTACAAAGGAAGAGCACTCGCCATATTAGAAGGTATTGAGCCGGGGAATTACACAATAACTGCTCGCCTACACAACGATGCCGAAAGCAAGGCGACTGTTCAAGTACAGCAATAGAATCGTTGCCCCCATGGTTAACAAAACCAGCACATTAACAACTCATAAATGCGTTCCCGCGAGCAATTGTCGCGGGAATTTTTAGTATTGAGATAAGCAAAAACGGCGAATGTATTCTTCGTGGGAAGGCAATTTGTTCACTTGTTCTATAATGGTCGATTCAGTAGCCTTGAGAAACTGAGCTAAATCTTGCTCGCTCATTTCATCTGCAAGAGGGTGGTGTTGTAGGGGAATAAGTCCCTGTCCGATCATTACTTGTAGCCACGAGTCGGAAAATATTTCCTCTTTTCGCTGTACAAATCGCCCTGTCTCTGAAAACAACTTCATCCTGTGTGAAAGCGACTCAGGCAGAGTGAGGTTTTTACAGTAACGCCAGAAATCCGAGTCATCACGCTCGGTTTGACAGTAATGTAGAACGATAAAATCACGAATGTCGCGATAATCGTTCAGCATGTAGTCATTGTATAAATCAACCTCCAATGGGTTGATCCCATTAGCTGGAAAATACTTAATCAGTTGCATCAATCCCTGCTGAATGAGGTGAATAGCGGTAGACTCTAGAGGCTCGATGAATCCCCCAGCTAGGCCTAGCGCTATACAATTTTTAGTCCAAAGCTTTTCCCGATGTCCAGTTACAAAATTTATTACACGGGGCTCTGTTAATATTTCGCCCTCAACATCATTAATCAATCGTTTGAGTGCTTCATCGTCTGATAAGTAATCATCACAATACACAATTCCATTACCCATTCTTTGCTGTAAGGGAATTCGCCATTGCCATCCTGCTTCATGTGCTATTGCGCGAGTGTAGGGGGCAGGAGGCGAAGTAAGGCTAGTTTGGAGTGGTATTGCTCTATTCATCGGGAGGTAATGAGACCAATCAACATAAGGCGTATCCAGTGCGCCTTTAATTAGTAATCCTGCAAAGCCAGAGCAATCAATGAACAAATCACCACTAATAAGCTCTCCTGTCTCTAATACCAGATGTGTTAAATATCCATTTTCTTCGCTTTTTGCAACACTTGAGACTTTACCTTCAATGCGTCTAACACCTAGCTTTTGTGCCTCTATTCGTAGTTTTTGAGCAAAAAGGCCTGCATCAAGATGGTAGGCAAAATTGGGCCCCCCTTGCACATGAGCAAACTTGCCTTGTTTAGCTGCTACGCCTTCTAAATTATAAGTGCCGAAAGGTTGACTAATTCCCAATGAAAGCCCACGCTTCCAATACTCGTGAAAGCCAGCCGCCCACATGCCAGCGCCGGTAGTGCCGAATCCGTGAAAATAGTGTTCACCCTTTGCTTTCCAATTCTCAAACTGTATGCCGAGTTTAAATGTCCCCGCTGTTGCCTTGGCAAACTCGGTAGACCGTATATGCATAATATCATTGAAGAAGTGAAGGCTGGGGATAGTTGCTTCACCTACACCAATGGTACCTATGTCTTCTGATTCCACTAGGGTAATTTCGATACTACGGAATGTTTTAGAAAGGAGAGCAGCAGCCATCCAACCTGCGGTTCCTCCGCCTAATATCGTTACTTTCATCACACTTGTGTTCATAGAACTCTTCATATTTTTAATAATAGATTTCGTGTTAACATAATATCTGTATATTGTTAACAAAATTAGTTTGAGATATTCTAATAATCCGCGAAAAGATTCAAGTAATAAATAGATAAGGAAGCAGTAAAATGTTGACACGTTGGTGTTCTTTAGTAGTTGTCCTGCTGGTTTCCAATAGTGCATTTGGAAAACAAAATGAAACGGACGCTAACATCCATTATTTTCATGAAGGCCTAGTGATATCGCCTTGGGAATTAAGTTTAAACTATGGGAAAAACAGCATTGATGAGAACGGTTACGCGTCTACAGTTAGAAATAGCTTAGTGTTAAGGGCCGTGGAGGGAAAAAATGGAAATGATGCGATTCAGTTAAAATGGAAACCGAAAGATATTAAAACCGAATGGGGTGGAATAGATAAGAATATTCTCACTGCTACTCTTACCAATACTGGTGGATTTATTGATTTATCATCGGTAAAAGAGAATGCTGCAATCGCGTTAGACATTATGGTATTGAGCCCGCCTAAAGAGCTGGTGGATTGGACGATAGAAAGTGAATGGAACTGGAAGCAGAGAGCGTCATTTCCTTTAAAGAATGTTTTAAAAAAGCTTCCTAAAAAAGAATGGATTACTGTACCAATTCCACTTAAATGTTTTGATGGTGGAAGTGTCAACTTTAGTAAAATCACCTCAATAATGCAGCTGTCGACCGAGGGAAAAATGGAAATTGTTCTTGGTGATATTAGATTGTCTGCCCTTCCTGAAGGGATAGGGTGTTAATTGCATAGCGAGACTGAGCTAGCACTGCTAAGCTAAGCGGTTTATAACAAATCACACAAAGTGAATCTGGTGGTTCTTCCTGTTTGGATAACGCTACCAGATTCAATTTTAGATTACTGCTCATTTAGATTATTCAGCGGGAACAGGCTTATAAAAACGCACCCAATCGACAAGATAGTTACCGCGAGTTTTGTCGTCCAGTTCCTTGTTTGTCGGTGTTAATCCTTGTGACGTTCGCCAGTCCTGGTCCTCCAAATTAAAGATGGCTTGCATAGGTTTATTCAGTCCTTTGCCATCTGTATAGTTGTGCGGGTCGATAACATCTTTACCAGACGAGACCTTTACTTTTTTGCCATTAACGAAATACTCTAGGTGCCAAGGATCGCGCCAATACACTCCAACTCTGACAAACTCATCTCTAAACGTAGTGCCGTTGTAATACCATGTGTCTTCGGACTTTGGCTGGTAATCTGCAAACGGCTCTCTTATGAAAACGTGATGGCTTAAGTGAAGTCGTTCTGCAAACCACTTATTGTTCGGCTGATCTCCACCATATGCTTCAAGAATATCAATTTCTTGGGTGGAGTCCTTACTCAAAAGCCAAAAGTCTGACGCTAATACTTGATTCATTATCTTAGCTTTTACTTCTACATAGAGTGGGTAAGTTAGCGAATCATGAGATGTGATACTTCCCATCATTATTTTCTGCGATAAACGTTTTCGACTGGCAGAAAGTTGCAATTTACCGTCCTTTACAAAAGACTGGTGTGGATGCCATTCTGTACGACTAGGTCCTTTCCAGCTATTGATAAATCCTTCATACCAGCGCTCAGCGAAGCTATGTCCTTTGTTTTCAGCGGGTGCGTCATAGTTAAAGTCATCTGATAACGGATGAAGTTGCCATTTCATTCCTTCACCTGCATCCACTGGTACTGGGTAAGCATCCCAATCCTTAGCTGAGACGGAATGGACGAAAAAAAAGGGTAACAAGTAGGCTACTCGCATGTCTTAGTACCTTTAAGTTAGAGGTTTAATACGGGTCATTAGGCTTAATTTTGATAATGTGCCTGTAATCTATAATCTTGTTTCTGCTCTTCCATTCTTCAGCCATTGTTGTTAAGCGCTTCACTAATTCAGGGTGCATGTCCGCAACATTGTTCACCTCCCCAGGGTCGTTCTCAATATCATATAGCTCAATTGCTACACCTGGTTTTGCGAGCGTTTGTAAATACCAACCGGGCTCAATAAGAAGCTTCCACTTACCTTTATACAGTACACTTTGCTGTCCCTTATCATTGTTATATAACTCAATAGGAGGGGGTAATTGCTTACCTTTAAGTAAAGGAACGATACTTCGTCCATCGGGCGGGCGAGGAGTATTGCCGCGAAATATTTGAGGAAACTCCGCCCCGCTAAGCTCAATAAAGGTAGAGAATAGATCGCCTACCCATACTATGTCGTTAGACAATGAGCCTGGCTGTATTGTGTTGGGCCAATGTAATATGGCGTGAGTTCTCGCCCCACCTTCCCAAAGCAGCGCTTTTACTCCAGCATAGGGCTGATTCATAAGGTCGCCTATGTGAGAAGCTGCGCCGTTGTCTGAAAGGTAAACAATTAACGTATTATCCAACTGACCCGCTTCCTTTAGTTGGGAAACAAGTCGCCCCACGTTGTCATCTAATTTTTCCATCATAGCTGCGTGGAAAGACGCTTTTTCAACATACTGTGTATATTTCTCTGCCGGCATATTGTTGTAAAATGCATTTGTATCTCTCGCTTCTGCTTCTTTGGGAAACATTCCAAGAGAAACAAGTCGCTTGTGTCGGCCTTTAGCGATACTGGTCAGATCCGAGTATTTTTTCTTGTACTTATCGACAAGTTCTTTTGGTGCTTGAAGCGGTTTATGTGGTGCTCGGTAAGCAACGTACATGAAAAACGGTTTATCTTTTATTGTTGTTTGCTTTAGCATCGAGATAGCTTCATCCGTAATGCCATCGGTCGCATAAAATGCTATACCTTTCTTGCCATCACAGGCTGAGTAATGTTTCCTGCTATAGTCGGTGTCGCTATAGCATCGCATATCATATTGCTGTTTGTATTTGAGTTCGGCTGGTTCGTTGTTGTGGTAATAGGGATGTGGAAGGCCAGGCTGATAAAATAGATTTCCTTGTGCACCGTGAAATACAAAGCTTTTTTCAAACCCTCGTTGTGGCGGCAGTGCCAAATAGTCTAATTCCATTTCTTGAGCGGTTAGTGCCATTTGTGGAGGGTGGACAGCTTTCCACTTAGGTGCCATTTCTTCTTGGTGCTGTTTAATGTAGCTTCCACCTAAATGCCATTTACCTACCATCATTGTTTGATAGTCGGAATCAAGAAGCAGCTCTGAAATTAAAGGTTGTTCATACTTTAAACGTGCGCGGTGTGCTGAAAAAGGTAACTCCCGTTCCCAGTCCCCGACAACGCCACCGCCGAAACCCACGTGAGCTGCTTCTACACCCGTTAGGAGTGATGCCCTAGTTGGACTGCATCTTGCGTTACTGTAAAACCGCGAAAGCTTAAGGCCGTTAGCTGCTAGTGCATCTAAATTTGGGGTTGCTATTTCGCCGCCAAAGCTTCCTAAATCACTATAGCCAGCATCATCAGAAACAATGAGTAGAATATTTGGTTGTATTTCTTGGGCTAAACAAAAGGATGAAACACTTAGGCAGAATGCAAAAGGTATCCAAATAAACAGTTTTTTCATAGAAGTACCTTCAATTTCAAAACACATAAGGCTCGCGAAAACTAGAAAACGCAGTTAAGCAGGTGCCACAACGTCATTATTGTTTTACGTTAATTGTTAACAAAATGTCAAGTGTTACAAAAAAGGATGAGGAAAAGAAAGACTGATATATATAGAGAGACATGAGTTGGGCGAACTAAAGTGCCTAAAACGACACTTTAGATTCATGACTTTAAAGGGGTAAGCGTAGCGTTATTTGATATTTTTCCGAATTGCCGCGACAGCTTGTTTTACGTCTCCATTCTTAAACGCATCAACGATATCTCTATGCTCTTCAACGAGCTTATCTGAGGTTTTGATACGCTGATAGTTCATGCGCATACGGATAACGATGGGGTACCATAAATTAAGTAGGTCTTCTCCACCAGCAAGCTCTACAAAGTACTGGTGAAAAGCTATGTCAGCCTTGGTGAGCTCAGTATACTCTTGTTTCTCAAAATGCTCTTGCATAATGGCAATAAGCTTATCCATTTCTGCAAGTTGCTCTTTGGATATAAGGCCAATAATTTCTTTAGCAGCAAACTCCTCAATCTTTTTTCGCATATCAATACTGAGTTTTTGAAGGGCCGCTGGCAGTGGGTTGTTTACCGACGCACCAACGTTATTTTTACTAATTAAAAGGCCTTCTTTTGTCAGTTTGAGTATCACATCTCGAATGGGACCTCTTGAAACACCGAAGCGCTCTGCAAGCTGTATTTCGCGCAAGCTCACCGGATATAATGTCTGAGCGTAAAACATCTGCTATCTGATCACGCACTGAGAGTATTTTAGGCTTCATAAGACTCTTCATTATTTTAGAATTTAATCATCGATAAATTGTTAACTTTATTTTGTGAAATGTCCAGATTTTTAAAAGCACAGCTAGCAAACCTGCCCTAAATATTAAGCGTCGAATAAAATTTTAGCTAAGCGTACAACAAAAAAGTCACAAATTGTATTGTTAACAGTTTAATGTTGTCTTGGATGTGGTTATACTAGATTTTGATTGTTAATAAATTGTGAGAAAAGAAATGAATAGAACAGCCATCGCGTTGGCGCTTTCTTTGAGCCTTTTGGGTTGTCAACAGACAAAAAGTAGTGAGAAGACTGACATTGTTTCACAGGGTAAAAGTGACGTTCATAGCGCACTTCTTCAGCAAGAAAAGACGCTCATCGCCTTTTCTGAGTCGTCATTAGACAGTAATGTAAGCCTGATTAATGCAACAGCGCAAGCCAATGAGGGCCGTTTATATATAACCTTTCTGGGTAAAGACAATCCTTACGCAGGCATCTCAATTAAGCCTGATACGCCTTGGGATATGAGTCACTTAGATGACTTTAACCTAGCGATGGATATTAAAAATACTGGAGAACATCCCGTTCAACTTTTTTTAAATATTTCTGACGTTGATGGGGCGACGTATACGCGGAGTGTTGCAGTACCAAGAGGGGACACAACCACGTACTACGCCAAAATGCGCGGCCATGATTTGGCGACTCCAGATGGTAATGTAAATCAGGAACTAAACTTTTTATCTGGTTTTCGTTCCAATCCTGAAACGTGGGATTCAAATGATGTGCAGTTTATTTCGATGTGGGGCAAGAAAAATCTTAACCTCAAGGGTATTACTGAAATAAGCATATCAGTACAAAGTAACTTATTCGATAAATCTATAGCGTTGGGCAATATTAGATTACGACCGAATCCAGAAATGAATGAGAACTTTCTTACTCAAATAGTTGATGAGTTTGGTCAGAATGCAAATGTCGAATTTCCAGGAAAAATTCATTCCCAGCAAGAAATTGAAGCTGCAAGAGAGGCAGAAGCGAAAAAGCTAGATAACAAACTGATGCCGGATCGTTCGCGCTTCGGAGGTTATAAAGATGGTCCTAAACTCGCAGCTACAGGCTATTTTAGAACAGAAAAAGTAGATGGGAAATGGGCACTCGTTGACCCTGAAGGGTATCTTTACTTCGCAACGGGTTTAGACATTATTCGTTTATCAAACACTTCAACAATGACCGGGTATGGTTTTGATGAAAGCCTAGTTGATTTGGGAGGTGACGGCGTTACACCAGAAGATTCGAAGGGGCTTAACCGGGTAAATGATGAAGCTATTCCAAGTAGACATGTTGTATCTGAAGTACGTGCCAACTTGTTTGAATGGTTGCCGTCTTACGATGAACCACTTGGGAAGTGGTTTGGTTACCGTGGAAGCGCTCATTCTGGCCCAGTGAAAAAAGGTGAAACATTTAGCTTTTATGCAGCCAATCTGGAACGCAAATACGGAAGTGAAGACCCGTTGGAAGCATGGGAACAAGTGACCATTAAGCGCATGAAATACTGGGGCTTCTCTTCGTTAGGAAATTGGACCGATCCGCGCTTCTATCAAAATAATGAAGTTCCGTTTTTTGCCAATGGTTGGATAATTGGTGACTTTAAAACGGTGTCGAGCGGTAACGACTTTTGGGCTCCATTGCCCGATGTGTTTGACCCTGAGTTTGCCCGTCGTGCTGATATTACTGCTGCTACTATTGCCAAACAAGTTCAGAATAACCCTTGGTGTGTGGGCGTATTTATTGATAATGAAAAAAGTTTCGGTAGAAGTGAAAGTAATGAAACACGGTACGGAATTGTGCTCCATACGCTAAAGCGAAACGGTAAAGATGTACCTACAAAAGCAGCTTTCACTGAACTTATGAAAGCGAAATATTCGAATATAAATTCGCTTAATGAAGTATGGGGAACCGACATCGCTTCATGGGAGGCGTTTGATCAAGGCATTGACTCGTCGATAAGAAATGAGGCTCAATTAGAAGACTATAGCGCAATGTTATATCACTATGGTGAGCAGTATTTCAAAATAGTGAACACTGCATTAGATAAGCATATGCCTAATCACATGTACCTGGGCGCGCGATTCCCTGACTGGGGTAAACCGATGGAGATCGTAAAAGCTGCTGCTAAGCACGTTGATGTAATGTCTTACAATGTTTATAAAGAAGGTATACACCCGCAGTCATGGGCATTTTTAGAAGAAATAGACATGCCTAGTATTATTGGCGAGTTTCACTTTGGTGCCCGAGACAATGGGCTATTTCACCCCGGTTTGATCCAGGCAGCTACACAGCAAGACCGAGCAGAAATGTACAAAGACTATATGCATTCCGTTATCGATAATCCCTATTTTGTTGGCGCCCATTGGTTCCAGTATATGGATTCACCCATTTCAGGCCGTGCTTATGACGGCGAAAACTACAACGTGGGCTTCGTTAACGTAACCGACACCCCTTATGCTCCTATGGTGGAGGCTGCGCGGGAGATAAACGGTAATATGTACTCAAGACGCTTTAAGTAGCTAGACACATTTTTGTTTGACAAAAAGGCCTGTTTTAAGGCCTTTTTATTTAGGAGTTTACTATGTCTGAACGCCCTGATTTATTAAAGCGAAGAACACTAAAACTCGCTCTTGCTTCCGCAGTAACGACTTCGTTAGGCTGTGTAACACATTATTCTGACTCACAAGATGAAAACCTAACATCTAGTTCTTTTAATAAACCTTTTAAAGCAGACTGGGACGAGCGCTTTGATGGCCCGTTTTTTGGGGAGAATGTATGGGCAAACCCCGTGGAAGACTGGGAAATAAAGCGTGGTCAAGCTTACTGCAGTAGCAAAAAAGGTTGTCGGAATGTGCATTTGCTCACTCAATCTATTATTCAGCCAGAGCTTGGCTTTATCACACAGGTAGTAGTGGAGAGTGACCATACGCCATTCTTTAATGGTGGTGCAGGTTTTAATTTGGGGCTACGCACCAACCTCACCCCGAACGTTACCTTAAGTATGACTTCGATAGCAGTGGCTGGCCCGCTTCCGCTAGAAATCGTGCGGTCAGTATCATGAGAAAGGCAAAGGCGTTGCACATTTGCGGCGATACTCATCTTGGCACGCTTTCTCAATACGGGGTACATAAACCAAGAGACAGCAATTGGGCTTTCTGCTCTCCCGTTATTGCAGTTGGCTGGCCTCGCTGGTGGTTACCGGAAGACGCGGGACTGCCTTGTGTCGAGAGACCTAAGCATAATATGCCTAACACCGGCAACTATCGAGATGCTTTCGGAAATGACATTTATGTGTATGCTGTTGCCCACCCGGATGTAGGGGAGTCACCAAATCGATATGTCAAAGCCCATGAAAAAGGAAGTGGATTTGGGACCATTGAGTTTGACGTATCAAAGCAGACCTACACAGTAGATGCTTACCGGTTTAATGTGGATATTAGTGCCGATAGCGAATCCCCGCGGTTTCCGGGCTACCCCGTCACTATATATGCAAAAGAAAACGCAAGTGAAAATTTGTTGAATTAATATTTTGTGGTATTAAATTGAAAAATCCGCTCATCAAAAAATAGCGATGAGCGGTAAGTAGTATAAAGATTAGTAGCGCTTTCTTGCGTTAGTTTTTCAACTTTGAAGGTTCATAAACGCTTTTGAATCTGATCAAAAAAACGCAGCGTTTTCTCTACGTTTCTGTGCCAATATGACCATTCATGGCCACCATCAAGCCACTCAAAATCAAAAGAGATACCTTCATGTCTTAGTTGGCTCGTCAATGCTTTGTTACTTTCGTAGAGTACGTCTTGATAACCGCAGTCCAAACGCAAAGAAGGCAGTTCATTTTTGCTCTTACTAAGCCAGTACATTAAATCGGTTTCATACTCATGTTCACAGCAATAGGTTTCGATAGGGTAGTCGACAAAATGCGTAAAATCATCCATGCAGGTGATAGCTGAATGAGCCGATATCCCTTTATATACCGATGGATATTTTGCACCTAGACGCAAAGCCCCAAACCCTCCCATGGAAAGACCCGATATATACCAATTGCTTTGCTTACTTACCGCATCTATGGTTTGAGTTACAGCGTCTTTGACATCTTCGACTATCCAGGTTTCATAATTGCCATGCTCTTTTAATGGGAGGTAACCCGAACCATCCCATAGTGCGCCATCCGATGGCATAACTAATACGAATTCACCAAGCCCTTTTTTATGCAATTGTTTGTAAACCTCATGGACACCACCTAGGTTCATCCAAACCCAGTGATTACCATAAACACCATGCAGTAAAACCACAACAGGTAAATCTTTAGATTCAGGGTGCGCATTATAAACACTAATATCTCGCCGCCCGTTAACGGCGCTCGAATGCACAGTAATCAATGTAAGGTTGTCAGAAGTGAAGCGAGGGTTGGATACTTCTAGTCTTTTAACTGTCATTAGCAACTATCCTTGGTAAAACCAGGCATCATAACGACGCCTTTCGCAATTCGACCGTTTAGTAAATCATCAAACCCAGTATGTATCTCGTCAATTGTATAAGTTTTTGTGACCAACTCATCAAGCTTTAGGTTTCCTGCTTCGTAAAGCTTGAGCAATTTAGCAAAATCCCGTTCGGGGTTACACATACCGTAGAGAGGGTTTATGTATATTTTATCCCACTCGAATAATTCACAGTTAAAATCAATACGCTGCTCTATACCACTGACTTGAACAGCGGTGCCCGCACTTCTTATTAATGCTAGTGGTGCCGAACCTAGTGCAGGAATGGCTGTACACTCGAACGCATAGTCTGCGCCTCTGCCGCCACAAATTTCTCGAACTTGATGCGCGACTTTTTGAAAATCAAGGTCATCTTTTTCTGCAATAATACCGTGAGTAGCGCCAAACTGTTTGGCTTGATTGAGTCGATCTTGGTTTATGTCAATGGCGATTATGATAGCTGCACCCGAGTGCTTTGCTCCTTGTATGCAATTGAGTCCTACACCGCCGCAACCAATGATACAGGCTGATGCACCTGCCTCGACGCGAGCTGCGTTTACTACTGAGCCCCAGCCTGTCATTACTCCGCACCCCACGATAGACGCTGACGAGAAGGGAATAGCAGAGTCGACAACAACAACCGCCTCTTGTTTTACTACAGTATATTCACTGAGTGTCCCTAAATGAAAAGAACGTTCAATTGGAATATTATTTTTTTGACTTGATGCAATATGAGCATGTCCCTTAAGCCCGCAACCACACACAGGGGAGTTCACTTCACATATGTGTAAATTTCCTTCTCTACATTGAAAGCATGCGCCGCAGGGAATTGCCCAGTTTAAAATGACCTTGTCCCCCTTCTTTACATGAGTCACGCCGTCACCTACCGCTTCTACTATTCCTGCCCCTTCGTGACCGACAATAAATGGCTTGTTCCAGTTTTGAATAGAATCCCAGTCAGTATGACATAGTCCAGCAGCGACTACTTTAACGAGTACTTCCCCCGTATTTGGCTGTCCTACAAATATGGTTTCTACAGTGATGTTGCCGTTGCCGTCTGATGTGACAGATTTTGATGGGATCATTTTGGTACTTTATAATTATTAACAGAATGTTAATCATTGAAACACAGTGCTTGAAGGGCTTCTGTCATTATGCCGTGATTAAATGTCAAAAATTTGCTGTTTCTACGAGCCCGTGTGTTTGGCCAAAACCTGTTTTATCGTTAACGTTTAGCGCTAAGTATCCTAAATGTCATTTATATGCTAAATATGCTCAAAATAATTTCTTAATTACCCTGTTTAGTGTCATTTTTATTGCATTACTGAACACAGTAATAAGTTGCTTTTTAAACGGGTTGTGAACTATCGAGTTCAAGGAGTCTGACAGTGAATAAATCGGTGTACTGTGAACCATTCTGTATAGAAAAGGGACGAAATTTTGAAGTGCATCATGTTAAATACGATGAAAGAGACCCATATCATTGTTTTATGCATTTTCATGAAGTTCATGAATTTATTATTTTTGAGAAAATAGAAGGGCAGTACTTTTACAGTCAGGGAGAGTCAGAATTAGACGATTTTGATATCGTGTTTACTCCTGCACTTGAAACGCATAACTTCAGTTGCAGCGATCGAGAAAAATCTTGGTTTATTGTCCAGTTTATGCCGCACGTATTGGGCGACGAAAAAATGGCAAAAGCCAATGCCTTTTTCCAACACGGTTTACATTTACGACTCCCCAAGTCTCGCATCACCGAAATACAACAGCAAGTTCACTGGTTGTTAGAGAGTTACCAGCAAGATCCTAATAGCGCCCGCAGTTTAGTACTGTTGCAATTGTTGATACTTACTATTGGAGAGTATGCCAAACCCGCTCTAGGAGGTATTAATCAGCCAATAACCTATTCTCCGCTTTATGAAAAAATGTTGCCAGTTATTAATCAGTTTAGAAGCCAATCAGCAGTAGAGCTTTCTTTAATTGAAGCGGCAAATATGTGTCATTTATCGCCATCTCATTTTTCACGTATGTTTAAGCAGATTTTTCGCGTTAACTTCTCTGAATACGCGCTGCGTCATAAGTTATACAGCGCAGCAAGGCTACTCAGCCAATCAACATTGTCAATCACACAAATAAGTTATGAGCTAAACTTTTCTAGTCCATCTCACTTTATTGCACAATTTAAGAAGCAGTTCTCAAAAACGCCAAGGCAGTTTCGCGCTTCAATGACAAATACAGAGTGAGCGAGTTTAATGCTTTTCCGCTCTTTGCTTTCTGTATTGGTTAGGACTAACGCCTACTTTTGATTTAAATAAACGACTAAAATAATTTGGACTGTCGAACCCTAATGCGTAAGCGATTTCGTTAACACTTTGCATGTTGGCTAACAGCATGCTTTTACTTTTGTCGATGATGTACTGCTGCATGCACGCCTTTGCACTTAGTCCCATCTGCGCCTTAAGTGCATCACTTAGATAGCGACTCGAAACGTTTAACGCATCACTCATTTCTTGAAGTTCAGGTAACTGGTGGCAGGCTTCACGGGCATAATATCTATCAAGCTCTTTAATGAGTCTACCGTACCAATCACTAAATATTTCCCGCCGTTGTAGAAATTGACGTCGATAAAATCGTAAACAATAATGCAAAAGGGTGGTGATGTTAGATAAGATAATATCTCGACTTGAAGGTTCGTAGGGCCCCGAAAGCTCTGCAGTTAATGCGTCAAATATATTAGCCAGTGTTTGCTTTTCAGAAATCGACAGGTGAAGCGCTTCGTTAATTTGATAGTGGAAAAAACCACACTCTCGAAGCAGGCTCTCTATAGCGTGTCCTCGAATATAATCGGGGTGAAGCAGCAGAATCCTGACGTCGCCCCGCGTTTTAATGTCAAAGGTAGCAACGCGTTGCTCTGGAGCAATGGCATACAAAGTGCCCGTTTGGCAGTCATAATGGGTCTGCCCATAATGAACTTGGCCTTCAACGATTTGTTTTAACGACAAAAAGTAAAAGCCACCCGAAAGCATCGTGCCTGGTTCAACATTAGATGACCGCTCCGCTATTTCTTTTTCTTTAAGCTTTAGCGAAGCAACCAATGGGTGAGCGGGGGCATCAACACCAATAGCACTAAGGTAGTCACCAATATGTTCGTAGAACTTTGTATTGCCTGCCATCGAGTTATCCGAACGTACGCTTTACTAATGCAACTTGTTTTAAACCGTCAGGGTCAGCCTGTGTTTTTAATGAGCAGAAAGTTTCGGCCCACTCGGAAGTTCTTCTGCGAAGTGGCATAGTATCTTCTTTAACTACATTTATTACGACGTCAGCAACTTCATCTGCGGTTTGATAAAGATTTCCACGTTCATTTCCAGCTCCACTAGCTAAGAATTTTTCAAACACCGCTTTGTATTCATCATCAGGAAGCGGGCCGTTAGATTGGATCTGAGCTACTACATTATTAGCAAACTCAGTGCTGATACCACCGGGTTCTATACAGCAAAACTGAATGCCAAAATTCGGCGTAATATAACTTGCAAGTGATTCAGTATAACCTTCCACAGCAAACTTTGCTGCACAATATATGTCGCTGAAAGGTTGGCCAACCAGACCGCCAACAGAACTGATATTGATAACTTTTCCCTGTCCAGCAGAACGCATATGAGGTAGTACGGCTTTTGTACAGCGCACTACACCATGGAAGTTTACATCCATTACCCACTTCACTTCGTCTTCACTTGCATGCTCCGTTGTACGCACGCATCCTGCACCCGCGTTATTGATTAGTACATCAATTTGACCATGTGAATCGATAATGCGAGCCACCGCTCGATTTACACTTTCATTGCTTTGCACATCAAGTGGCAAAATATTGATACTTACATTGGCCTTTTCAGCTGCTGCTAGTAGCTCACTTTTTTTATTTGTATCGCGCATAGTGGCGTATACGACAAAGTCCATGCTAGCTAATTTTATACTCAGTGAAATGCCTAGCCCTGTTGATGTTCCGGTTATTAGTGCAACACGTTTCATAGGTCTAATCCTCTATTGTGAACATATACATTCAGGTTTAATTTTAGATGAAAGTGGGTATTTAGCAGTGCACAAAATCACATTATTGCAGCACATTTTAACAGTGAATTTTTAGCTTTAACTGGTTATTTGTCTTGTTGCCATCGTCCAAAACAACCTCAAAAGAGCATATTTTTGATATTTCTGAATAGTAGCCTGTCACTAATGTAAAGAAAATGTTGCTAGCATACTCCTACAGTAATTTGGCTATGAACCCATACAGCAACGAATAGGAGTGCGCACAATGGAGCCTGAACAGCGTCGTGATTCTAATAAGATTGAAGCGAAAACAGAAAGCGGCTGCCCATTTGCAACAAAAGAAAAAAAAGTAAGTATTTTTAATGACGCTTTTGCAATGCATCGATGTGATGAGGGAGTTTTAGCTATTGATGATCAAAGTGATCCTGTGACAATAGTGTTGGGACTAAAAGAGGTGAGAAAAGCGGCGCACAACTGGAAATTGTTTCAATCTGGGGCAAAACCAGGTCGCATTGTCGTTCCTTCTGAAGTGGCCATTAGAGATATAAGGCAAATACCTTTTGAAGTAGACCCTCCTGCCCACAAAGGCTTTAGAACCTTGCTTGAGCCTTGGTTTAAACGTCCTTTGGAAGACTCTTATCAAGCGCGACTTAATAGTATTGTAAGTGACATGCTTGATAGTTTACTAACTAATAGTAATACGTATACCGAGGCGGTCAATGAAATTGCATTAGTTGTGCAGTCACAGGCTTTAACAACGCTATTAAATGTACCATTCGCCGAGGCCGCAACATGGATTAGTTGGGGTACGCATGTTTTTAGAAGTGATGACAACCCTCTTGATGCTGGAAAAGCCAACGTTCTTTATGACTATTTAGATAAACAAATAGCCAAAGCAAAACAAGTCCCCGGAGAAGATATTTACAGTCAATTGCTCGCTGCCGAAGTGGAAGGTAAAGCACTAACCGATGAAGAGATAAAAGGCATTATGGTCCTTACTTTTGCAGGCGGCCGCGACACGGTTATCAACGCGCTAACTAATACGTTGGCATATTTTTCCGAAAATAAAGATGATTTAGCACTCTTACGCACACAACCTGAGCTTGTAAATAACGCGGTTGAGGAGTTAATTCGCTATTTTTCTCCATTAACGCATATGGGACGTGTGGCTACCGCAGATGGCGAGGTCAACGGACATCAAGTGGAAAATGATACTCGTATTTCACTTTGTTGGGCCTCTGCTAATCGTGATGAAACCGTATTTGAAAACCCAAATCTGGTGGATTTAACGCGTAAAACCAACCCCCACGTTGCTTTTGGCTTCGGGATCCACAACTGTTTAGGCGCCACTCATGCTCGAGCACTATTGAGGATTTGGATTCTGCAACTGACCCAAAAAGTCTCTGCTATTGAAGTAGGGCAATATGAAGAGAACATTGAGATTTGGGGGGACGTTAAGCGCAAAGTCGGCTTTCATTCACTAAATGTGCGATTACATAAGCTGTAGCTGCTGCCGTGTGCGAATGCAATGTAGTTGATACTTTAGGAATATTTCAAATTACGCTTAACAAAATATTAATTCATAGATAAGCATCACTTTAGTACAGGACATAGAAATGATAAACGTAACTTTTATTACCGCAGATGGACAAACAATCAATGCGCAGGGCGAATCGGGTTCTTTAATGGAACTAGCTGTAGCGAATAACGTTCCTGGGATAGATGGTGACTGTGGTGGAGTCTGCTCTTGTGCCACCTGTCATGTTCGTGTTTCCGAGCAAGATTATGCTCGTGTAGGAGAGCCAAACGATATTGAAAAAGACATGTTAGAGCTTGCAGAAGGTGTTAGTGAAACAAGTCGTCTTTGCTGTCAAGTGGCACTATCTGACGAAATAAGTGGCATAAGCGTCACAGTGGTAAGAGATTAATGCAATGGTAACCATAGTGTCTGAACAAATACAATCAGAGCCGGTGTGCATAGTTGTAGGCGCGAGTCATGCTGGAGTTAACTGTGCATTTGAATTGAGAAAGCAAGGGTTTAGTGGAAGGTTAGTGCTTATTGATGCCGATACGCATTTGCCTTATCACCGCCCACCGCTTTCTAAAGCATTTCTTAATACGCCGTTGGATGACGCCCCGGCACCGTTAAAAGCTAAGAGCGCTTACGAGCAAGCAGACATTGAATTATTTCTAGGGGCTATGGTTACGAAAGTTGATGCTAAAGAAAACATAGTTTCGTTTAACAAAGGTGGCTCAGGTAACGCAGAAAATGGTTACTCTATCAAATACACGCATTTGGTATTCGCTACTGGTGCGTCTCCAATTATTCCATCAATACCTGGTCTCAATGTCGCAGAAAATTGTCTCGTGATGCGAAATGCAAAGGATGCTCTTGCACTCAAATCACTAATGCATGCTAAACGCGAAAACATAAGTAATTTAAACATTGTAATAGTCGGGGCAGGGTATATCGGCCTCGAAGCAGCCGCTTCGTTGCGTAAAGCTGGGGCCAGCGTTACTGTCATCGAGCGCGAAGAGAGAATTCTTGCTCGTGTTGCCAGCGAATCTGTGTCAAATCATGTTGCCCGAATACATCAGGAAAATGGAGCGACGATTTTATGTCAGCGTAACGTAAGCGCGGTAGAACGAGACACAGATAAAGGTTTTCAATGGATAGTTTGTGATAATGGTGAGCGGTATCGCGCCGACGCTATATTACTCGGGGTCGGTGTGCGAGTGAATAGCGAGCTTGCACAAGAGGCTGGCACGTCACTCCATAGAGGTGCAATAAGCGTCAACACGCACATGCAGACTTCGATTAAGAATATTTGGGCTATTGGAGATTGTACTAGCTTTACTCATCCATTGTATGGTGAAAACAGCCATATTGAATCAGTACAAAACGCGTTGGAGCAGGCCAAGGTTGCGGCAAAAAATATACAGCAAATATCCGTAGCTAACGCTGGTGATGCTGCTCCACTGCAGAATTATAAAGCAATACCATGGTTTTGGTCAGATCAGTACAACATGAAACTTCAAATGGTAGGCCTTCCTGTAAACGCAGATTGTCAGGTTACACGCCAAGAGTCAAAAGAAGCGCTGTCGGTTTGGCACTTTGTGCAAAATAAACTAGTAAGTGTTGAAGCAATTAACTCACCTAAATCATATGTACTTGGTGGCAGAGCGATTGACAAAAATGCCTTTATTGATAAGTCGAAATTAGCCGACCCATCCCAAAGTCTTACCGACCTGCTTTAATTTCGTGTGTTCATAATGACGGAGCTAAGAAAACTCCGTCCTTCTCTTCATTTTAATTCTTTTCAAATCTCGCAACATCTAGTTGTAAACGAGATGTAGTTATTTGTTGAAACTTTGTTCTTTGTTGTATATTGTTAACAGTTGTCATCATTCTGTGGTGCTGGCAGCTGCGTGTGCCGGCCAAGCAGGTTTAAATAAACATTGGTCAAAGAACACTTATGAACAAAAAGAATTGCGCTATTGTATTTTCGGCTCTTGTTACGGCTTGTTTAAGTGCGGCAGTGGTAGTGGGATGTAGCAATACACACGAGCAAGACGGTACTGCAAAGGTTGTGTTTTCTGACGTTTCTGAGCAAGTAGGTTTAATCACGCAGCCCAATTGGAAGTATGGAGGCCCTTCTGTCGCCGACTTAAACCAAGACGGTTTTTACGATTTACTTCTAACAAACCATGACTCTACTCCCGTACAGTTGTTTATGGCAACGTCTGCTAACGGCTATGTAGAGCATGAAACAATATTTCCGAAAGTTGATCTGCACGGTATTGCTGCGGGTGATTACGACCTAGATGGCGACAATGATATTTTGCTATCTGTGGGAGGGGGAAACGGTCTGCACCCTTCTCCTCAGCGAATGCTGCGCAACGACCATGGAATTTTTACTGATGTAACAGAGGCTGCTGGGGTATCAAAGCTGGGGGCCCGGGGGCGAAGCGTCCGCTGGGTTGACCTTGACAATGATGGCGACCTCGATTTCTTGCAGATCAATGCGGCTAAAATGCTTAATGAGTCGACACCTCGAAACATTATTTTTGAAAATCTAGGAAATGGGAAGTTCGATTACTTTCGCAGTCCTAGTTTCGAAGATATTGAAGCTGAACGTCTGCTTATTACAGATTATAACAATGACAATGTACCCGACATTATTGCGTTTACTAGCTATGATAAAAGCACGATATTGAAGGGAAACGGTGATTTAACGTTCACAAATACGTCTTCTTCGGTATTTCCTCAGAACAGTAAGAACTATCCTGGAACTATTACAGTAGCGCAGGCGGATATTGATAATGACGGAGACCTTGACTACTACTTTGCGAGAGGGAAGCTGTATTACACCATTGCAAATAACGCCGTAAGTTTTGACCAAAAGCGAAAACGCTTAGACTTGAGGGATAAGGGGAGTAAGGGGCACGACGGCATGTATCTTCACGCTGATAATGCACTTACCTTGACAGACTTTTATCACTTTCCCCGAGCAAATCTATTGAAGAGCATGCCTGTATTTATTGGGCGAAATAAGCGCCAGATAGCAACCCCTGTCAATCCAGTAACCATTTTACCAACAGAAGCAGAAGGCTTTCCCGATAAAGTTGAAGAAACAGGGTGGTACATTGGCTACTTAGGCAACAACAAGTGGCGCTTTGAGTGGAACATGGCCGCTGACTTAGCTTGGGATTTGAGAGCGTCTGTAATTGGAGTAGAAAAATATGAGGCGCAATGGCAGCCTCAAGATTTGTCTGTGCCTGATGTGCTTTTACGCAATGACGATGGAGTATTAACCGACATTTCAAATGTTCTTCCCAATTCAACTCGTGATAACAACTGGGGGGTAACAGCAGGTGACTTTGATAATAACGGGCTAGCTGACTTTTTCGTTTATCGATTCGGTGAGCTCAAACGCCGGGTGGTTGATGTAATGTTACTGAATCAGGGGGGGTATATTTTTGAAGAGTCAGTACATCACAACGCTACAAGTGAAGTGGGAATGGATTCTCATGGCGACGGGGGGATCGCGGCTGATTTCAATCTTGACGGCAAGCTCGATATTTTAAGTGGTGATGATGATAACGGTAAGTGGCATATGTATCACAACGTCACACCATCTACTGAAAATCATTTCCTTCTGCTACACATAGGTTATTCGCCAAACGGCATTGATCCCATGGGGGCCAAAGTTTGGGTAAAAACCGCTAGTGAGCAACATTTTACGCTTGTTGGTTCGCCCAATGCGAATCATTCGCAAAGTCTGCTGAATATTGTTCATGTGGGGCTAGGTACGCAAGAGGTTATAGAAGAAGTCCGTGTTCAATGGAGAGATAGAGAAGTAACTACGATTAAAGATTTGCCCGCTGATCAGTTGGTAAAGGTCGGAGATAACCTGTGAAAAAAATCAATCAGTGTAGGTTGCGAATTGCAAAGGAAGATACGCGTCAACAGGGGAACTGGTTATCGAATCTTGCGATTATAGCGTGTTTGCTAGCGTTATTAATTGCTATAGCTGGGTGCACTTATAACCATGAAAAGCACCACGGTCGTATAATTACTCCGCAACAACCCTTGGTTGTTTCTATGAATGTTACTGAATCACATGCTTATAAAGTGGTATTTAGAGTCAATAATCATTCACGCCTTACTAGGTTTTCTGTTTTAGCAGGTAACAAGCTACTGGTCGATAATGTCAATGTACCCGAGCTAGGGGGGCAAACTTTGCATTCGCTGATAGCGTTTGAATCAACAGGAGAAAAAGCTCTCACGCTAAAGACAATAAACGGTAAGTTAACTCTATTAGATTGGCATATCGAGAAATCGTCAATTGCACTTCCCTCCTTCTTCGATATTACTGAGCAAGCCGGAATAGACAAAGTGCCATCTCTAAAATATGGCGGGCCCTCTGTAGCTGATATTGACCAAGACGGTGATTACGATTTCGTTGTAAATAATCATAATGCGGAAAGTAGCAAGATTTACTGGAATAATGGTGATTTCACAGTAACTAAGCACTCTCGCAACCTTTCTCGCTGGCTAATGCAAGACTTGCATGGAACGGCTCTTGGCGATTATGACAACGATGGTGACCTTGACTTAATGCTCACTCGAGGCGGAGGTAATGGAACCACACCTTCAGTTTCCTATTTTTATGTGAACGACAACGGGAACTTTGTTCGTTTTACCGGCGATGCAGGTATAGACAAAGGTGGCCGTGGGCGTGGCGCGAGGTTTACTGATGTGGATCTCGATGGAGACTTAGATCTCTTCGTTATTAACGAAACAAGCTTAACGCACAGTAAGCCGCAGCATATGTTTTTTGAGAATAAAGGCAAGGGACGATTTGTTTATAAATCAGTACCGGGGATAGAAGATGTTAGGGCGTCGAGAGCGCTGATCACCGATTTTAATAACGACGGTATTGACGACGTCATTATGTACGGTCCTTTAACTTTGTGGCAAGGAAACGGTGACTTTACTTACACTGACGTATCGTCTTTGTTGCCATTAGAGATAAAAGACATTCGGCAGGTTATGGCTATCGCCGACATTGATATAGATAATGACGGCGATCTTGATCTATATCTTGCGAGAGGCAAAGAATTCGAGCACGGTTTTGGCGAAGCTCCTTCGTTGGATTTTGACCCTATTTCAAAATCTTTTGCTATAAAAACAAGAGGGTATGAAGGCCGGGACAGTTTCAGCTTTAGCGCGGATGACTCAATTACCCTTAATAATTATTACTTTCTAGGTCAGATGGGATTTAGAGGTAAAGACTACCCTATTTATTTAGGGGCAAGCAAAGCTGTACACAATATTCAGTCTGGTGGTCAATTCACTTTTAATTCCGAGATGGCGAGAGGCTGGCCTGAAATACGGCAAGATAATGGCGTCTACTTTGGTTATCTAGGTGATGGGAAGTGGAACGCAGAGTTGGTAAGAAATGGCAATATCTTTTGGTCCTTCTTTTTTACCTTACAGGGTGTTACCGCAGCAAATCCAGCGTTCGAACCTGAAAATAGAAACATTCAGGACGTGCTTTTAGAAAATAGAGATGGTCGCTTTTTCGACGTTTCAGCTCAGTGGGAAATTCCTCTAGGGGGCAATGCACTGGGAGTTACTACAGGCGATTTCAACAACGACTCTTATCAGGATTTGTTCGTTTATCGTTGGGGTAGAGTAGATAAGCGAATTGCTGATGTTATGTTATTGAATACTGGAAAGGGTAAGTTCGAAACATCAACAATGCACGGCGCAAGTGATCACGGTGGGCCTGGCTTCGGAGATATGGGGCAAGCGTTCGATTTTAACCTTGATGGTTACCTCGATATTCTTTCTGGAAGCGAGCATGGCTATTGGTATCTGTACGAAAACAATGGCAAAAATAATACTAGCAAGAGTAACTATGCATTAATTAATGTTGGTTACTCTCCAAAAAGCAATGTAGATGCATTAGGCGCTTATGTAACATTAACTACACCGGCCGGTGAGTTCAGAAAACGCGTTGGTTCAGCCGGGGAAATATTTTCCCAGAGTTTCCTCAATATTGTACATTTTGGGCTTGGAAATACTGCTCATATAAACAAAGTACAAATACGCTGGAGAAATGGTGAAACCCTCGTAATCGAAAAGCCTTCAATTAACCAAATTTTTACCGTAGGGAAGCACAAACCTAGTGAGCCCTCCGTTCATTCTGTTTTTCTAAAAGAACAGCTTGCCTCGAAAGTTGAGAGGACACCATTCGTAAACATCCTTGATAAAGAGGATCTTCAACTGAACGGTATAGATAGCTCAAAGCCTCTTACGCTGACAGTAAAATATCATGCAGGAACTGGCCAAAACGTAATTGCCGCAGATGAAGGGGGCATGCAGTTTTGGTTGCGTCACCGCTCATCAGGCCTCATTCCTTTAGAAGATAGAATTGAAGTAGATTCGTCAGTGCTATACACCGAACAAGGCAGCGCCACCGCCTCTATTAATCTGCAAGGTTTGTTGCCCTCTTCTAATTTAAAACCAGGAGAATACTACATGCTAAGAGTGGTATTTACCTCAAGTGACGGCAACATGTATGAAGACAGTATCCAGCGGATTAAATTGTACTAGTAAAAGACTCAACACTATGAAAAAAATAGGGACGTTAAACGCACTATTAGCAATATTTGCGCTATTCGTATCGATGCTGTGTTTTGCTTCAAAAGCACAAGCTCAAGAAATTTACACTGCGAATGAAAAATCGTTGGCTCGTCATTATGCTGTGCCTGACTGGTTCAGAGATGCAAAATTGGGAATTTACTTTACATGGGGCCCCTACACAGTAGCCGCAAAAGGAAACGAATGGTACCCCCGATGGATGCACTTTAAAGTGCCACCTGAAAGCTGGCAAGGAAAGAAACCAGGCTATCATATTGAGCTTCTCGATTGGCATACTCAAAATTTTGGGCACCCTTCAGAATTTGCGTATCACGATATGATTCCGCGCTTTACCGCTGAACACTTTGATGCTGCAGAATGGGTAGATTTGTTTGAATTAGCAGGCGCTAAATTTGCGGGGCCTGTTGCTATGCATCACGACGGCTATGCGTTGTGGGATAGTCAAATTACTCCTTGGAACTCGGCTAATATCGGCCCTAAACGCGATATTACAGGGGAAATCACAGCAGAGTTGAGAAAGAGGGGAATGAAGCTTATTACCACTTTTCATCACGCTAGAAATTTACAGCGCTATAAGGGGCAGTCATATGAACGGGCCTTGCAAAAGTATGGCCACTTGGATATGTATCACATGTACTGGAATTCACACTTTCCATGGGTTGATGGCTTAGCAACTTCGTCAAATGATCCTGAATTGGCGATTCTATACGGTAATATGGAAGAAGAAGAGTGGATAGATACATTCTGGTTAGGCAGTTTAAAAGAAGTTGTTGATAGATATCAGCCCGACATTGTGTGGTTTGACACTTGGCTGGATTTAATCCCAGAGCAAGCGCGATTTGAATTTGCTTCCTACTATTTAAATGCGGCAGGGCGATGGGGTAAAGACGTCATGATAACGCATAAAGATAGGGACATGCCTTACAGCTTCTCCGTAGAGGATTTTGAACAAGGCCGTCGCGATAAGCTAACCAATTTGCCATGGCTAACAGATGATACTATTTCGAAGCAAAGTTGGTCGTACATCGAGGGCTTGGAAATAAAACCTGCCAGTTGGGTGCTGCATGACTTTATTGATATTGTATCCAAAAACGGTCAGTTATCGCTGAATATTTCTCCTAAATTTGATGGCACTATTCCTGAGGATCAAAAAGCTGTATTGAAGGAGCTGGGTAATTGGCTTCATATAAACGGCGAGGCAATTTATAAAACCCGACCATGGAAAATTTTTGGTGAAGGTCCTACTAAAATGTCAAATAGTGGTCATTTTACAAAACATGTCGACTATACCGCTCAAGATATAAGATTTACTCAAAACGATAATACGCTATATGCAATTGCCCTAGGTATGCCGCATGAAGAAATCCTAATTTCATCTTTATCCTTAAACAACAGCCTAGAACACGATGCTGTCACTTCTGTAAAGAGCTTGAATGGCAACTACATCGAATATTGGAAGCAAGATATGGATGGGCTGCGGATAAAACTCAAAGCGAATTCACCCTCACAGCTGGCGTATGCCTTTTCTATACAATGGGAGAAACGTAATGATGACCTCGTATCTTTTACTAATAGTGGCGGTAACTAACGCATGATGAAACTCTACATTGATGGCGAACAACACACAGTAGATGTGGAGGAAAACATGCCGCTTCTATGGGTATTGCGTGATGTGCTTAATAAGAAAGGAACAAAGTTTGGCTGCGGTATGGGGTTATGCGGTGCTTGCACAGTCCATGTAAATGGCGAGGCTGTGCGTTCGTGTATTACACCCGTAGGAGTGGTGGAAGGTTCTGCAATTGCGACGATCGAGAGTGTTAGTAAAGAAGGGCAGGAACACGCTATTCAAATATCATGGCGAGAATACAATGTGCCTCAGTGTGGGTATTGCCAGTCGGGACAAATCATGAGCGCGTTGTCGATGTTAAATCACATCCCTTCACCAAGTGATGCTGATATTGATGCGTTTATGTCAGGTAATATTTGTCGTTGCGGTACCTATCCGAGGATCAAAGCGGCAATTAAGCACGCATCAAAGCTAATGCAAAGCAATCAAGCAGGTGATAAAAAATGATAGCGCCACCAACTGCATTTCTAGCAAAATTATCTCGCCGAGAGTTTCTAAGGTTATCTGGCGTAGCAGGCTCAGGACTGTTATTGGCCTGCAATACGACATATGCGTTAGGTGCAAGTGACTCATCGCGTATAAAATTTGACGCTATAGCGCCTCATCATCGGCTTAATATATTTGTGTCAATCCATACCGATGGCACCATAGACATAGTTTCTCATCGCTCAGAAATGGGGCAGGGGTCAAAAACTGGTATTGCTCAAATTATTGCCGACGAACTCGAGGCCGACTGGGAAATGGTTAGGGTTATTCAAGGACGTGGTAACAAGGCATACGGAAATCAAAATACCGATGGGTCCACTAGCATCCGGCTTTTTTGGGATAAATTGCGAGAAGTAGGCGCTTCTGCACGCACAATGCTAGAAAGTGCTGGTGCGGAGTATTGGCAGGTTTCTTTACAAGACGTTTTTGCAAAAAACGGGAGAGTTTTTAATAAGAAAAACGATAAGACTCTCGCTTATGGAGATTTGGCCGAACTTGCTAGCAAACAATCGATACCCGAGCCAAACACATTAAAGTTTAAGCCATTTTCCAATTATCAATATATTGGGAAAGGCATTACTATCGTTGACATTGATGATATTACATCAGGAAAAGCGTGTTTTGGCATTGATGTGACCTTGCCAGGAATGCTAATTGCGTCTATCGAGCGTTGCCCGGTGCTTCACGGTCAAGTCGAGTCATTTGATAGAGCTGCCGCATTAGCAGTTCCGGGAGTGCAAGAGGTAATACAAATGCCTGCGACCAAGGAGACGGTTGTGTATTTCCCGTTAGCTGGTGTCGCAGTGATTGCTACCAATACATGGGCAGCCATGCAAGGTCGAAAATTACTAAATGTTAAATGGACTTATAACGAAGAAGGTGAAGCGAATAGGGAGGTGAATTCTGAACCTTCGTTTGATATGTGGAGAAAGAGCCTATCTGATTTACCTGAAAAAGTAGGAGGAAAAGGTGACGTTACAAAAGGCTTTGAGCAGTCGGATTTAATTCTAGAAGCGAGTTATCAAACCCCTTATCTTGCTCACGCACCAATGGAGACACCCGCGGCGACAGCGTGGTTCAAAGACAACAAGTGCGAAATTTATGCAAGTGTCCAAGATCCGCAATCGACAATGCAAAACGCCGCGGCACTTACAGGTTTGCCTGAATCATCGTTTATAGTTACCCCAACGCTTCTCGGCGGCGCATTTGGTCGAAAATCAAAATCTGATTTTGTAAACGAAGCTGTTTTTCTTTCGCAAAGAATATCGAAACCCATTAAAGTGGTTTGGACTAGAGAGGATGACATCAAGCACGGTTACTATCATGCTGGAGCAGTGGAAAAAATAAAAGTGGGTATTGATAAAAAGGGTAAATTATTAGCATGGCACCGCCTTACGGCTTATCCCACCATATTATCCACATTCGATCATAAGGCGAATACGCCCCAAGATTTTGAGTTGAGCCTCGGTTTTGCAGACTTCCCTTACGATGTAGATAATGCGTTATTTGAAAAGGCAATGGCAGATAGTCCAGTTAGAATCGGCTGGATGCGCTCTGTATGCAATATTCAACATGCATTTGCGTTAAACTGTGCGGTAGATGAGGCGGCACACAAGGTAGATTTGTCCATGTCTGATTTTATCCTTGCTAATCTTGCCAAGGATAAAGATATCGATCACAAAGAAGAATACAATTTTGAATTTACCAATTACTCCGAAACACTAACGCGCCACCCATACTCAACGCGACGCTATCGTAAGGTTGTTGAAACTTTATTGTCGAACGCCCCCTTAAACGAAGCGTTACCCAATGGGCAAGGGTGGGGGCTCGCTGTTCACCGAAGTTTCGTGAGCTATGTTGCGGTGGCAACAAAGGTAAAGGTTGTTGAAAAAAAATTGGCTGTAGAAGAAATGCATTGCGTTATTGATTGTGGAACCGTAGTCAACCCAGATAGAGTTCGTGCTCAGATGGAAGGTGCGATGATTTTTGGGTTGTCATTATCGCTAATGGGAACAATAGATATTGATAACGGCGCGGTGAGGCAATCTAATTTCCATGATTATCCCGTACTAAGAATGTCACAGTGCCCTGCAATACATGTTCATATAATGGACGGGGGGAGCAACGCGCCGGGTGGTGTGGGCGAACCTGGGGTTCCACCTGTTGCGCCAAGCGTTGCAAATGCCATCTTCTCAGCTACAGGAAATCGTCATCGCACGTTGCCACTTAATAAATTTTATTCAGTTTGATATTCATTACTGGTTGTAAATGTAAGTGCCAATGCCTTGCATTGGCACCATCGCATCGTTCTAGCGACCAAAGCCGGCGTTGGCTTTTGGTGTAAAGCGGATGATGTAAAACTTGTTGGTAGAAGTACTACTTTTGTTGAAGGCTTTTGAGCGGTGTAATTGATTGGCCGTTGCTAAGATACCTTTATCGCCTGCATTGGCGAACCCTTCAACCCAAGCGAGTCTCTCATCTTTAAAAAGCGGTTGATATTGTCTTTTATTATTGATGATGGCAAGTGTGTTATTTGTTATGTCTGAAACATAAATATTTCCAGCTGTATCTATCGTAATTCCATCACTAAATGGTTTGCGGGCGAAAAATTCCACCTTGCTTGCTAAGCGTGCATCATTTAACTCATCGTTTAGCAAGTCTTCAGTTTTAACTCTATAGAGCGATTCAGACGTCATTGGCGCGAAATAGACCCACTCATCGTTGTGATCAATGGTTATCGGGTTTACGCCTATACGGGCATTTTCTTCCCCCATTGGGAGAACCTTACCGTCAATTACTATGTTTTTATCTTCTGGAATAGTGTAGGTAGACCCTGAAAGTACACGACGGATGTGTCCGGTATCAATATCTATAACGATTAGAGCAGATGTTTTTGCGTCAGCAGTATCTGAGATATAAATTGCATTATGCGTTCTATCAACCGCTAAATCGTTTAAAATATAGTTCTCACCAATATAAGGTTTGGTTATATGAAACATTTTAAACAATGTCTCGGTTTTCGTATCCCATCCAATTACTCTACCTGAATGGTAATCCCATCTTGTATCTAGAAACCATAAGACGCCCTCTTTGTCTGCAACTGTGCCTAAAACGGAAAACATGGATTCACTAAATGCTTTATTGGGGTAGGGAACAAACTCACCGTCTTGGGTAATTTCCAACAATTTGTAGTTAGCACCGTAAGCTTGGTGTGTGCTTAGAAATGTTCGCCCCTCTGGTGTAACGGCAATATTTGCAGGTGGTACAGTTTCATCCAACTCAAATAAAACGTCGAAATTAGGTTCAGCAAAAACTCGTAGGCTTAGCGGGCTTACTATAAGAATTAATAAAGCAATGACCAGACGAAGGCGCATAAAGTCTCCATAAATTAAGTGTTAGGATACAATAAATTGGGTAACCAAAGCGTAATCTCCGGTACCATCATAGTTAGCACTAACACTATAATCAGCGGTAATAGAAATGGCATAGTAGCTTTAGCCGTTTTTTCAACTGTTAAACCAGAAACTCGAGCAAGTACAAATAGCACCATGCCCAGAGGAGGGGTGAGTAGCCCGATCATAAGATTAAGCAGCATAATAATACCAAATTGAATCGGCTCTATTCCGGCGGCTATCGCGATTGGAAGTAAAATTGGGGTTAAAATTGTGATAGCAGCAATGGTTTCCATAAAGCAACCCACAATGAAAAGCAAAAGAGTAATACACAGATATAGCGTTACTTTACTTGTACCTGTTTGTGCTAAAAAGTCAGCGACTACCGCATCAATACCTTGACTGGTTAATACCCACGAAAAGATGGCTGCACCGCCAATGATCAACATTATCATACTTGTAGTTTCAACAGTTTCAGAAGACACCCTAAGGAGTCGTTTTAAGGTAAGAGTCTTGTACACAAACCCTGTAAGTATGATGGCATAAACACAGGCGACCACGGCGGCCTCAGTTGAAGTAAAAAAGCCGCTCACTATACCACCAACAATAATGAAGGGCGTCATCAACGAAAGCCCAGCTCTTTTAAACGTGCTTAAAATAGTAGAAAAAGCAAAACCAGCATCTTTTTGATACCCACGTTTATAAGCGACAAAGGCGACCATTAGTGATAGTGCGAGCGCCATTAAAAGCCCTGGGACTAAACCCGCTGCAAATAACTTACCTATACTTTCTGAAGCAAGTACACCATATATAATCATAGGTAAGCTTGGCGGAATTATGGGCCCAATTGTTGAGGATGCGGCCGTAAGCCCAACGGCAAAGTCCGTGTCATATCCTCGCGCTTTCATAGCATTTATCTCAATTGCTCCGAGTCCACCAGCGTCGGCAACCGCTGCACCAGACATTCCGGAAAATAATACTGACGCCCCTACATTTACGTGTCCTAACCCACCGCGTAACCAACCTACTAGTGCTTGGGCAAAGTCAAATATTCTATGAGTAATGCCACCTTGGTTCATTAATGCGCCTGCCATGACAAAGAATGGAATCGAAAGTAATGGAAAGCTATCCATGCCACCTACCATTTGGTGCAGAACAACAACAGAAGGAATGCTTCCTTCGTACAAAATAGCAAGTAAAGACGCGACGATAAGCGCTATTGCTATGGGAAAACCGATGAATATAAGCGCAAAAAGCGAGATAAAAAGCAGTAGTATGGTCATAAGTCTAATTTACGCTTGTATTAAAAGTGTTCCGTAGTAAAAAAGAGAACAGTTGCTGTGCAGCACGAACAAAGCATGCAAGCAAAGTCAGTGCTATAAAGCTATATAAGTAGCTGAATGAAAGGTTTAGTGCGCTCATCTCATGATTTTGTATCTTTAAAGCAATAATAAGACTAGAGGCAGCGAGGAAAAGCAAAGTAACCGAATTCACAATCAAAACACATCGAGTAACCCAATATTTAATTTTACTGGGCAAGCACAGTTGGAAGTAACTAAAGCTAATGTGGGTTTGTTTTCTAAAACCTTGAGCAGCGCCTAAAAAGGTTAGAAGAATCAATTGATATCGGGCGACTTCTTCTGTCCAGCCTAATGGCGCATTCAATAGATAGCGACTTAACACTTGTGCAGTAAGCGTTAAACCCAAAAACCAAAACAAAGTAATGGCTATTTTTTCGTCTAATTCGACTTTTTCGTTTGTGCTTTGAGTCGACTTACTAGAGAGATTGGATGTTATCATAAATACCTTGGCTCTTAGGTTGAAGGCGATCTGACAAATAACGTTGCGTTGCACGTTTAAAGGGCTGCGTATCAAGTGTGTGGACTACCACTCCGTTGTCAATAAACCAACGTTTGAGCTGGAGCTCTTCCAGTTCTATATCTCGAGATGCGCGAGTTGATGCTTCTTCTAGTAGACCTAATAAAACGCCCTGGTCCTTCTTGGAAAGCTCGTTTAAAAACCGGCTATTGGTAATGGTGAGTATTGAGCCAAGTATATGACCAGTTAAATTAATATGGGTTTGCACCTCATATAATTTTTTAGCGGAAATAGTCGGTAACGGGTTTTCTTGTGCATCTACTACCCCTTGTTGTAGCGCTAAGTACACCTCTGAAAAGGCAATAGGGCTGGGCTTTGCACCCAAAGAAAGAGGAAAAATGTGGTAAACCTTTGCACCTGGAACACGTATTTTTAGCCCCTGTATATCTTCGGGTGTATTTATTTGACGGTTTGCCGTCATGTGTCTGGTTCCATAATAAGTAACGCTTGCGATACGATTTCCACTAGCAAGCTCGCTGTAGTCTTCCGACATATCAAGGAATATTGAGGACTTAAAAAAACGTTGCCAATGAGAGATATCATTAAAAATATAGGGTAATTCAGAGAGACCCAACGGAGGGTGAGTTTGCGCCGCAAAACTGATACCAGTGTAGATAATATCTACAGTACCTAAACTAAGACTCTGATTGAGATGACCCTCTTTACCTAATAAAGAAGATGGGTAGACGAGAATCTTGTACCTTCCATTAGTTTCTTCATAAAAGCGCTCACTAGCCCATACTGCCCACTTATGAAGGGGATGAGAGGCTTCGTACACATGCGCCCAGCGCACTATTCTTGCGTTTGATGAAGCTGTATGAGGCTCAGCCGCGCATACCTCAATAGAAATGCCTATCGAAATACCAATGCCCGCAACCCAACAAGCAGAGTGTAGATAGCGCAAAACGACAAGCCAAACTTTCATCGCTAATGTTTATCCTAATATTAATTTGTATCACAGTTAATTGTTAACAAAATAAACAAATGTTATGCTGTTGTAAAGTAATTTGGTTTCCATGATGAAACACCGAAACGTTTTTAAAAGGAAGACACATGAGTAATACAGAAAATGTGGGATGTAATGAGACTGATAGAGGACCATGGCTTTTTTTGAGCTTGGTGGTTTTCATTCTTGGAATGTTTTGGCAACAAGCGACTGCTAGTGAAAAACGAGCCTATGAAAGTGTTCAAGTAGGGAGTGATACTCCGCCAAATATAATCGTCATATTGGCGGATGATTTAGGGTATAACGACGTGGGTTATACTGGTGTAACCGATATTCAAACACCAAATATTGATGCTTTAGCTGCAGAGGGGGTGCAGTTCACAAACGGTTATGTGACCCATCCTTATTGTGGGCCCTCTCGAGCTGGGTTATTAGCCGGAATATATCAAGCACGTTTCGGTATGGAAAATAATGTGAGCTACTTTCCGCAAGATAAAAACATGGGATTGCCCCTGTCTGTTAAGACTTTTCCAGAAAGGTTACAAGAGGTAGGTTACCGTACAGCTATTTTTGGAAAGTGGCATCTAGGTGGTGCCCCGCATTTTCAACCTAACAAAAGAGGATTCGACTACTTTTATGGCTTTTTAGACGGTGGGCATAATTATATGCCCGGCCAAGTTACTGTTGGAGGAGATGGCTATTCATTGCCGATTATGCGAAATACGCAGGTTGCTGAATTTGAGGAATACCTGACTACAGCATTAAGTCGAGAGGCTTCGGACTTCATCAAAGAAAACAGAAAATCCCCCTTTTTTATATTCATGTCGTACAACGCACCTCATACGCCACTGCAAGCACCCGAAGACACAATAAAAAAGTACGCTCATATTGAAGATACAGAGCGACGAGTATATGCGGCTATGGTCGATGAGATGGACAGTGGTATTGGGATGATTATTGATGCTTTGGACAGGCAAGGTTTGAGGGAAAACACCCTTATACTGTTTCTTTCCGACAACGGTGGGGTTTATCCGGAAGACTGGCAACCTACCAGCGACTGGGCTGATAATACACCGTTCAGACGTGGAAAAGTGAGTTTGTTAGAAGGAGGTATACACGTCCCTTTTCTTGCCAATTGGAAAGGCAAAATTGCCCCAGGGCAGGTGTTCGATGGCCTAGTATCTTCTTTGGATATAGCCGCTACAAGCACGGTATTAGCGAACGCAAACACCGCAGATCTTGAAGGAGTTAATTTGATGCCATATCTAACAGGTGAAAAAACAGGCTCTCCTCATAAGGCATTGTTTTGGAGGTTAGAAGAAGCCCAGCATATTTGGGCTGTTCGTACAGAGGATTACAAATATATGAACCAACCGTTGCCTGGTGTAGGGAGAAGCTTTTTCGATATGCGTCATGACCCTACAGAATCGAATAACATCGTAGATTCCAATATTGAGGCGCAGCAATCACTGGCGCGCAAGTGGAATATATGGAATAAAAAAAATCAAAATAATGTACTTCAGCAGTCATGGGAATATAAAGCTGAAGTCGATAAGTTTTTCGAGGCGTTACATCAGCGTAATCTTACTGAAGCTAAGAATAGGGAAGTGTATGTAATCGAATGAATTACAAAGTTAGCATTTGGAAATCCACTACCGAACGTTAATGTTTTTAACCGGCTGTTCAGGGAAATTATATGAAGCTGGAATCACTAGACTTAGCAATTTTCATTGGCTATGTAATAAGCCTTTTGTTCATAGCGTACCTGCTTTCCAAAAATGAGCGAAAGGAAAACCAGAATACAGAAGACTACTTTTTAGCAAGTAAGGCCTTACCTTGGTGGGCGATTGGTGCCTCTTTAATTGCTTCGAATATTTCCGCAGAGCAAATAATTGGTATGTCAGGCTCGGGGTATGCGATAGGCTTGGCGATTGCCTCATACGAGTGGATGGCGGCGATAACTCTGATCGTAGTGGGAAAATATTTACTTCCTATTTTCTTGAAAAACGCAATTTATACAATGCCTCAGTATTTGGAGCAGCGTTTCGACTCCAGAGTTAAGACAACACTTGCTTTGTTTTGGCTTTCGGTATTTATCTTTGTGAATCTTACTTCTGTGTTATGGCTTGGAGGACTGGCTATCCAAACCATAATGGGAATTAGTTGGCTATATGGGATGATTTTTTTAGCTTCATTTTCTGTAGTGTACTCACTCTATGGCGGGCTAAAGGTAGTTGCTTATACCGACATTATTCAAGTGGTTTTACTCGTTGTAGGTGGCTTTGTGTTGAGCTATCTAGCACTTGATACTATCGGAAATGGCAAAGGAGTTATAGCTGGTTTTAACACTATGACCGAAAGTACGCCAAAACACTTTGATATGATTTTGTCAAAAGAGAGTCCGCACTATATGAGTCTTCCTGGTATTTCAGTACTAGTCGGTGGATTATGGGTGATGAACATAGGTTATTGGGGATTCAATCAGTATATAATTCAACGTGCGTTAGCAGCAAAAAGTCTCAAAGAAGCACAAAAAGGTATTGCTTTTGCTGCCTACCTTAAATTACTGATGCCTATTATTGTCGTGTTGCCGGGAATTGCTGCCTTTATTCTATATCCTGATTTGACCGCGCCCGATCAGGCATACCCATCAATGATGGAACTAATGCCAATTGGATTGAAAGGGTTGGTATTCGCAGCATTAGTTGCTGCTATTGTTTCATCGCTTGCGTCGATGACAAATAGTATTTCTTCTATTTTCACAATGGATATATTTCGGACTTTACAGCCTGATAAGAGTCAGAAATTTTATGTACGAGTGGGGAGAATAACTACGATCGTATCTTTGATTTTGGCATTACTGACCGCCCAACCACTCCTTGGAAAATTTGATCAGGCATTTCAATATATCCAAGAATTTACTGGCCTCTTTTCGCCAGGCATCACAGCGATTTTTCTTTTAGGTATGTTCTGGAAACGAACGACATCATCTGGTGCCCTTGCGGCAGCGTTAAGCTCGGCTGGTTTTTCAATTGTATTTAAGTTAGCGTGGCCTGCCATACCATTCATGGACCGTATTGGGTATGTATTCATTTTGTGCATAGTTGTTGCGACCATTACTTCACTTCTCGGAAAACCCTCGATTACAGATACTTCTGTAGATGTCTCGACAATCAATTTTAAAACGCAGCGTAGCTTTAACGTGTCAGCACTAGGAATTATGATTTTGCTCGTATTACTCTATTTTAAATGGTGGTAGTGGAGGTGCGTTGGAGCGGTAAGAATACTCGCGCAATGAACTCGACAAAGGCGAGCAGTTGTTTGCTAACTACTTTTTGTAAAGAGAAATTTGATACCGAACCTGGTAAATACGAAACCCGTGCAAGAGTTCAATCAAATGTTAAATTTAGGGTGGGTCGTTACACTTTTTGATTTCGCCAGTGAGAAAGAGCATAGTTGAAAACTAGGCGACATTACCTATTGAATATGCACAAAAAAGAGCCTAAGAGCTCAGCGCGCTGTTGTCATCAGGCATAAATTGTAGAAAAGCGGCAAGATAAGAAATCGAGACTTTAGGGTTCAGTGTGTTGGCTAAAAATCCCGCGACATTGGTAAAGCCTGTAGGATACGCAAAAACAGGCACTGTTTTGGCAATAAGTAATCCGATAGGCGCAGTAGAAATCAAAAGTAAATTAGTAACACAAATGAAAGATAATACTTTCTAAATCCATTTCAAAGTTCCTAAAAAATGAGCGTCAAGCAATGCTCGTATTGTTCAATAAATTGTGTTTTCCGATAAACATTATCAATGGTTTTACTGTTGCCTATTCCAACATGCTCAATTTCACCGATAGATAACTATCGGTGACTGAGCATATAGGAAAAGGTATAATGTGTTAAATGGCCTCGTTCATATAAATAGTTTTCTTATCAAGGTACTGCTCTAGACCGTATTGACCGTCCTCGCCGCCCATTCCGCTCTTTTTCCAACCATTATGGAAACCTTGATGCTGCTCTCCGATACCTCTATTGACATACACTTCACCAACCTCCATCTCGTCAATGGCCTGGTTTATATATGCTAGTGATTTAGTATATAAGTACGCGGATAGTCCGTATTCACTGTCATTTGTGTATGCAATAGCCTGGTCTATGCTGTCAATTTTGCAGATTGGCAAAATAGGGCCAAACGTTTCTTCGTGCATAAGTACGTTATCTTGTGCAACATTGCCCACCAATGTAGGTTCAAACCAGTGACCCTTCTCAAAGCCGTCAATGCTTGTTTTACTGCCACCTGTGATAATTTCTGCGCCTTGTTCTAAACTCTTACCCAGAAGAGACGAAATATTGTCAATCTCTCGAGCATTAACTTTCGGGCCCATTTGCGTTGTTGGCGACATTGGATCGCCTACCACTAATGCTCTGACTTTAGGGGTAAGCTTTTCAATAAATTCATCATACACATTTGAATGAACATAAAGGCGCTCTGCACAGGTGCATACCTGACCACAATTAGCAAAACGGGTGTCTATTAAGTCGTTTACCGCTTTGTCTATATCAGCATCTTCCATAACAATAAAGGGCGCTTTACCACCCAACTCGAGCATTACAGGTATCATATGCTTACCGGCTGATTGATATATGTGCTGACCTGCCCGAGTACTCCCCGTCATGGTAATAAGTTTGGTGATAGGACTTTCGCACAGGTATTGACCTACTGAGTTTCCCGTACCGTTGACAATATTCAGCACTCCCGCTGGAATTCCAGCTTGATTGGCCAATTCGCCAAGCATCATTGTTGAAAGCGGAGTCTCTTCTGTAGGTTTTAACACCATAGTGTTTCCTGTTACTAGGGCTGGGCCTATTTTTCTGCCAGCCAGCGCTAACGGAAAATTCCATGCTGTAATACCAACAACCACGCCGCGTGGTACTTTGTGAATATAAATTTTTTCGTTTTCGTTATCTGAGGGCAGAATGTCGCCGCTAATGGTGAGTGCATTGTCACATGCATAATCAATGAAACTAGCGGTTACAGCCACTTCCATTTCAGCAACGCCAATAAGCTTGCCCTGTTCCTGAACGATTAAAGGTGCTAGGGAAGGGGAGTTATCTCGTATAAGCTGTGCGAATTTTCGAAGCACGGTTGCTCTTTCTCGAGCCGTTTTTTTTGCCCATCCTTTTTGGGCCCGCTGTGCACTAATGAGTGCTTGCTCTGCATCATCTTCACAGCCTAGCGGCACTTCACCCACTGCTTCGCTTGTTGAAGGATTTAAAACGGGTATAGACTCCGCACACACTGATTCACAGTATTGGCCATTAATAAAATGCTTTTTATTGTATTTAAACATGAATTATCTTCCCATCCATCCGCCATCAACGAGCACAGTAGCGCCATTCATGTAGTCAGATGCCTTAGATGCTAAAAATACCGTTGGGCCCACAAAGTCGGTAGGCTCTCCCCAACGTCCTTGTGGTATACGACTTAGAATAGATGCCGCTCTTTGTGGATCATTTCTTAGTGCCTCTGTATTGTCTGTGGCAATATAACCTGGTGCTATCGCATTAACGTTTACACCTTGTCCTGCCCACTCATTAGCAAGTGCTTTTGTTAACTGCCCAATTGCTCCTTTGCTCGCAGCATAGCCAGGTACTGTTATACCACCTTGAAAAGTTAATAATGAAGCTGTAAAAATGATTTTTCCCGACTTATTTGCAACCATATCTTTGCCTATCTCACGGCTAAGAATAAATTGAGCATTGAGATTAACTTCGATAACCTTATCCCAGTACTCATCACTGTGGTTCGTTGCTGGATCTCTTAGAATAGTACCGGCATTGTTCACTAATATATCTATTTTTGGATGATCGTTTTTCACTTTTTCAATAAATTTATAAACGTCATCCCTGTTGCTAAAGTCACACTGATAAGCCGAAAAGCGCTTTCCTGATTCAATAACGCCCTTTTCAGTCTCACTGCCATGATTTAGTGAGGCCGAAACTCCTATAACATCAGCGCCAGCTTGAGCCAATCCTATTGCCATCGCTTGACCTATGCCTCTGCTGCAGCCGGTCACCAATGCTGTTTTCCCTTCTAAACTAAACAGTTCGCTCATTATTGTACCTCCTCAATAAGCGACACAAGCGCTTTCATACCCGAAGGATTTCCGTCCATCGACTTAAACGCATCACCAATGTTTGATAATTGGTTTACTGAGCTAATGAAAGGGGCTAAATCTAACGACTCATTTGCAATTAAGGATATTGCGTGCTCAAAGTCTTCGTGCTCATATACGCGAGCACCTAAAAGCTCGAGCTCTTTCCAGAAAAACTTAAACAAATCTACTTGTGGTTTTTGGGAGTGAATAGCTACCATGCAAATACGCCCCCTTACTGCCGCAATGTCCGTCATTACATCAACAGCGGCTTGCACACCTGATACTTCAAAAACAACATCAGCGCCCTTGCCATTTGTCCATGTATTTACCTGCTCAATAACATCTTGGTTAATAGGGTCAACAGTCCTAATACCGTTATTTTCAGCAAATTGTCGGCGCGTGTCATTTACTTCAGAAATCATTACGTTAGCGCCTTTAGCTTTAGCAACTAAAGCCACTAATTGACCAATAGGGCCACCGCCAATAACGATAACATCTTCATTTTGAGAAACACGTGCACGTGAAACATCGTGACATGCAACAGCGAGAGGCTCTACCAGTGCCCCCATTTTTAACGAAACATTACTTGGTAACTTATGTAATGTTCTTGCTTTAACTGTCCAAGAGCTCTGGAAGGCTCCAGGAGTGTCTATCCCCATGAATTTTAAGTTTTGACAAACGTGCGAGTGTCCGGCTTTACATGCTGGACACTCAAGACAATAATCCAACGGTCTTACTACCACATTATCGCCCAGTGCTACGTTAGTAACTCCTTGTCCAATTTCCGCTACTACGCCTGACATTTCGTGACCGATAATTTGAGGTGGCGAAACTCGTGCATCCATGACGCCATGGTAAATGTGCATGTCAGTACCGCAAATACCCACATATCCTACATTCAATCGAACTTCGCCAGGTCCTGGTGGAATAGCCGTTCCGGACTGGACGTTAAACGTCTTGTTACCTATATACTGTGCTGAAAACATAATAATTCCTTACATGACCTTATGCGGTGAGAGTTTTTCTTTATCAAAAATTACGCCTACACCAATGACATTGGGCGCAACGGCAAAGCCGTCTTTATCTAAAGTGACCGGGTGCTTCGTATAAGCATCTATGGGGAACGAGTGGTATTCCATCATTCCTGCATTAGGCTGGGAAGCCATCAATGATACGTGCAGCTCCTGCATTCCATGACTACAAACTTTCAGGTTATTTATATGAGCGAGGCTCGCGACTTTTAACCAGCCAGTAATCCCGCCAATATTCGATGCATCGGGCTGAAGGTACGAGAGTTTTGATTGATTGATGGCATAATTGAACTCATACAATGTATGTAAATTCTCACCCATTGCTAGAGGGATGTTGGTTGCACATGCAATGCGTGAATAGCTTTGATAGTCGTCTGGAATTGTCGGTTCTTCAAACCAATGAATATTGTATTTCTCAATCGCGTTGGCGAATCGAATAGCATGTTCAGGAGACATAGAATAGTTGGCGTCCACCATAAAAGCGACGCTGTCTCCAATGTGATTTCGAACTGCTGCGACTCGGGCAATATCTTCGTTTATATCAGGCTTACCCACTTTTATTTTTACTGCCTTGAACCCTTTTTTCAAATATCCGTCTACGTTCGATATAAGCTTTTCTTCATTGAAATTAAGGTCTATTCCTCCAGCGTAGCAAGGGGTCCTATCTGAAAAACCGCCCGCTAGACGCCAAAGGGGTTGTTGGATGCGCTTGCAGCGAATGTCCCACAAGGCAATATCAACGGCAGATATCGCAAAACTTACTAAACCACCACGCCCCACATAGTGCAATGCATATTGCATTTGCTCCCAGATAGACTCAACGCAATCAGCATCTTTACCTACCAAAAATTTGGCTAAGTCATATTTTAAAAGGCTGAATATAGCTTGTCCGCCTTTACCGCCTGTGTAGGTATAGCCAGTACCTTGGGTACCATCTCCGCATGTCACTGTGCAGGTAATCAACTCAAAATGTGTATGGTCACCGTGTTTTGCGTCGCTTAACACTTCCGGGAGTGGGATAACGTAATAGCTAACCTCAACATCTTTGATACCACTGGCAGAAACATGATTTGTACTTAAAGGGATTGCTGTCACTTTCGCATCCTTATAAAACCTATATTTTTTAATTGTACATTGTTAACAATTAATAGCAAACTTTTGATTTGTGGGAAAGAGCGAATTTGCGAATGAGTGAAAATTGCAACGTAACATTTATAATACTTTTCTATGTTGTTGATTATTCACTAAATATCTCTCAAACGGATAGTTTCAAAAAACCAATTTTTGTAAAATGTTAACAAAAATGTTGACAGTTGTATTATTAAAAGTAAGGTTTTCGTTAAGGCGAATGATATTTTTTAAGGGGTATTATGACTATTCGAACCAGGTTTAGCGTGGTTGCCACGTGTGTTTTAGCTGTGTTTGGGCTTCAATCGTGCGCAAAGCGCGAAGCATATTTAATTACTGACACGAAAGAGTTGGCTTCACAACATGAAAGCAATACTTCTCACGACATGCTTGAGTCGATGGTTAAGTTAAATGAAAACACTAAAAGCCTGATAAACGCTAATGCAGTAGATTGGCAAATTTCAACCGCAGACGATGGAGAAAAGCAGCTCAATATAAAATTTAACGCAGCATCAGCAAATAAACCATTTTTAACTATTAATGCTGAGTCGACGTGGGATTTTAGTTTGAACGACACGGTCGCCGTAGTAATGGATATTGATAACCCGAGCAGTGAGCCTGTACACCTTCATGTAGCCCTAACTGATGTGCACGGGAAAAAACACAATCGCAATAGCGCTATACCTCCTCATTCTTCTGCATCTTATTATTCTTTGATAAAAGGGGAGAATGTATCCTTAGATACTGGTATGCGTTCGAACCCCAAACATTGGGACACCAACTACACTCAGCTAATATGGAGAACGGGCTCAAAAGAGATAGATGTCAGTAAAATCAAATCAATTACCTTCCAAGTGATGGGGGTAATGGCCGATAAATATATCACCGTTAGAGATATTAGAGCAGTGCGCCCAACCTCTTTTATTCAAGATTCGGCGAAGCATATTGTCGACGAATTTGGCCAAAACAATAAAATTGATTTTGAAGGCAAAGTTACGTCCATCGACAATTTGCGGCAACATTTCAAAGAAGAAAGTGTTGAACTTCAAGCGCAATTTCCCACTGATAGGAGCAAATTTGGTGGGTACCTCAATGGACCAAAATTAGAAAGTACGGGGTATTTTCGCACTGAAAAGCATGATGGAAAATGGGCCCTTGTAGACCCTGAAGGGTATTTGTTTTTCTCAACAGGAATAGCCAATGTTCGAATGGCAAATACATCTACTATCACCGGGTTTGATGTGCCTGACGCCTATGTTAAATCAAGGACGAGTACTGATTTAACGCCTGAAGATTCAATGGGCCTCAATAGGCTGAGTAATGAAGCAGCAGAGCATCGCTTCGAGGCATCTGCCATACGTGCCAATATGTTTACTTCCTTGCCCGATTATAATGAAGATTTAGGTAACTTTTATGGCTATCGACGCTCTGTGCATACGGGAACGATCGATAAAGGCGAAACCTACAGTTATTACATGGCGAATTTGGCTAGGAAATTTGGAGACATGACGGTAGATGGAGTACTAGATAAGTGGGAGTCACTAACGGTTAAGCGTATGCAAAGCTGGGGCTTTACTTCGTTTGGTAACTGGATTGATACGCGTTTTTACGACAATGACAACTTCCCATATTTTGCTAATGGCTGGATTATTGGTGATTTCAAAACGGTAAGCTCAGGCAATGACTATTGGGCGCCTATTCCTGACCCTTTTGATGAAAAGTTCGCTGAACGAACTGATGCTACAGTGAAGCAGATAGCGCTAGAAGTTAAAGATAGCCCTTGGTGCGTAGGAGTGTTTATCGATAACGAAAAGAGTTGGGGGATTATGGGGAGCCCCGAATCTCAATTCGGTCTAGTAGCGGGTACGATGGCGCTTAATGCAAGCGATAGTCCCGCAAAAACAGCTTTTGTTGAGTGGCTAAAAAATAGATACGAAAGCATCCAGACTCTAAACAAAAATTGGGGTGTATCCTTCGTTAGCTTTGACGAATTAAATGAAGGCTTTGCAATCAACTTTAATTCAACGGAGGCAATTCAAGACTATAGTGAACTTCTCACCTTTTATGCGGAAGCCTATTTTAAAACGGTAGCTGATTCGATGGGTAAATACATGCCCAATCATCTCTATATGGGGGCTAGGTTTGCGGACTGGGGCATGACACCAGAACTGCGCAGTGCAGCTGCGAAGCATGTTGATGTAATGAGTTATAACTACTACAGAGAGGGTATTAACCCTGTATTTTGGCATTTTCTAGAAGAGCTAGATATGCCTTCTATTATCGGAGAGTTTCATATGGGAGCCTTGGACTCTGGTTTATTCAACCCAGGTTTAATTGGAGCTCATACACAAGAAATACGTGGGCAAATGTACGAAACTTATATGAACTCTGTAATCGACAATCCTTATTTTGTAGGGGCTCACTGGTTTCAGTACATTGACTCTCCAATTGCAGGGCGCGCTTATGATGGAGAAAACTACAACGTAGGTTTTGTTTCAGTTGCAGATATTCCCTACAAGCCATTTATTAAATCTGTCAAGCAAGTCAACTACTCGTTATATCAACGTAGGTTTGAGAAGTGATTATTATGGAATGTAAAGACAAATGGAGAGGTTTTTGTATAGCTGGCATATTTGCTTTGTCTGGAAAACTAGCGCTTGCCAAAGAATGCGAGTCTTTAGGTGAACGCCTTAATTCTACAAACTTGGAGTTGTTAAGTGTAGTAACTAAAGACAGTAAATTATGTGTATTAGAGAGTGGCTTCCAATGGACAGAAGGGCCTGTTTGGGTAAACGAGTTAAATGGGCTCTTATTTTCTGATATTCCAGCTAGTAAAGTATACCACTACAGTGAAAAGTCGGGAGTTACAGAGTTTTTAAGTGACAGTCGCTTTTCTAATGGTCTAATCATGTCTCCTGATAGAAAGTTATTACTGCTTCAATCTCGAAATCGAACGGTAAGCTTGATGGAAGGAGATGTTGATGAGCCGAACTCTACTTATAAAAACCTAATTACTTCTTATGATTCAAAGCGCTTGAATAGTCCAAACGATGGCGTGTTTAACACAACAGGTGACTTGTTTTTTACTGACCCTCCTTACGGGTTACCCAAAGGCATAGATGATCCAACCAAAGAACTACCGTTTCAAGGCGTCTTTTTATTCACTAAGGCGGGCCAGCTTAATTTATTAGAAAGTGAGCTTAGTTTTCCAAATGGGATAGCTCTAGCGTTAGATGAAAGCTATTTAGTGGTAGCGGTGTCTGACGAAAAACATAAAGCATGGTACCAACTTGAGCTAGGCGACGATAGTTCAGTTACGAAGAAAACACTTATACATGAGCATAAAGACATAGAGGGTGAAAACTCTAGCGGTCTTCCTGATGGCTTAGCTTTTCACAGTAATGGACTGTTGTTCGCGACAGGCCCGGAGGGGCTTTTTGTTTTCGATAGCAATTTAGTGTTGGTTGGTCGTATTTCCATTCCAAATGTCACGTCAAATGTTGCTTTTGATAGTACTTACAAAACTTTATATATAACAGCTAATGACACATTGATGTCTTTAAGTATGATGTAATTGTTTATATTTTATTGTTAACAATTATGATGTGATGGGTTAAGATAATCGTCATGATTAGGTTGGTGTTTTAACTAACCATTAACAATGGTAAAGAAGATCAAGAATGAACTCCAGACAAATTATTGCGAATGCAGTTATCGTGGCCCTAGGTGGGTTTATATTTGGATTAGATGCAGCACTTATATCGGGTACCGTTAAGTTCATCACAATGGAATTCGGTTTGAGCGATTTAGAAATAGGTGCAGTAGTAAGTGCCCCTGGTTTTGGAGTGCTCTTCGCACTTCTTGTGACGGGGCAAATTTGCAATGCTTTTGGTAGACGAACCACTTTACTTATCATCTCTTTCCTTTACTTGTTTTCTGCAGTTTTTTCTGTAATAGCTTTTTCATTCGAGACATTGGTTGCCGCTAGATTTATCGGCGGATTGGCATTTACCTCGTTGTCAGTGGCGGCTATGTATATTGGAGAAGTTGCTCCTCCTCAATGGCGGGGAAAGTTAGTGTCTATGATTCAAATTAACATTGTAGTAGGGCTATCTGCAGCGTACTTTGCAAACTATGGCATTGTACAATTGAGCAAGTCAGATCTAACTTGGGTTCACGCAATTGCCTTAGACACAGCCACATGGAGATGGATGCTTGCAGTTGAAATCTTGCCGGCCATCATGTGGTTTATATTGCTCTTTAAAATACCGAGAAGCCCAAGATGGTTGGTAATGCAGGGACGTGATGATGAAGCACTACTAGTAATGCAATCGATGATGCCTATGGAGCTGGCGCGTAAAGAACTAGCCAATGTCAGATTGAATCTGCAAAAAGATGGAGGTGCGTCAGCGAGCGTGAAGGAGTCTTTTAAAATATTATTTTCTAGTCGTGTACGAACAGCTGCATTAGTGGGGGTGACAATAGCAATTGTTCAGCAAATAACAGGTATTAATGCCATTATGTTTTACGCTCCAACGGTTTTCGAGCAAGTGGGAATAGGCTCTGATGCAGCATTTCTCCAAGCTGCTATTGTTGGAACTATTAGTGTGTTTTTTACTGTACTCGCCATTTTACTAATAGATAAGCTAGGTCGGAGACCGCTAATAGTTTGGGGATTGGCATGGGCTGCAATCAGTTTGTTTGCATGTTACCTAGGGTTCAGTTCGGCAACTTATGAAGTAAACGAGCAAGCACTACTGCAATTAAAAGGATTTTCCGAGCTGTCTGCACTAAACCAACTTGAAGGCGTTGTTTACCAGTCGGATATTGCTTTTAAACATGCGCTTCAAGATACAGTTGGAATTGAAGTAGCTAAGCAATTTGAAGGTGAAATTTTGCAAGCCAGCACGACTATGAACGGTATCTTAGTGCTGGTGGGTATTTCAAGCTTTATTGCCGCATTTCATTTCTCTATTGGACCTGTTATGTGGGTGCTTTTTTCTGAGATATTTCCTACGCGTGTTCGAGGTGTTGCGATACCAGCCTTTGCTCTTATCGCCAGTATCGTTAGCTATTTGGTCCAGCAGTTCTTTCCTTGGCAGTTATCTAATATGGGAGCAGCAGATATTTTCTTGTTCTACACGGTATGTGGAGTCGTTGGATTTATTGTGTTGTTTAAATTAATGCCAGAAACCAAAAACAAAAGTATTGAAGAAATTGAAGCTTTTTTCGCTTCAAAGCAATTGGCGAAAGGGCTGTAAGTTATGCCACAAAATAATCATGGGAAATCATTACTTGCTATTGGTGAGTGCATGGTCGAGCTTGCTTCATTTGATCACAGTGAAGAGCTATGCCGATTGGGATTTGCGGGGGATACACTCAACGCACTTATCTACGCAAAGCGTTGGGATTCTTCTTTGAAATGTGCCTTTTATAGTGCAATAGGGGTAGATAATTTCAGTAATAAAGTGTTGTCTTTTTTTGAGCGACACGAGATCGACGCAGAGTACGTCGCTCGCAGTAGAAATAGAAATATTGGTCTATACAGCATAGTAATCGATAGAGAAGGTGAAAGGAGCTTCGATTATTGGAGAGAACAATCAGCTGCCCGATCGATGATGTCATTACATCAAGCTCGCAATACTGTTATTAAAGATGTTGATATTATTTTTTTCAGCGGTATAGCACTTAGCATTATGTCTGAAAATGATAAACAAAACCTCATAGAACTTGTCTCTGCTTGTAAGTCAGGTGGAGTGAAAATTGCGTTTGATCCAAACTATCGACCTGCGATGTGGAGTGGGCATGATCATGCAAAGCTTTGGTTTGATAAGGCATATCAACTTTCTGATATTGCACTGCCAGGGCTTGATGACCATCGAGCTGTATATGGTCATGAAAACGTAAACGATATTGTAGACCACTTAAATTCCCTTGGTTGCAGAGAGTTTGTAGTAAAGGCTGGAAAGCAAGGAATGTTGGCCTATGTAGATGGCGTATGCGTTTGTCAGCAACCGTTTAAACCGGAAAAGCAAACCGACACAACCGCTGCCGGAGATTCTTTCGCTGGTGTTTATCTCGCTGCACGCTTAAATGATAAAGATGTCGCAACCTCAGTTGCTGCGGCTGATGCCATGGCGCGGCAAGTTGTGCAGTATCACGGTGCCATTGTTCCGCAGGAAAGCACCGAAAAAGCCAAGAACGAATTTAAACAGCAGTGTGGTAAAGGAGAGTATTAATGAGTCAACAGTTGAGCTTAGCCACCAAGAGAGCGATAGAAAGGGGGTATGATAAAAAAGGCCCCGAATGGATGATTGAGTTTGATGTGTATCCGTTAAAAGGCGATTTTGCATATCAAGAAGGGGTGATTCGTAGAGACCCTTCTTCTATTGTTAAAGTAAACGGTATTTTTCATTGTTGGTATACTAAAGGTGAGGGTGAAACAGTGGGGTTTGGGTCTTCAAATCTTGAAGACAAGGTATTCCCGTGGGACCTTACAGAAGTTTGGCATGCGACGTCGGAAGACGGTGAAACTTGGAAAGAGCAAGGAGTAGCGATATCGAGGGGGGAGCCTGGGTCTTATGATGACCGTGCGGTTTTCACCCCCGAGATTTTTGTTGAAAACGATAACTACTACTTGGTCTATCAAAGTGTTAAGACTCCCTATACCAATAGACAGTATGAAGAAATTGCGATAGCACACGCTACAAGCCCATACGGACCATGGCAAAAGTCACCTGAGCCTATTGTTTCCCCAGCAAAGGATGGTGAGTGGAAAGGGGAAGAGGACAACCGATTCCACGTTGAATCTAAAGGAAGCTTTGATAGCCATAAGGTTCATGATCCTTGCCTGCTATCTTTCCGAGGAAAGTACTATCTCTATTACAAAGGAGAGACAATGGGGGAGTCGATGAATATGGGCGGACGAGAAATAAAGCATGGCGTAGCAATTGCTGAGTCGCCGCTTGGGCCTTACACGAAATCTGAGTTAAACCCAATTTCAAATAGTGGTCATGAAGTCGTCGTTTGGAATTATAACGGTGGCATCGCGTCCCTATTAACTACCGATGGCCCCGAGAAGAATACGATTCAATTTGCCAATGATGGCCTTAACTTTGACATCATGGCACATATAAAAGGTGCGCCTGAAGCTATAGGTCTCTATAGGGAGGAGATTGAAAAAAGCAAGGCGCCAGGGTTGAGTTGGGGGCTATGCCATAAATATGACGCGAGCTGGAATTGGAATTTCATCTGTAGATTTAAGACACGTAAACAAATACTCGATGCTGGTACATTTCAAAACGTTGCAAGTTGAATAAAATAACAATTCATCTTTGCCTAAACGTTTTTTCTATAATTTAGGCAAAGTCTAATCCTTTAACGAGGAAATTATTTAAAGAGGTGGGCTTAGTGGCGTTGAAATTGAAAACCGTATAGCGCCGCTATTCCCGTTAGGCTTTATCAAATTTTTAATTTGGTTTTTTATTACGAGGGGAAACCTCTGTTTTTATAAAGGTATCATGCCAAATCGGCCAACGTCTCTTGGAATTCTCGCAACTCTTAATTGCTACAATTAAAAGTGTAATAAAAAGTTTTTCAGATATAAGATGATGAGTAGTTACATATTCATTACCTGCTAACGAACCAACCAGAAACCTGAGTCCGCTTATTTCCAGTCGCCCGTTTTTAGTGCGTGGGGGGACATGTCTGTGATTTCATGGGAGTAGGGATACACACCCGAAATATGCGTTACCGAGAGCACAGAAAGAGACACAAAGCGCTCTGCACCCTCAAATTCCGTTATATTAGGCTCGAGCGATTCGACACTTGCCTTTGCTTTAATAAAAAGAAGATCGCCTGTTTCATTGTCCCAAAAACACAAACCTACGCGTGGGTCTAGTAGGATGTTGCCCAAAGTATTAAAGAACTTATTCCCGCTAAAATCAGGGAAGGTTATTGTATTTCCTTTCACGTTAACAAAGCCTGCTTTGCCCCCTCTGTGAGATACGTCCAAGCCTTCGTTTGCTTCTTGTCCCAGAGAACTATGCCGTGAAGCAATAAAAAATGTCTCAGCGCTTTCTATTATTGTACGAACCCTGGTGTCGATTACGTTTGTTGTGGTAGTGGCCATATTAACATTGCAAGACGCGTTACTCTCTGGCTGCACACCTATGGCAAGACGTCGCCTTTTTGTCGTGTTTCGTTTATGAATATACTGAGGGCAGTTACCGAAACTTTGATCTACTAATATCGTAAGGTTGCCGTTATTCGCGTGGTTTATCGTACCGTTTAGTCGATTTCTTCGCCTTGTTGCATATTCAATTCCGACTATACCCACTTTGCTTCCTGAAATCACGTCGAGATCTAACGCACCCAGCATCATGTTCCATACTTGTACTTGAAGGCTAAAGCGCAATTGGGTGGGCGAGGGACTTTCTATGAAATCTCCTTCTCCCCACACAGGAACGGCTACAGGGTAGCCTTCGTCATTTACCAAGGCTAAAACGGTGAACGGGCTAGAAGTAAAGAAAAGCCTATGCTGCTCTGGCATGTAGCTACGGATGAATCCCTTGGTTCGCTCGCCTATTTCCTTATCAATACCGAGTTTCTTTTGCAGAGCAATTTCACCATGGTGAAACGCAGGGTTTATTGACGGTAGCCTAGGTAGTGACATAGCAACCTCCTAATTTCGAGCTGGAGCAATATCAGATGATGGCATTGGAACAAAGCCGTTTAAGCTCTCGATAGCCTTTAGCCATTCAGTTATGCGAGGGTGCTTTTCCAGCGATATGCCACCTTCAGGGGCGTGAGCCATGTAAGAATACATAGCGATATCTGCGGCGGTGACGTGATGACCTACTAGAAAAACACTTTTCGAATGCAATAAATGCGCTTCGATGTTTTCTAGCAATGTAGCGCTGGTGGCAAGTACAGTGGGAACATGAACTGTTGCGCCAAACACGTATTCTAATCGCGCGGCAGCGGGCCCTTTAGCAAGTTCACCTGCTGAAACCGAGAGCCAACGTTGAATAAGCGCTTTTTCTTTGGCACTTTTTCCTAACCAATAATCGCTGTCTGCATATGCGTTGATCAAATAAACCAAGATGGCATTAGAGTCAGCCAAAGTGATATCGCCGTCAGTTATCACGGGGACTTGTTTGAAAACGTTAAGTACACTAAAACGCTCACTTTTGTGCTCGCCACTGGCCATGTCAGGTTCAACGGTTATAAAAGGAATGGCGTTGAGCGCCATAAATAGCGAAACTTTATGACAGTGGCCAGACTTAGGGTTTTGAATCAAAGTTATAGGGTGTTGGGGCTTAACTTTATTTATTTGGTGCGTCATGGGATATTTCTCACAATAGGCATAGTTAGATTAATGTCGTCACTGAACTTGTTTATAGTTCAAGCTCCGACAGTGAAGGAAAGTCATCGGGGCGTCGGTCACCATCCCAGGTAAATTTTCTATCACCCTCAGCAATAGGATGTTCGTTAATACTGGCTATACGCTTTTCCATTAGCCCTTCCGGGTTAAACTGCCAATTTTCGTTGCCGTAAGCTCTGAACCATTGTCCAGAATCGTTTTTGTACTCATAGGCAAAGCGCACCGCAATGCGGTTTGAGCCATATGTCCATAGCTCTTTTACCAGTTTATAATTGAGCTCTTTGTTCCACTTTCGCGTTAAAAAACTTACTATTTGAGCTCGCCCTTCAATGAACTCTGCGCGGTTACGCCAGCTACAGTCAAAGGTATAAGCACCCGCAACTTTTACTGGGTCTTTACTGTTCCAAGCGTCTTCAGCAAGGCGCACTTTTTGCGCTGCGGTTTCAAGTGAAAATGGTGGTGTTGGCGCTCTCATAAATGTCTCCTCGTGTTATCGGTCTGTGGTTTATCAATATTGTTTGAATTGAAAGTGCGAATTAGCTTATGGAAATACTAATGCTTTCTTTTTGTTTAATAATTGGCTATTTTTAAAATTCATAATTTCAAATAGTGAAATAATATGGATAAGCTTTTGTGCATGAGAGTGTTTGTCGAGGCGGCTAAATCGGGTAGCTTTGTAGGGGCTGCAGATGCATTGTCAATGTCAGCGCCTGCAGTTACTCGCTGTATTGCACATTTGGAATCTCAATTAAATACAAGGCTTTTTCATCGCACAACACGGCAAATAAAGCTGAGCGAAGTGGGAGAGCATTACTTAAGTCATGCCTCGCGTATTTTGACCGACATTGAACAAAGTGAAGCTGCGGTATCTGGCTTAGATCTCGCGCCACAAGGTGAACTCAATATAACTGCGCCTATATTATTCGGAGAGCGTTACATAACGCCGATTATTTCTCAGTTCCTGAAGGATTACCCTAATATTTCAATTAACGGTCATTTTCACGATGATGTCGTGAATTTGATTGATAATAATATTGATGTAGCAATTCGAATTGGTAAGCCGAAAGATTCATCGCTTTATGGTGTTACTGTTGGGTATGTAAGGCGCGTAACCTGCGCAGCACCTGCTTACTTAGAAAGCAGCGGGCCCATCAAGAAACCGGAAGATTTAAAACAGCATAGCATTTTGTTTCCTACAAGATTCAACGAACCTGTCGTATGGACCTACCACAAAGGCGGCATAGCTATACCCATTAAGCTTACACCTCGCTTCCAGTCTAACCAAAATAGAGCGGCAATTAATGCAGCAAAAGATGGCGTAGGTATTGTACGGCTTATGTCTTACCAAGTTGCTGATGCGCTTAAAAGTGGTGAATTGGTTAGCTTGTTAGAAGATGTGGAAGATAACAAGTTGCCTATTCAAGTGGTGAGTGTTGAAGGACGAAAAAACCTCACCAAAATTAAAACCTTCATCGACTATGTAAAGGCCGGATTAGCAAACAATGAATATCTTAACCCTAAGTGAGCATTCAAAAAGTTAGGGGGAATTGCGATAGGGGATGTTGCTTATCATTACAAAATAAAACTGTTGTGCTAATCCAAAACAATTCTGTTTAATGTGAGCTTGATACGCTTTGTGAGTAAATAGCAATGGGTTACACTACGGCAGGTCATAGCTTTAGTCTTTTACTATTGCGCTTTTAACACCACAAGTTAATGTGCGCCATAAAAACGTTAATAATAGAAATTCATCGGGGTAACATGGTTTCTTGGCAATCACTTACATTTAATGAACTTACAAACCATCAACTTTTCGACCTGCTTAAGCTGCGAGTCGATGTCTTTGTTGTTGAACAAAACTGCCCCTATCCGGAATTAGATGAAAAAGACCGCCATTCGCAAACCCATCACTTTATGGGTTTTGAAAATAATCAACTTGTGGCATGTGCACGATTACTTGGTAAAGGGGTTAGTTATCCATCGGTAAGCATAGGCCGTGTGGCGACCAGTGAAGCCTTTCGGGGGAAAGGAGCGGGTAAAGCCCTTATGTGTGAAGCCATTAAGCACTGTGAGTCGCTGTGGCCGGGGTGTGATATTGAAATTGGTGCGCAAGAGTATTTAAAACGCTTTTATGAAAGTTTTGGTTTTGAAGCCACATCAACGATGTACTTGGAAGATGACATCCCTCACATAGATATGAAAAGACTAGGCACAGCAAAAGCTTAGCTCTATAACTAGCTCAAAAAGTCGGTTGGCATAACCTTATAGCTTTGGAACAGACGTATAGCCAAAGTATTAAGCAATATTATTTACCCATGCCAACCGATAAGCGGTGCTTTTAAATGCACCTAGAATTCATCAATCAAGACCCGAATGCTTACTTCGCCTTCGGTAATTGAGATACCAGCTCATCTAGCCCGCTCACTACAGTGTCAGGCGATAGCGCTAAAGGATAGAGTACTTTGCCCGGTCGAGCGATAAACGCAGCTTGCCAGCCGGCCTGTTTAGCCCCAGCAATGTCCCAGCCGTGAGCCGCAACTAACATAGCGTCTTCTGCTTCTATGCCCATTTTTTCAATAGCCCATTCATAAGTGCGTGTATCTGGTTTATACAAGTTAATATCTTCAACGCTAAGTCGCTCATCGAAGTAAGAAAGTAGGTCTGCATTTTTAAACTGTGTATACACGCCTTTATTAGAGGAATTGGTAAGGCTCACCAGTTTATAGCCCTTGTCTTTTAACGCCTGCAAGCCATCACGTACGTCTGGGTGTGGGGGAAGGTTTCGCAAAGGCGTAACAATTGCCGTTTTAGCCTGCTCTTTGGTTAATTCAATACCTTCAATTTCAGCGACCATCAATAGTGAGGCAACGCCAATCTCTCCAAAGGTATGGAAGCGACCAGTGGTTGAGTCGACCAGCGAGTGATGCAGCATGGTTGAGAACCAAAGCGGTAACAAATCGTCTCGCCCTCCTAATGCTTCACCCACCGAGCTGCGCATGGCGGTAAGGTCAAGAAGGGTCTCGTTTACATCAAAAAAGATAACTTTGGGCGCGCGCAGTTCTTTCTTTTCAACCTGCATTGCATCGGTATTTCCTGTTTGCGCAAAAACAGGTGATGACAGAAGACCTAGGCCTAAAGCGGTTGCACAACATATCCGTGATAGTAATGATGAAGGTGAACGAGCCATGATTATCCTTAATTAAGATTTGAACGAGTGTTCAAAATAGGATGAATAGGGTCTAAATGCAATAGTTGATGAGACGAAATGACTATTTTCTGGTGGTTAATCGATACCCATTCCCGCGCAAGGTTTCAATAAATATGGCATCACTGCTATGAAGCTTTTGACGTAGCCTACTGATGTACACGTCAACCACATTGGTCAGCGGGTCGCTGTGGCTTCGCCATACTCGACTTAATATGCGCTCTCGAGAGAGGACTTTTTCAGTATTTTCCGCAAAATAATAGAGCATGTCGTATTCTAGTTTAGTAAGTGTAATTTCTTCTCCTGACAGTGTTGCAATGCGAGATTCATCATCAATGTTTAACGGTCCGACGGTTAAGCCTGATTGAGTAACAGGCGTGTTGGTCACTCTTCGGCTTAAGGCCGTTATACGCGCTAGCAGTTCGTCAAAGTCAAAAGGCTTACATAGATAATCGTCTGCGCCTTGTTTTAAACCATTCACACGCTCCCGTACCTCATCTACAGCTGTAAGTAGCAAAACCATAGGAGCATGAGGGAGAGATTTAATGGCGGGCAACAGTTCTACGCTATCTTCGTCGCCAAACATGCGATCAAGTACGATGATGGCAGGGGACTCGTGTCGAATGCGCGTGACTAAATTGTGCAATGCCGACTCTTCGACACATTCAAAACCTTCCGCGCTTAAGCCTCGCGATAAAAATCGTAGTAAGGGGGCTTCATCATCAGCAATAAGAATCTTCATTGTTGGTATAATCCTAAATCGTCTATGTCATTCAGCGCTTGTTGTATCTGATTGACTTGCTTGGCTTTCTATCAAAGGAAGTGTCAAGGTAAACTGAGAGCCTTTACCTAATGTAGAGTGTGCAGTTAGTGCGCCCTGGTGGGCTTCCGCAATGGCTTTTGCGATAGACAAACCTAACCCCATTCCATTGCCTTTGCGTTTTAACCTAACGAAGCGTTCAAACACGTGCTGCAAATCACTTGAAGAAATGCCTTCACCGCAATCAATAACTGATACATTGATATTCTGGTTTTCGCTTTCAACATGCAGTGAAATGGGCGTATCTGGATAGGAGTATTTGTGCGCGTTCTCAATAAGAATGGTTAGTGCCTGCGAAATTCTGTCACTGTCGATAAGCACTTGCGCTTTTTCTTTAGCAAGCCATTTAATATCTAGGTTTCTGGGCTTTGTAAGTTTTTGCCACGATGGCATGTTTTGAGTAAGCAGGCTGTGTAAGTCCGATTTTACCAAATCCACCGTAAATTCGTGCATCTCGGCCCGCGCCAGTAGCAGTAAGTCATCCACTAATTTACTTAAGTTAACCGCTTGCTCTAGTATGGTCTCCAGCGTTTCTTTGTAAATCTCATTGCTCGCTGCTGCTTGTCTGAGGGTTACCTGCGCTTCGCCGCGTATAATAGTTAGCGGCGTACGCAATTCGTGGCTAACATCGGCCATAAACTGACGACGCTTTGCGTCTTGCTTAGTTAGCTTGTCATTTGCTTCTTTTAGCGCGCGAGTACGGCTCTCCACTTCAAACTCTAAATGCTTGCGATGGGCATCTGCCTGATCTTCATGCTCCTGTAGTCGCGCAATCATAGAGTTAAGCGCTTTCACCAAGTCAGTAAATTCGCTGTCTAGGGTTTCAGGCAAGCGATAGTGATAATTTCCTGATGCGATAGCATCAGTACCAGTACGAATGACTGTAAGGGGTGAATAAAGGGCATTGAATAGCCAGTAGCAACCCAGCAAAATGAAGGGGCAGGTGATAAGACCCAAACTAATCGTAAACCATACAATGCTGGTGTTAAGTGTTTCGATGCTAGCGTTAATACGCGATACCACACCTGTTTGTCTATTTACAGCAGAGTTAATGGCTTCTCTAAACTGATTGTCGATGGTGACTTCTAATAATGTTTGAAGGCGCTGCTGCTGGTTGAGTGGGGTGCTAACGTTAGAAAGCGCAATAGCCCTAAATTCTGCCACTATGCTTTGAATGAGTGCTTCGAGTTCATCAGTGTCCTCTACGCTGCCAAGCGTTGCTTCAACTCCTAAGGCTTCACGCTGCGCGAGTTCTAGCGATGTTATCCGATTTAATGCGTTTTCTATTTGCTGTTGCTTGTTTCTAACTTTAGCTTGGTTCGCATTTTTCCCAAATATAAGCTCGTCTGTCAGCTGTTTAAAAAGCCTGTAGGAAACACTCGATAGCTGTTGATGCTCTGACAGTAAGGACTGGGCAAGCTGTGCCTGGGTTAGATTAGTACGGGTTAAGTGTGCCGAGATTGCGGCACTTGCCAAGGCTATTAACAAGATAAATGTAGATAACAACCCAAAAAGATAAAGTTTGCGTTTGTACATGGCAACGACATTGTATTTGTTTGCCACTATATACGCTTAATATAATGTATTGGTGCAGTTTTATTGGTTTTAAAGGCGGCTAGCAGGCGTGTGAACTTTATAAGGCGGCTAAGGCGATATCAGTTTGGTACTTAAGCTCAGCATCTATTTTCCAGTGCTCTGGGCTCCAACCAGATAAGAACCGATAAAAGTCAGCGCAGGCAAAAGGGTACAGCTTTTTCCATTCGGTAATAACGTGCTCAATATCACTGCTTTTGAAGTAAAAAGGGGTAGCATGGTTTGACGAGCGAGCTTGTAGTGCGTCTTCTAGTGCAAGGAAATACGTATTAAGTAAGGCGTCCCGATGGGCAATATGGGTCTCAGTGGGTAATGCACTTCCCAAAAAGTAAGCCACATCTTTTATGCCGACACCAAAACCTACATACTGAAAGTCGACGGCGGCACAGGCGGAAAATTTTCAGTAAAACAAAAGTTAGCCACTTTAGCATCGCCATGTACTAGCGTTTGATAGTTAGCGCTATCTAAAGTTCTAGCAATGGCCAAGGCGTTTTGTTTTAACAGACCCTCTGGCATGGCTTGAAACTCATCTTCACGTGTAGCTAAGTGCCAATAAGTACCCTCGCTCCACAACTGTATATTTCGGTTTTCAAATTCACTTCTTACATTAAGAAAGCGCGCGTGAAAGTGAGCTAACCATTTTAGAACGGTTTCGCATTGTACTGAAGTAAGTGAAGAGGCTGTGCGTGAGTAGCCAGTGTGCGCTAAATCTTCCATAACCAGAAGGGAGGCTTCGCCCTGCTGGCTGTGTGCTATGTATCTAGCTGTTGGAAAGCAGGCATCAGTTTGCTTTTGAACTCGGCTATAAAAACAGTTCTCTACCGCAAAAGATTGGCATTTTCGGTTGTGGCTTGCCTCGCCGTTCCAACCTTTGGGGTGTGAAAGGGTGTTTGGCGGTGCGGCGCATTTTACTACAACCTTAGTAACTGGTTGGTAGTTGGCTTTGGGTAGGGTAGTTGAGCTATTTTGTACGTGCTGGATTTCATCTCTACAAGTAGCGCTAACATTATTACTGGCTTTTGCGGTACCGTCACTAGAATAGCTTAGTATGGCACGAAAACACGCTCCATAGCCACTCCAAAGAGGCTGGATTAGTTGCGTATTTAATACCCTGGCATTACACACTTGGCTTAACCAATCTATATATTGCTGGTCTACCGTGTCTGACATTTCATTCTCAATTCTAACTAAATTTCAAAACTACACTAACAAACAAAAAAGCCGCTCGAAAGCGGCTTTTATTCATGGGCTAGTCAACCACTAGCAACTGAGATTTATTCAGCCGCTGCTGGCGCTTCAGCAACGTCGCTTACTGCTCGAGGAAGTGTTGTAGTTGCTGATGCTCGCGAGTTGGCGTACGACATGGCCGCAGTTTTACCTGATACTGCTAGTGCAGGACGTGCATCGTCAGCTTTTGCAGTAAGCACAACATCAACAAACGTGTCGTTCACTTGCGCTGGCAATGCCATAGGATGAGATGCGCCACGCTTACCTTTACCGCTAGCTGCTAGGCTATTTAAAGCTGGTGCTGCCTTTACAGTACGTTGCTCTTTAGCCGTCGTATCAGCTGATTTTGCTTCTTGCGCTGGAGCTTCCGGTTTTGATGGCGCATCTGCCAAGTTAATTTCAACTTGTTCTGGAGATGCTGCTTCACCTTTAGCTTCTGACGCTGCGCTTGAAGTCTCAGTATCAGCAGTCTCATCTGTAGATTCTGTGTCTGCTGCAGACGTGGTGTCTTCAGATACGTTTGCCTGCTCAGCGCTTTGAGCTTCTTTGAGCTGCTCGGCTTCAGTGGTAGCGTTTTCTTCTGCTGAAGTTTCTTCAGTAGTAGAAGGTTTATCTTCTGAAGGCTCTTTACCCGCTGAAGCTTTATCATCCGCTGAAGCTTTATTATCAGCTGAAGCTTTATCACTCGCTGAAGCTTTATCATCCGCTGAAGCTTTATCACTCGCTGAAGGCTCCGCATCAAACTGAAGTTCGTCCTGAACGGCTTCAACATCAAGCTTGGCTTTTTCTTGCTTGCCTTGGTTAGAAACAGGCTGTTCGTCAGCTGGCGCTAGTTGACCAGGCTCCTGTGCTTGCGTTTCTTCAACAACAGGGGCGTCAGCTTTAGCTGTCGCTTCAACTTCAGCCTCTGGAGCTTGCGGTGAAAGCTCGCCAGGTTGCTTAGCTTGAGTGTCTGCATCGTCAACTTGCTGCGCTTCTTTCTTACGACGTTGACCTGCAGCACGAACATGGCGAGGTGAACGGCGCGAACGACCACGACCTTCACGTTTTTGACCTTGTTCTTCACTATTGGCTTCACTGCTCGCATCAGTAGTCGCTTCAACAGCTTCATTAGCTACAGAAGTTTGACTATCACTCTTAGTCGCCTCCGATTGAGCCACTACTGGTTTAGCGTCTACAGGCTTTTCAGCTACTTGTTGTTCTGCTTGCGGCGCTGGTTTGTTAGCGTCCTGCTTTGACTCAACATTTTTTTCAGCTGGCGCCTGCGTTTTTTCTACTTTAGATGACTTAGGTTTTGCATCAGCTTTTGGCTTCTGCTGTACCTGTGCTTCTTTCGGCGCAGGGGCTGTTTGAGCGTCATTTTGTTCTGCAGTATTTACGGCAGTGTCATCTTTTTTCACACGAACGCTACGGCGCTTGTCACGACGTTTTCTACGTTCAGCCACTTCACGCTTCTTCTGCGCTTGGTTTTCTTGCTGTTCGCCATCTTGCTTCTCGTGCTTAGGCTTTTGCTGTTCATCGCGAGGCTGTTGCGCTTTACGCGGCTTACGGCCTTTGTTATTGCGTTTTTCGTCTTGGTCCTGACGTTGATCTTTCCTCTGGTCTTGATTCTGATCTCTTCGCTGCTCGCCGCGAGCTTTGCGATTATCTTTCTGCTCGCCATCACGGTTTTGATCTTTATCTTGGTCTCGGCCTCTAGACTGGCTGCCACGACGGTTGTTTTTATTACGCGGCTTGCGACGACGGTCGTCGTTATTGCGAGTGCGGTTGTTTCTATTTTGGTTACCAGACTTTGCTTTCTTGTCTTTATTGGTTTCTTCTTCGCTTTCGCTACCAAATAAGTCACTAATCCATTTGCCGAAACGTGCGAACAACGAAGGCACATCGTCAGCTTTCTTCGCTGGCTCTTCTTTCGGCGCCACAACAGGTGCAGCCGTTGGCGCAACAAGGCCTTTAAGCGCTGGTTCTTCGCGTTTAACTGGTGCCGTAGTCGTCGTTTCTGTTTCAGCTTCTACTGCAGGCATTAACTCTACGTTGTAGCTTGAGTCAGACACAACGTCATCCGGACGTCTACGCAACACCTGGTAATGAGGTGTATCCAAGTTTGCATTAGGAATAAGCAATAAATCTACGCCGTGACGCTTTTCAAGAAGCTGAATTGACTTACGCTTTTCGTTAAGTAAATAGGTCGCAACTGGAACAGGCAACTGTGCTTCAATTTGCCCTGTATTTTCTTTGATGCTTTCTTCTTCCAAAATACGAAGAATAGACAATGCTAAAGATTCGGTTCCGCGAATAGTGCCGTGACCAGAGCAGCGTGGACACACATGGTGCGCTGATTCACCTAGTGAAGGGCGTAAACGCTGACGGGACATTTCAAGAAGACCAAAGCGAGAAATGCGGCCCAGTTGTACACGGGCTCTGTCGCTTCTTACCGCGTCTTTCATGCGGTTTTCAACTTCACGTTGGTGACGTACTGGTGTCATGTCGATGAAGTCAATAACTACCAAACCACCTAAATCGCGAAGACGCAACTGACGAGCAATTTCGTCTGCCGCTTCTAAGTTAGTATTAAGCGCAGTCTCTTCAATATCACCGCCCTTAGTTGCGCGGGCAGAGTTGATATCAATAGATGTTAGTGCTTCAGTAGGGTCGATAACAATTGAGCCGCCAGATGGTAAACGCACTTCGCGTTGGAACGCAGACTCAATTTGGCTTTCGATTTGATAGTGGCTGAATAATGGTACTTCACCACGATAAAGCTTTACACGATTTGCAAAGTCAGGGCGCACTAGCTGAATGTGCTGTAGCGCTTGCTCATAAATGCTGGTTTTATCGATAAGGATTTCGCCGATATCGCGACGTAGATAGTCACGAATAGCGCGCACAATAACGTTACTTTCTTGGTGAATTAAGAAAGGAGCTTCGCGCTCTTCAGCTACCTCTGAAATCGCTTCCCAGTGTTTAAGCAGAACTTTTAAATCCCACTCTAATTCTTCGAACGACTTACCTACACCGGCAGTACGCACAATTAGGCCCATACCTTCAGGAAGGTCTAATTTACTTAGTGATTCTTTAAGCTCAGTACGCTCGTCGCCTTCAATACGACGAGAGATGCCGCCAGCGCGTGGATTATTCGGCATAAGCACCAAATAGCTACCCGCAAGCGATAGGAATGTAGTTAAAGCCGCGCCTTTTTGGCCGCGCTCTTCTTTGTCGATTTGAATAATAACTTCTTGGCCTTCCTTAATCACATCTTTGATGTTTGGACGGCCTTCGAATTTGTAACCTTTAGGGAAATAAGTGCGGGCAATTTCTTTTAGAGGGAGGAAACCGTGACGCTCTGCGCCGTAGTCGACAAAAGCAGCTTCTAAGCTTGGTTCAACGCGGGTAATTTTACCCTTGTAGATGTTCGCTTTTTTCTGCTCGTGCCCTGGGCTTTCAATATCTAAATCGTACAACCGTTGCCCATCAACAAGGGCAACGCGCAACTCTTCTTGCTGAGTTGCATTAATTAACATTCTTTTCATTGTATCTAACTCTGTTTTAGTACAGCCGTTAAGACACAAAATTAAAGTGACATGTGCAAACCCTCACCGCGCAACCTCACGGCTGGACGGGGACCTTGTTGTTGCGTCGCATTATCCCTGGTGGTTGGCCAGTTTACACCGTTTTTAGCGCTTAATTTTAACTGTTTTCACTTGTGTCTTATTTTCAGACAAAATCGCAAGCGAATTGCAATGGCCACACTGCTTTAAGGATGTCGGGAGCGACTAGCCCTTATTACTGTATTCTTTTTTACGAGCATTTTTATATGCTCGCTAGTCATTTAATTCTGTTAGTTAACGGCAAACTTATTTTATGTTCGCAAGCAATGGCGGTTGCTTTATCACGGCAGTGTAGTCGTTGCCTCTCTAGCTTGGTTGGTCTGAAAAATATTTTTTCATTGCGGATGCTACCAACGCGAACGCCATACTTTTTCGTTTTACAAGTGTGAGTAGCATCGTCGTTCTTTATAGATTGCTATCTCGTTCTCGTTTGTTGTTTTTATAACGCTGAGTTTCACGTTTCTGAAAGGGCGTTTTTTTACCACTTACTATCAAAAACTAAATTGTGAATATTACCGTTCAAAAAACGTCGTTAATTATCGCACCAAAACTGCAAATTTAGCAAGGAAAGCAAGTGAATAAATTGTGTATATCTCAATAAGTAGGCTGTGTACTGAGCACAGACGAATGACAAAAAATTGCCTTTGGTTAAAATTGCGACGATAAATGCTTTTTTCAAATATTTATCACTTTCAATTAGCCCAGAGAAATACCAATGAGGTATACTCTGGGCATGAAAGAAGAAGCCCCCAAAAAAGTACGTTTTGTAACGGTTGAAGCCGATTTGGCTGGTCAACGTATCGATAACTTTTTGCGTACGCAGTTAAAAGGCGTGCCTAAAAGTATGATCTATCGCATTTTACGTAAAGGTGAAGTGCGAGTTAACAAAGGTCGTGTTAAGCCAGAATACAAACTACAAGCTAACGATTTAGTCAGAATTCCTCCTGTTCGTGTATCGGAAGGTGCACCGGCACCATCACCTAAACTCGATAAAATTGCAGCGCTTGAGTCGCACATTCTTTTCGAAGACGATCGCATACTTGTTATAAACAAGCCTTCTGGAATGGCAGTTCATGGTGGCAGTGGTTTAAGTTTTGGTTTGATTGAGGGCTTAAGAGCCTTGCGCCCCGATGCCAAGTTTATGGAATTAGTACATAGGCTTGATCGCGATACCTCTGGCTGTATTTTAATCGCTAAGAAGCGTTCTGCCCTTCGACACATGCACGAGCAACTTCGTACGGGTAAAATGGACAAGCGTTATAATGCGCTGGTTGCAGGTGAATGGCCTAAAACTCGATTTAAAGTAAAAGCACCACTTCGTAAGAATGTACTCCAATCGGGCGAGCGCATGGTAAGTGTAAGTGACGATGGTAAACCGTCAGAAACGCGTTATCGCATATTAGAAGAATACGCCGGGGCTACGTTAGTTGAGGCGTCGCCTATTACGGGTAGAACCCACCAAATTCGCGTTCACTGTTTGCATGCTGGTCACCCTATTGCTTGTGACCCAAAATACGGTGATGCAGATTTTGACGCGGCAATGCGCCAAAAAGGGCTGAATAGACTATTCCTTCACGCTCGCAGTATTTCACTGCTGCACCCAGCGACTGAAGAGCGCGTTACTTTTACCGCGCCGTTAGACGACACCCTCTCAAATACACTTAAAGCGCTGTAAAATATGCATTCAAAGAACCAGGCTGTGGAAACACAGCCTTTCACTTCGTTAGATGAAAAACTACCTAAGTACAAACTTATTATCTTTGATTGGGATGGCACGCTCATGGATTCGGCGGCAAAAATTGTTAGCTGCATGCAGCTAGCCGCAAAGCAGTGTGATATGCCTGTTCCTACGTACGACGAAGTAGGCCACATTATTGGTATAAGTTTAAAGCCAGCCATTAAACAGCTTTTTAATATTGAAGATGATGAGTTAGCCGAGCGTTTAGTCGCCGCCTATAAAGAGGCGTTTGTTACCCGTGATACAACGCCGTGTCCTTTGTTTAATGGCGTTGAACAGTTACTTAGCAATTTGAAAGAAGCGGGATGCACCTTAGCCGTTGCGACAGGTAAAGCGCGCCGAGGTCTTGATAGAGCGTGGGCACAAACAGGAACGGGACCTTTCTTTAGTGCGTCGCGCACCGCCGACGAGGCAGAATCAAAGCCTTCGCCCGACATGCTGCTACAGTTACTTGATGAACTGGGCTATGAAATAAAAGATGCCGTGATGATTGGCGACACAACCTACGACATGCAAATGGCGAAAACGATTGGTATGGATAGAATAGGGGTGTCATATGGTGTTCATGCGCAGGTTCATTTAGAAGCATTTTCACCTGTGGCACTCGTACACTCTATAAGTGAACTAGAAGCAGCGCTACTTAAATAGCGCTGTTTTTATAGAACTACTTTGATAGTGCTGCTCTTACAGAATTAGTGGCTTACTGTGCAGCCATTGCTAATAAATCCACATCGAAGTGTGCGCCTAGTAATTCATTTAACAGCATTATAGGAAGACCTATTAAACTGTTAGGGTCACGGCTCTCTATTTTATCGAACAGTAGTACGCCTAAACCTTCGCTTTTAAAACTGCCGGCGCAATCAAGTGGTTGCTCTTTATCTACATAGGCGCGAATGGCAGCTTCACTGTTGTGGCGAAAGAAAACGCGTGTTTCATCAACCTGCGTTATCGTTTTATTGGCGCTAGGCTGATGAAGGCAAAGTGCAGTATAAAATGACACTTGCTTACCTTGGCATGCCAGTAGCTGGTTTACTGCATTTTCGACCGTACCTGGTTTGCCGAGTAGCTGCGGGCCCGCATCGGTTTGTACCAAAGCCACTTGATCGCTACCAATAATAATGGTGTCGCTATTTACTCTTTCTAATTCAGCGGCAACCTTGTGCGCCTTTTGTTCGGCCAAACGTAAACTCAATGCCGTAGGACTTTCGTTTGCAAAGGGCGTTTCGTCAATATCTGGTGCGTGGGTGTCTACCTGAATACCAATGTTGGCAAGTAACATTTTTCGGTATTGGGATGATGAGGCGAGAACAAGGGAGGCCACAATTACTCCTTTTATAAAATCAACATGTTGCGTACTTTCAGTTAATAGCGCAATGTTACATTATCACAGCGTGCGACATACAGTGTTTTATTATAGGTTAAAACGCAATTTTGCTTTGACAGGAAGGGGTTGACCCTATATCATGCGCGCCCTATGCAGAAAGTGAAACTCCCTCATTCGGTTGAACCGACTAAAAGTGCCATGAAACGTTCCGATTACCGGGGCGTGATTGCGTCTAAAGATATGGAACGATTGAGTGAAGCAGTTGTCCGATGCAGTGACTATGTGGACGCAGAAGTGCAGTTCGAAAAAGACGCGCAGGGTCTTACTGTTTTTCACGGTCATTTAGCCACGCAGGTAACACTTATCTGTCAAAGGTGTAATGGTGAACTCGATTATCCCGTGGAAGCGGAATTCTGTTTTACTCCAGTGCAGGGAGAAGAACAGGAAAGCGATGACATCATTCCCGAGGCTTACGAACCGGTAGAGGTCAACGACCACGGAGAAGTTAATCTGCTTCAAATTTTTGAAGACGAGCTACTGTTATCTTTGCCAATTGTACCCCTTCATGCAGAGTCGGAGTGTACAGTGAAGCAAGACGATATGTCGTTTGGAAAGATTGAACCGGAACAAGAGCGACAAAACCCTTTCGCGGTTTTGAAAGAACTTAAGCGAGACCAGGAGTAAGTTATGGCAGTACAACAAAATCGTAAAACGCGTTCTAAGCGCGGTATGCGTCGCTCACACGATGCATTGACAGGCGCGACTTTGTCTGTCGATTCAACGTCGGGCGAAACTCACCGTCGTCACCACGTGACCGCTGACGGTTATTACAAAGGCAAGAAAGTAATCGGCGCGTAATACGGCGACTACATTTTGTCTAAACTAACCATCGCGTTAGATATCATGGGGGGCGATCATGGTCCCCCTGTTATCCTTCCCGCAGCCGTAAAGGCTATTCAACTTCACCCAGACGTGCACTTCACGCTATGCGGTGATGAAGATACCATCAAAGCAGGTATACAGCCCCTTACCAACACTGAACGCAACCGCGTTACTATTGTGCATTGCTCACAAGTGGTTGAGATGGGCGAAGCGCCAACGTCAGCGCTACGAAACAAAAAAGATTCTTCTATGCGTCGCGTTATTGAACTTGTCGAAAGTGGTGAGGCAAACGCGTGCGTAAGCGCAGGTAATACCGGTGCACTGCTTACTTTATCTTTCTATTTGCTTAAAACCTTATCAGGCATTGATAGGCCCGCACTCATTAATATGATGCCTACAACAGGGCACCATAACGTATTTCTTTTAGATTTAGGCGCTAACGTGAACTGTACGCCTGAAATTCTTTTCCAATACGGTGTTATGGGGTCAGTGCTTGCACAAGAAGTCGCGGGTATAGCATCGCCACGGGTTGCCTTATTGAACGTGGGCGAAGAAGATATTAAAGGTAACGCGCAGGTAAAATCTGCCGACCAGCTTTTTAAAGACGCGCCAGGCATAAACTATATTGGTTATGTAGAAGGTGACGACATTTTCACCGATCATGCGGACGTAGTGGTTACAGACGGTTTTACCGGAAACGTGGCGCTTAAATCGAGCGAAGGGCTGGCTAAGTTAGTGATAAACGAAGTAAAACGCCAGTCTCAGAAAAACTTTTATACCCGATTATTAGCAAAAATTGCCTTCCCATTACTGAAATCTATCTATAACAGCGTGAACCCCGACCAGTATAACGGTGCGAGTCTGATAGGATTGCGCGGCATTGTTATCAAGAGTCATGGAAATGCACAAAAAGATGCCTTTTATTACGCCATCGTGCAAGCAATGAAAGAAGCAAAGATGCATTTGCCTGAAAAGATAAAGACTAAGATAGAAACGGTATTGTTGGAGCAGCTTTGAGCAAATATTCACGCTTTATAGGAACAGGTAGCTATTATCCCAGCGACGTGCGTACTAACGCAGATTTAGAGCAAATGGTGGACACCAGTGATGAATGGATCACTGACCGTACCGGGATAAAAGAGCGACGTATTATTGGAGCAGATGAAACCGCTGCTACCATGGGGGCAGAAGCCAGTAAAAAAGCCATAGAAATGGCGGGCATTGACCCGAAATCTATCGACATGATTGTGTGCGCTACCACGAGTGGTCGCTATGCGCTTCCAAGCACAGCATGTGAAATTCAACGCATTCTTGATTTAGACGGCATTCCGGCATTTGACGTGGCTGCTGCGTGCGCAGGCTATTGTTATGCGTTAAGTGTAGCCGATCAGTATATTAAATCGGGAATGGCCAAACGCATTCTTGTAATCGGAACCGACTGCCTAAGCCGTCTAATAGACCCAGAAGACAGAACCATGGTCATTCTGTTTGGTGATGCGGCAGGCGCGACCATTATAGAAGCCAGTGATGAACCTGGTATTTTATCTACACATATTCATGCCGCAGGTTCATACGGCGACTTGTTGTACGTGGGTAATCCAACCCGTGGTGATGAGCAGTCAGTTCATGAAAACTGGGGTGTGATGCGCGGTAACGAAGTCTTTAAAGTTGCGGTAACCAAGCTTTCAGAAGTGGTTGAACAAACCCTTGCTGCGAACGGTATGCAAAAATCTGATCTTGACTGGTTAGTACCTCACCAAGCAAACTTTAGAATTATTAAAGCGACAGCTAAAAAGCTAAATATGTCTCTTGACCAAGTTGTGCTTACGTTAGAGCAGTATGGTAATACTTCTGCTGCTACCGTTCCCACAGCGCTTGATACAGCTATCAGAGACGGCCGCATTCAACGCGGACAGCATTTATTACTAGAAGCATTCGGAGGCGGATTTGCATGGGCGTCAGCGCTTGTACGCTATTAGCCATGTGATGATGTAATTTAACTTCGACGTATTCTCGTTTCTAGTAAACTAAAAATAATAAGGAATCGACATGACAAAGACAGCCTGTGTATTTCCAGGACAAGGTTCTCAAAGTGTGGGCATGCTGAAGGAACTTGCTGAGACTTCTCCGATTATCGAAGCAACGTTCAAAGAAGCCTCTGACGCACTTGGATACGACCTGTGGGATTTAGTCCAAAACGATGCAGACGGTAAGCTTAACGAAACCCATATCACTCAGCCTGCGTTGCTTGCAGCGAGTGTTGCAATTTGGCGTGTAATACGCGAGCAGGGGATAGACGTAGATTACTTAGCAGGTCACAGCCTTGGTGAGTACTCAGCATTAGTGTGTGGCGGCGCTATGGACTTTGCTGATGCTATCAAGCTTGTAGAAGCTCGTGGTAAATATATGCAAGAGGCTGTACCGGCCGGTGCGGGTGCTATGTATGCCATTATCGGGTTAGACGACGCGTCCATTGCTGATATCTGCCAGCAAACTGCTATTGCTACGGGCGATGTGGTTGCGCCGGTAAACTTTAACTCTCCAGGCCAAGTCGTTATTGCTGGCGAAAAGAACGCAGCTGAACAAGCGGCTAATGCATGTAAAGAAGCGGGCGCTAAGCGCGCACTTCCTCTTGCTGTAAGTGTGCCTTCACACTGTGAGCTAATGCGCCCTGCGGCAGACAAATTAGAAGACGCGCTATCGTCATTGAACGTTAATGAGCCTGCAATCAATATTGTGAATAATGTTGATGTCACCATTGAAACCCAAGGTGATGCAATCAAAAACGCATTAGTAAGACAACTTTATTGCCCCGTTCAATGGACTCGTACTGTCGAATATCTAGCGGCAGCGGGTGTTGAGCGTGTTATTGAAGTAGGTCCTGGTAAAGTACTTACCGGATTGAACAAACGTATTGATAAGAGCCTTACGTCTCTTGCAGTTAATACACCTGATGGTGTTGAAGCATTAAAACAATAAGGAAACGCAATGAGTCAATTAGACGGTAAAATTGCGCTTGTTACCGGCGCAAGCCGAGGTATAGGTAAAGCGATTGCCACACAACTTGCACAACAAGGTGCTACGGTTATCGGTACTGCAACCAGTGAAAACGGTGCGCAAACAATCAGCGACTATCTTTCTGAGTTTGGCGGCAAGGGCTTTGCGCTAAATGTCACCGACAAAGAAAGCGTTGATACAACATTAAAAGCAATTAACGAAGCTTTTGGTAGCATTGATATCTTGGTCAATAATGCAGGTATCACACGTGATAATCTGCTAATGCGCATGAAAGATGATGAGTGGCAAGATATTATCGACACTAACTTAACCTCTATTTTTACAATGTCAAAAGCGGTACTTCGCGGTATGATGAAGAAGCGTTGTGGTCGCATTGTAAATATCGGTTCTGTAGTGGGTAGTGCGGGCAACGCTGGCCAAGCAAACTATGCTGCAGCGAAAGCAGGGGTTATTGGTTTTTCTAAATCGATGGCTCGTGAAGTAGCTTCTCGTGGTATTACAATCAACGTTGTGGCACCTGGTTTTATCGATACCGATATGACAAAAGCACTGACCGATGACCAAAAAGAAGCCATTTTCAAAGACATTCCGGCGAACCGCTTAGGTGCGCCTGATGAAATTGCAGCCACTGTTGCCTTTTTAGTGAGCGATGGTGCAGCCTATATTACAGGCGAAACCATCCACGTAAATGGTGGTATGTATATGGGGTAAATTCGCAAAAATTGCGAATTTTCCCTAGTTTGGGGTGGTATTTACCCGAACTTGGATGTAAAAATAGTATTTTACGAATTTCGAATGTCGCTGGTTTGACCAGAAAATTTGTTTAAACTGGTGCTTGCAAGGATGCACCTTGCAAAATAAACTAGCGGCACTTTTATTATCTAGTGACGTTTAAGGGAAACCTAGAATTATGAGTAACATTGAAGAACGCGTTAAGAAAATCATTGTTGAACAACTTGGCGTGAAAGAAGAAGAAGTAAAAGCAGAAGCTTCATTCGTTGACGATTTAGGCGCTGATTCACTTGACACTGTTGAGCTAGTGATGGCTTTGGAAGAAGAATTCGACACTGAAATTCCTGACGAAGAAGCAGAAAAAATTACTACTGTTCAGTCTGCAATTGACTACATCAACGCTAACAAAGACGCTTAAGTCTTAAGTAGCGACAAAGCGGCTCTTCTTACAGAGCCGTTTTTGTATCTCCTACCTTAGTTCCAAAGCGAGGGCTTTTTGTGACAAAACGTCGCGTAGTGGTTACTGGTCTTGGAATGCTTTCACCATTAGGTCTTAATAGCGAAGACACATGGCGCAAATTGCTCGCGGGCGAAAGCGGCATTGGTGAAATCACCCATTTCGATTGTAGTAACTATTCAACCCGTTTCGCAGGTCAAATTAACGATTTTGATCCGCAGGAATACATTGAAAAGAAAGAAACCAAGAAGATGGACCGCTTTATCCAGCTGGGTATTGCAGCGGGCAAGCAAGCCTTGGTCGATTCTGGTTTAACTGTTTCACAAGATAATGCGCATCGCGTAGGTGTAGCTATTGGTTCAGGTATTGGTGGTTTAGAGCAAATTGAACAAAACCATTTAAAACTGACAAATAGCGGACCTAAGCGCGTATCGCCATTTTTTGTACCTTCAACCATTACCAACATGATTTCAGGCTTTTTGTCTATCATGGAAGGGTTGAAAGGACCGAATTTAAACGTTGTGACTGCGTGTACTACAGGCGTTCACAACATAGGTATTGCCGCAAGAACCATTGCTTATGGTGATGCTGACGCCATGCTGGCCGGTGGCGCTGAAGCGTCTATCACGCCGTTAGGGATGGCAGGCTTTGCCGCAGCTCGTGCGTTGTCTTCTCGCAACGATAATCCACAGGCAGCAAGCCGCCCATGGGATAAAGACCGTGATGGTTTTGTCATGGGTGAGGGCGCTGGCGTGGTAATGCTGGAAGAATACGAAGCTGCTAAGGCTCGTGGCGCTACTATCTATGCTGAGCTCGTTGGTTTTGGCATGAGCGGTGATGCATACCATATGACTTCACCACCTGAAGATGGTGAAGGTGCTGCCGCGTCTATGCAAAACGCAATAAACGATGCCAAGATGGACGCAAGCGACATCGGCTATGTTAATGCCCATGGTACGTCTACGCCTGCAGGTGACATTGCTGAAGTGGCTGCGGTAAAACGTGTATTTAACGACCACGCTCACAAATTACTTGTTAGCTCTACCAAGTCAATGACAGGTCACTTACTGGGTGCTGCCGGTTCGGTTGAGGCAATTTTCACTATTTTGGCACTACGTGACAAAATGGCGCCGCCAACCATTAACTTGGATGAACCAGGTGAGGGCTGCGACTTAGACTTTGTTGCACACAAAGCCAAAGCATTCAATGAAGACTACGCGCTGTGTAACTCATTCGGGTTTGGCGGTACGAACGGCTCATTGATATTTAAGCGTATCTAATACGGCGCGTAATTAACGCGGTTTAAGTGAACTTCACGTAAAGTTAAAAGGCAGCTTCGGCTGCCTTTTGCTGTTTATATGAACAAATGTAACATCGAAGATTGTTTGTGTCTGGCTTTCTTTATTGGGGAGTCAAACAATTGGTCACAGCTATAAGTTGTTTGACCAATGCAAGTTGGTATACTTCCCTCAAAGATAGTAACGGCGAAGAAGAGTAGGCAGTGATAATTATTCCCAGCGCTACGCCTATTTCATCAAGTGATAGGGCGTTTAATTACGGAGATGGTGTGTTTACCACCTTAATGGTGAACGAACACAACGTAGAATTACTGCCTTACCATTTATCACGTTTAGAGCACGATACCGCTGCCATCAAACTGGATATCGATATTGATACTCTCGAAGCCGCAATCGCTGAACAGGTTGAAGCAATAAAGAAAGCCTCAGAAGGGAGCGCATCGACAAAGTATGTGTTAAAAGTTCACGTTTCTGGTGGTCAAGCGGGTAGAGGCTACGCGCGTAGTGAAGACAGTGAACCATTAATAAGATTTAGTCAGCACCCGTACCCGAGTCATTACGATAGTCTTGCTAATGACGGGGTTACGGCTATATGTGCTCAAACCAGGCTAGCCATCCAGCCACTGCTTGCTGGCGTTAAGCATATGAATAGGCTCGAGCAAGTATTTGTAAAACATGAAGTAGATGAAGCTGGAGCTCACGACGCTATCGTTTGCGACACCCAGGATAGCATTATAGAGGCTAGTGCAGGTAATCTGTTTTTTTATCTTGATGACGAATGGTATACCCCCTCTCTAAAGGGGAGCGGGGTAAATGGTGTTGTAAGGCAGTGTCTTATTGATTCGCTGTTAAACGATAACTGTGTACTTCACGTTGGGAATTACGACCTTTCTTTTTTACGAAAAGCCAGCGCAGTGGTAATTACCAATGCGTTGATGGGAGTAATGCCGGTGAAACAAGTAAGAATGACTGATTTTTCTGTGGTCAATTTTGATGTTAAAAGCGATGCAGTTGCTTGCCTAAAGGCACGTCTTACTAGTGCAATGAAAAGTGGGCAGTAAAAAGTGTACGGTAAAAAAGCGAGTAATAATAAGTAAAGGTAGCCAGCGAAACTAGCTAGCGCTCAAATTGACATTATAGATGCATACAAAAGAGCGCATGCATTCTTAAGTGATTTGAAGAATTAGTCGTAGAACGAAGTAGAATGGAAAATAAAACAATGTACAAAAGGGAAGCCCAAGTATGAAGCGGGCTGTTATTACTTTACTGTCCCTTATTATGGTTGCAGTGATTGGTGCTGCATGTGGCGTTATGTACGTGTCTGGAAAGGTCACTTCTGAATTAACGCTAGAAAATGAAACTTTATTTACCATAAAAAGCGGTAGTAATGCGTATCGCACGGTGAAGTTTTTGCGCGAAGCAGAAATAACTGATGTGCCACCGTTTGTGGCAAAAGTGTGGCTTAAATTTTTTGCAGGCAGCACGTCGGTTAAATCGGGTACATACATGTTACGCCCTGGTCAGTCATTAGTGGATGTATTTACGCTTTTTACTCAAGGTGACGAGCATTTCTTTGCAGTAAGCTTAGTTGAAGGGCTAACCCTCTCTCAATGGATTGAAACTCTTAAGCAAAATCCCAATCTTGTTTTCGATTTAGACGACGATAAATTAGGACAGTTAATCCAAGGTAACGGTGTTGATTGGTGCTGCGAACAGGTATCTCAGACCGAAGGGGTGTATTTGGCTGATACTTACTTTTTTACTAAAGGTACAACAGCCAGTGAATTATTGAAGCGAGCTCACCATGCGCTTATTGAGTTTGTCTCTCTTGAGTGGGAAAAACGGGAAACGGATCTTCCATTAACCACACCTTATGAAGCACTTATCTTGGCGAGTATAATCGAAAAAGAAACGGCAGTACCTGAAGAACGTGACATGATTTCCGGGGTTTTTGTTAATAGACTCAACAAAAACATGCGCCTTCAAACCGACCCGACCGTGATTTATGGTATTGGCCCCACATTCGACGGAAATATTACGCGTAAACACCTTCGAACGGCTACGCCTTACAACACTTACGTTATTAAGGGGTTACCGCCAACGCCAATAGCCATGGCTGGCAAGGCGGCGATTCATGCGGCGTTACACCCGCTATCCACAGATGCTTTATATTTTGTAGCGAAAGGTGACGGAAGCCATCAATTCTCTACCTCGCTAGCTGAACACAATGCAGCTGTGCGAAAATACCAGTTAAAACGATAACCCTGCTGTTACAGCTACATAGTGCGTAGCAGTTACCTAGCCAGTAGGTTATAGCTAAATGAAAACAGAGTTTGAAAAGTAATGCGCGGAAAATTTATTGTAGTTGAAGGCCTTGAAGGGGCAGGAAAAAGCTCTGTAATAGGGCTAATTGTTCAAGCATTAAAAGATGCTGGAAAGCGCGTTGAGCAGACTCGTGAACCAGGTGGTACACCTATGGCGGAAGCCATACGAGAATGTGTAAAGCACGACTGGGATGAAGCCGTTAGTGAAGAAACTGAGCTGCTTCTTATGTACGCCGCTCGCGTGCAACTGCTTACTAATAAAATATTTCCATCACTCGACGCAGGAGCATGGATAGTAGGAGATAGACACGATTTATCCTCACAAGCCTATCAAGGTGGGGGGCGAGGTGTAAGTGAAGCAACCATGTCCGCCATTAGCAATATTGCACTAAAAGGGTTTAAGCCAGATTTAACCCTATACCTAGACGTTGAGCCAGCAGTAGGGCTAGAGCGGGCTCGCGGACGTGGCGAACTTGACCGCATTGAGCAAGCCGGGCTCGCCTTTTTCGAGCGTACCCGTGCTAAATACTTGGCGTTAGCCGAGCAAGATGAATCGATAGTAGTAATTAGCGCAATGCAGCCTATGGAAAAGGTTCACCAAGATGTTATTGCCACTATCACCGATTATGTGACCAGCAATGAATACACTGTAAGTGAAAGTAGCCACTCAGTGCAAAATGATAGCCAGCAGGAGAGAGGGTAATGCAAATGCTGCCCTGGTTTGTTGCAACGTTTTCGACCTTGCTTAACCGATATATGGCTAAAAAACTGCACCATGGTCTACTGCTGACAGGGCCAAAGGGCATCGGTAAAAATCAACTCGCAGTGGGCTTAAGCAACGCGTTATTGTGCAAGCAACCTAGCACCGATGGACCGTGCGAACAATGTCAAAGCTGTCACCTAAGACAGGCGGGTAATCACCCAGACTTTCATGTTTTAGAAAGTGAAAAGCAGCTTGGTGTTGATAAAATTCGCGAAGGCATTGCCAAGCTCTCTGGTACTGCGCAAATGGGGGGAAACAAAGTGTTGCTGATCCCCCGAGCCGACACCATGACAGAGGCGGCGGCTAATGCGCTATTGAAAACCTTAGAAGAGCCCACAGATAATACTTTCTTACTGCTGATTACTGACAGTATCAACAAGATCATGCCAACCATATTGAGCCGGTGTGAACGACAGATACTTGCGCTTCCGTCTGTACCAGAAAGTTTGAACTACCTTAAGGCTAAAGGCGTAGAAGATGCTAGCGAAGCATTACTGGCGGCCTATGGTTATGCACCACTTCGCGTGGAAGAAGCGCTATCTGGTGACGAAGATATTAGTTACCGCAATTTCAGTGATGGTATACAAGCGCTTTTAGCAGGTGATGCCAACACGCAGGTGCAAACACTTGCAAATAAGTGGCAGAGCAATGCGCAGCAAATCGCATTGTGGTGCCAACAAATGGCCCATGACGAATACATAAAACGTCAACAGGCCGTCGACTTTGAACGCTATATAGCGTGTGTAGAGGCAGTAAAAACCCTCGAACATGCTGGGGTGAATAAATCGATGGTACTCTTTGGGTTGTTAAAACAGTTTCAACGTTAACAGACAAAAAAGGTTTTAGTTCCTTTTGTCTGAAAGCAATTTATTAATACAGGTGTAGTTTGTTCGTAGATTCTCATTGTCACTTAGACCGACTGAAGCAAGGGCCAGAAGAGCTGGCTGAAACGTTAAATTTTGCTAGAACACGAGGTGTAGAGCACTTTCTTTGCGTGTGCGTATCAGTCGGCGATTACGACAGCATGTTAGACGCAGTTAGCCAGTTTGATGACGTTTCAGTATCTTGTGGTGTGCACCCGCTGCATCAAGACGAAGCATGTAGTTATGAGGAACTTCTAGAAAAGGCGCAGCGTGAAGAAGTCGTCGCGATAGGAGAAACAGGGCTGGACTATTTTTACAGCCCGGAAAGCAAAGATATTCAGCTTACCTCTTTTGTAGATCACATTAAAGTTGCTAACGAAACCAGAAAGCCGCTTATTATTCACACGCGGGATGCGAGAGAAGACACCATTAACTTGCTCCGTGAACACAAAGCTGCGCATACCAAAGGCGTTTTACATTGTTTTACTGAGTCATTAGAGATGGCACAGGCCGCTATAGAAATGGACTTTTACATCTCTATTTCTGGCATTGTGACTTTCAACTCTGCTGATGAACTACGCAACGTGGTGAAAGCTATACCTTTAGAGCGGTTGTTAATTGAGACTGACTCTCCATGGTTAGCGCCTGTACCTCATCGCGGTAAGCAAAACCAACCAGGCTATGTAGTAGAAGTAGCTGAGTTTATCGCAGAACTCAAAGGTGTATCGGTAAAAGAGCTTGCCGATATCACTACGCGCAACTTTTACACATTGTTTTCTTTAGCTGATAAAAAAGCAGCGTAACAAAAAAGCAGTTGGCTTACATGAGGAGGTGGGTATGCCCCAATGGCGACAGGGATTGACAAAAAGTCTACACCAAACCCGCAGTATGCCCGAAAGTCGATATTTTCAGTTAGCCACGGTCGATGGCAGCGGTACTCCGTTTTGCCGAACTGTAGTATTTAGAGGGATGACCGACGAAAATCAGCTAGTTGTTATCTCTGATACCCGAACAGAAAAGTACAGCCAGCTAGAGAAAAACGCTCAAGCACAGGTATGTTGGTATTTTTCTAAAAGCAGAGAGCAATACCGTTTCTCTTGCCTCGCTACAATAATCACTGCGAGTCAGGATATTAACTTAGTCAAACAGCACTGGAATAAGTTGTCGGACGCGGGGAAAAAGCAGTTTCTATGGGGCGAGCCGGGGACGCCTCGTAATGATGGCACAGCGCTTCAAATAGAAGGCGATTTCGATGAAGTGCCGCCTCATTTCTGTGTGATATTACTGGCTATTGAGAGCGTAGATTACCTAAATTTAAGAGGTAACCCACAAAGCCGAGAATGGCATCAAAAAGACGCCAATGGTAACTGGGTGAGCCAAGCTCTAATCCCCTAAGATGCTATTTGCATAGTGCTATCCCTCCCGCTGTAGTGATTACACTAAACAGGGGAGGGGGATTTAAGTGCTATAAAACCTGCGAGATAGGCGTGTCGCCTTTAAACAGGTAAGTAATCGTATTTTTACTCCCTTCTTTTGCAACACTCTCAACAATAGCTGTTGCCACATCCTCTCTAGGGATTACCGCATCATCTTTATTGCTTGGCATGTCAGTGCGCACTAAATGAGTACCTGGTTCATTCTGTAAAGTACCCGGGCGTAAAATAATATGATGCAAACCACTGTTAATTAAGTGCTCGTCAGCCATATGCTTGGCAACTAAGTAAGGCTTAATTGCTGAATCTACGCTATCAGGGTCGCCTGCGCCGATGGAACTTACCATGATGAATTTAGATGTACCTGCCGCTTTAGCATAATTTACCGCGTTCCGTGCGGCCCATAGATCAATCATAAGGGTTTTGTCAGCGCCTGTATTGCCCCCTGAGCCAGCGGTGAATACCGCCACATCAATTCCTTCAAAGTGCGAAGAAAAATCCTTCTCGAGATCTTGCTCTACAACACTAAGATTATCATTTTGTATGTCAGATAGTTTGTCAGGACTTCTCACCGGTGCTAAAACCTTATGTCCCGCATCTAAAAGTTTGACAGTAGCTTGTTTGCCAATTTGTCCTGAAGCGCCAATCACTAATACATTAGCCATAATGCTATACTCCTTGTAATTGAAAAATATTTATCGATACAAGGTTGCATAGTAAGCAATCGCAATATGCGATCATTAACTGCGATGGAATGCCATGCTAAAGAGATTGGCTGCATAAATTGGTAAGTGAGGGCAATACCGTTATGAGTCAGATGTAAGGTGTTGAGCCGACGCAAGGCTACCGTTATTTCACAACGGCGTTTCGACCAGACTCTTTACCTACGTAGAGTTTTTTATCTACAGCGTGAATACAGGCATCTACACTGTCATAGTCTTTTGTATCTGCGACACCGCATGTGATGGTAACACTGACCGAATGCGGCGGTGCCTCGACAACTTGTTCCGCTACACTTTTACGTAACTTTTCAGCGACCCAATACGCCTCTTGTATATTTAGTGAAGGCAACAATATCAAAAATTCTTCTCCACCCCAGCGAGCAATAACATCACTTTCCCGTAGGTTATTCTCCAGGGTGTTAGCTATTTTAACCAAAACGGCATCGCCCACGTGGTGGCCATACGCGTCGTTAATTTTCTTAAAAAAGTCGATATCAACGATTAGTAATGAAAAAGCTCGGTTGTGCCGTTTAAATTCGTGCCATTGTGCTTTGGCTCGTTCGGTAAAATAGCGTCTGTTTTTAAGCCCAGTTAACGAGTCTTGAGAAGATAAAAGCGTCAATTTCTCAACCATGGCTTCAAGATCTTGCGTTTTTTCTTCTACTTTCAGTGAGAGCTCTGCTGAACGTGCTTTTAGTGCCGAAATTCTCAGCCAAACTACCGAAGTAATGAACAATAAGATAGAGAGTAACAGTACACCACGCCAAACAGGCTTATCCCACCATGGCGGTATGACAATAATTTCGAGTTGGGCCTCATCGCTGCTCCAGACGTTTTCTTGGTTTATCGCTTTTACTGTAAAACGGTAGTGTCCGGGCTCTAAATTCGTATAGGTCGCCACTCGTGCTTTGTAATCGGTAAATCGCCAGCTATTTTCGAAATCTACCAGCTTGTAAGCGTAGCGCAGTTCATTGGCATTCATGTAATCTGTTGCTGCAAACTCAATGGAAAGGGCAATATTATTATGGGTAAGTTCTATCTTTTCCCCTAAATTGAGGCGCTGTTGAACGCTAGTGCCATTGTTCTGATCTCGATTTACTGTTTCTACTTTAGTAAGATGTACGTCAGGAGACCATTTAACGTTGGTAACGTCAGAGGGGTTAAACTGAGTGAGCCCTTCAGCGCCGCCAAAAAGAATAGTGTTATTTTCCGTAGTGGCTACAGAGCCAATGTAGTACCCAGTAGAGAGGGCACCATTCTCTGCGCCATAGTAATAAAGTGTATCGAGATCGGGCGCTAAATAAGAAATGCCTACTATTGTGGAAATCCACAAGCCATATTCATCATCTTCGACAATGGCACCAATTGAAACCTTACTCAGTCTACTCTCTGGCTTTATTTGGTTAACGTTGATAGAAGATAAATCATCGTTATTTTTTGTGACAAAAAATAAGCCGTCTGCTTGTGTTCCTACCCAGTAGCCACCGCGTTTCGAACGCGAAATCCACGTCACCACTGTGCTATCTGTCATTTTGTCTGTGTAGTCACTAATGCTCGTTAACTCACCAGTAAGTTTATTAGCAAAGTGTAAGCCTGTTACCGTGCTCAGCCATGCACTTTCGTTATTTTCAAAAAGGATGCGAGTAGTGAGGGAGAGGGGCCACTGCTTGATAACACGCCCCTCAGACGGGCGATAAACAAATACACCGTCGCTATAACCACCGAACCAGATATCACCCTGAGCATCCATGTTTACGCTGTAGCCAGATTTACCCTGTAACGCCACAACTTCAAGCTGTTTTGTTTCATTATTTAATTTTGCCAGCCCACTGCGTGTGGAAACCCAGAGCGTATCGCTATGTTTATCGTAATAAACACTGGTTAGTTTATCGCTTGCACTATCGTCGGTTGTTCGAGCGCTATCTGACGTAAATGGCCCCTGGAAAGCTTTATTGACGGTATCGTAAATCCATAGCCCTTTTTCGTTGGTTAGCCATACTTTATTACCCTTGTATTCGGTCATCGAGCCTACAATACGGCCATTTCCGACTTCGGTAGTGTAAAAGTTGCTTAGCTCAGGGTTGCTTATCGCAAAGCCGTCGTCTTTGGTTCCGACGACCACTAGTCCGGAGTTTGTTTGATATAGACTTGAAACGCGCTCGTCTCCTGAATCTTTGTCACTGATAGGAAAGCGTAACACTGTGTATGGGCTATGCGCTGTTAAAAGGTTTAAGCCTCTTTCAGTTGCTACCCAAACGTCACCATTGCGTTGAAGTAAAATATCCGTAACCGAGTTATCCGACAGTCCCTGTGCTTCACTTGTACACTGTTTGGTAATGACCTCAGGTTCTGCATTGGGGTTAAACAAGCAAATACCATAAGTAGAAGTCCCTAACCAAAATCTTGAACGCTCGGCAGCGACAAGGCGAGTGAAGTTCACACCCTTGTAAGCAACTAATTCTAGCGAGCCTTTAAATGGGTCGAGCTTATAGAGACCGGAAGTAGAGGTTACATAAAGCGTATTGCCAATGAGCTCTACATCGGTAAGTGTACTCGTGGTATCAGGAAGATAGCTGACTAACTCTATGCTGTCGGTTTTCTCGTGGTATCGATACAAATTTCGTTCAGATATTATCCACAGCATGCCGTCATGGGTGGTTTTCAGCCTATTGATAATCTGCTTGTCGAATGACGAAGAAACGGGAAGGGCGTAATGAATAAACTTTTCAGTGTCGACATTCAAGCGACTTAAGCCACTAAACGTACCAACCCAAATAAACTGACCGTCTAAGCTTGCTTCTAATTGCAGAACACTAAGTGTTTGAAGGCCTGAAGATTCATCCTTGCCCCACATTCCAAAATTTCTAAAGGTATAACCATCAAATTTATCTATACCTGACTGGGATGCTAACCACAAAAAACCGTATTTATCTTCTGCGACGTCAGAAACGGTGACGTGGGTAATGCCGCTTTCCATGTCGAATGTATTAAAAGCGGGGGCTCCAATTTGAGCGTGTGCAGAAAGGTTCCAGCTAACCAATAAAGCGAGAATAAAGAAGAGGCAGGCTGAAGGGCGGCGCATATCATTGCAACATTAAGGATTGTTCATAGGTGTAAGTTACGCTAATGCCGAGGACTTTCAATAGAACAAAAGTTTAAATCGTACAAAAAAGCCCCATTTTAACGGGGCTTAATTACTTAGAAATGTTAGCAATAGTGCTGCGATTTAATTTTTATAGAAGCATTACCAACCGCACTGGCGTGTTGCGTTTTGCTCATCCAGCCAGTTTTTGAGTGGTGCAAAGTAATCGGCAATGGTGCTGGCATCCATTTGGGGTGAGCCTGTTAGTGTCTCTAGGGCATTCTGCCAAGGTTGGCTCATTCCCATTTCTAACATCTCGTTAAGCGCTTTACCTGCTTCTTCACTGCCGTAAATAGAACAGCGGTTCAGCGGGCCTTCATCACCAGCAATATCACACAATGCTTTGTGGAATTGGAACTGAAGAATATGCGCAAGGAAGTAGCGCGTATAAGGTACATTAGCTGGAACATGATATTTTGCTCCAGGGTCGAAGGCATCAGCACTGCGTTCAACAGGCGCCATTACACCCTGATACTTTTCTCTTAACTCCCACCAAAGCTGATTATATTGTTCAGGTGTAACCTCACCAGACATGACCTTCCAACGCCATTGATCAACCATCAAACCAAAAGGAATAAAGGCAATTTTATCAAGCGCTACCTGCATCAGCATACCGATATCATTTGATTCGTCAGGGATTTCATCTATCAAATCAATTTGCTTAAGGTACTTAGGCGTAATTGACAGGGCTATTGTATCGCCAATGGCTTCATGAAAACCGTCGTTTGCTGAGCCACGGTAAAGCAGAGGCTGATCTTTATAGGCACGTTGATAATAGTTATGGCCCAATTCATGGTGAATGACGTTAAATTCTTCACCAGTCTTTTGAATACACATTTTTATGCGAAGATCGTCTTTGTCATCCAAATCCCATGCGGAAGCGTGACACTGCACGTCACGACCTTCAGGCTTTTGAAACATTGAACGTTCCCAAAAAGTTGCTGGCAGTTCTTCAAAGCCAAGTGAAGAAAAGAATGACTCAGCCTGCTTAACCATGGCTACTTCGTCATACCCTTGTGCGGCGAGTGCACTCGTTACGTCAGGAACCTTCATTTCTTGTTGAGGCTTAACGATGTCGTAGATGTTTCCCCATGACTGCGCCCACATGTTACCCAAAAGATGGGCCGGAATAGGCTGGTCTTGCGGTACTACATCTTCACCGTAATGCTCACCAAGTTTAGCACGGACATGGCAATGAAGAGACTCGTAGAAAGGCTCAACCTGTGTCCACAAACGGTCCAATTCTTTTGGGAAGTCGTCTGCTGGCATGTCATATTTACCACGCCATAGTGCACTCACATTTTCAAACCCAAGTTCCGCCGCACCTTCGTTAGCAAGAGAAACTTGTTCAGCATAAAGCGGTGCCATGGGTTTAGAAACTTCGCGCCAGCCCGTCCAATACTCTAGCAGTTTATCAGCGTCGCGCAGCGTGGCCATTTCTGCACTCATTTCAACTAAGCTCTTACAGTTACCTTCATCGCTGCAGTATTCACCCGACCCATACATGGCGCTAAGTTCTGACCCTATTTTGGCTAAACGCTCTGCCTTTTGAGTATCTGCTGGTGGAGGCATAGTTAAGCTGTTTTTGAGCAAATCAAGTTGTCTGCGGGTATTTGCATCAACGTCTACGTCATTAAATTTAGCCGCTTCTTTTGCTAACTTTGCCACTTTTGTTGATAGCACTTCACTAAAATAGGCGCTAACCGCAGCGGTATCAAAATTGATATTGGTAGCATAGCTCCACTGTGCATGAGCAGCCGGCACCTGCATTTTCGCAATATCATCCTGCGCTTGCTGTAAGAATTGTTTCGCGTCTTGCGCAGTAAGTTCGGGTTTAGTTTCTGTCTGAGTAGTACTCTCGCCACATCCCATAAGCGATACGCTTACCAATGCGGCTATTAGAGTACGTTTATGATTAAGCATACTTTGTCCTTTAATTATTGTGTTTTTAAAGTGAATCGACGTTCACATAGACATGGGGTAGCATTGTGTATCGCTATGCAGCTTTTGTAAAACAAATTTAAGTTGCTCACATGCACGGAAGCCAGTAATGGCAAGCAAAAAGAGTACTAAGAAGTGCTCTTGGAAAGAAATCGATAAGCTTTTAAACTCAAACGGTTTCCAATGAAGTGAATAACCTAATGAAGTACGAAAATGATGATTTTGAAGTTACTAACCCAACTTTAGAAAGGCTATTTATTTATGGCAGCCTTGCACCCGATTGTCCAAACCACCATATTGTTTCTCACATTAGAGGCCGGTGGTTACCTGGCACAGTAAAAGGCCATCTTGTTGAACAAGGGTGGGGCGCAGCAATGGGTTTTCCAGGTATTATCATCTCCGACTCTTCAGTGCCCAAACAGCTAGTAAAAGGAATGGTGCTTGAATCTGGCCAACTCGGCGACAATTGGCCCATGCTGGATGATTTTGAAGGTGAGCAATATGAAAGAGTAATTGTTCCAGTTAAGCTAGACTGCGGCGAAACAATAGACGCTTATATTTATCAAATAAAACCAACTAACTAATAAGGAAAAATTTATGTCAACGGAAGAACCGGTTTATTGGGGGCTTAACGCCCGTAGCTATTGCACACTTATACACGTGTCTCAATTATCTAGCTTTGTCATACCTGGCTTAGGCATTGTTTTGCCAATTGTGCTTTGGATAGCGCATAAAGATCAAAATGAAGATATTAATCAGCACGGTCGAGTAACAGCTAATTGGTTGCTGAGCCTGCTCGTTTATTCGGTTATTTGTTTTATTCTTACTTTTATCATTATCGGCGCCCTAGGGTTTGTCGTACTTGGTTTGATGAACATCATTTTCGCGATAATAGCAGCGGTAAAAGCTAATAAAGGCGAGCTGTGGGTATATCCACTAAGCTTTCAGTTTATTAAACGCTAGCAATAACGGTGAGTTGTCTGTAATTTAAACAATTAATAGGCTGAACATCTAATTATTCATCAAGGAAGAGAAGCACAATGCAAAATCAAACAGATAATAAAATTTCTGGCGCTGGTACTGTTTATTGGTCTGCGGTACTGAGCTGTACCTTATTTATCTTTGGTGGGTTTGCGATTGTGTTCTCTTTGCTGTCACTATTTTTGGCTCGCAACGCTAAGAAAAGCCTATCCCTTCCTTACGAGCAATATGCAAACTCATCGACGCTTACTAAAGGGAAAATTATTGCTTACATAGGTTTAGTATTAAACGTTGCTATTTTAGGTGTCACAATTTGGACTCTGACTACCATTGGCTGGGACGCATGGTCTGATGAATTTGTTCGCAGGTGGAATGAAGGGCTCGAGAAGCATAGCCGTTAACGACTAGTTATTGAAGTTTATTGCTTGCCGTTGAAGCTACCGCTAGGTAAAGCGTCGTGGACTAGATATTGACCTTTCTTTTTGGCGGAAGTTGGCGACGGCAAAATATCACTACGTTTAAATGTGTTTAGCGCTAGCGATTTGCTTTGGCGAATTTTCTTATAACTCTGAGAAGCGTTCGTTACTTTAAAGGCTGATATTGAAGGCGTCGTTTCTTGTGCGATGCTGAAATTTGAAGCGCTTATTACGACAAGTAGCCCCAAAGTAGAAGAAATGTTTTTAGTTAGGTTTTTCATCACATTTTCTCTTTCACACTAAGAAAAGATCTCGGAGGCGGTTGCACTCGCCTCCTTAATCGACTTTGTTTGTTCCCCTTTATTACATCTGAAGTAGTGAAAAACCTAAAGGCACTGTGTTATACCAAGGTATAGTTTCTTATACTCAGGGCTAAGACATTGATTAGCTATTTTGTTATCACCATGCGGTTACACCGCCGTCTACGGCTATTGTTTGCCCATTCATATAGCTATTGCCTGGTGACAACATTAGCATCATTGTGTTTACGATTTCTTGCGGCTCGCCCAAACGTTTCATTGGGCTGCCCATGCCAAGCTGTTCCCTTGCCTCTGGGGTATTGTAACCATCCACGTTTAAAATATTAGTTGGGCTATAAAAGGGGCATATGGCATTAACGCGAACATTTTTACGGCCATATTCCACAGCTGCTGTACGGGTTATTCCCGACACTGCGTGTTTTGCCGCAGCGTAGGCACCGCCTTTAGGCGCGCCGCCTAACCCCGCTAGTGAGCTAACATTGAGAACGTGGCCCTGCTTTTGTGCGAGCATTACCGGAATTTGATATTTCATTCCAAACATCACCCCCTTCACGTTTACAGCAAACTGTGAATCTATAATCTCTTCAGTCATCTGGTGCACAGGCGCTGGATTGTGTGCAATGCCAGCATTATTTACGGCGATATCTAGTCTACCGAAGGTTTCCATAGCTTTTTCAACTAATGCTTTATTGAGTGATTCACTTGCTATGTTGCCTGCTAGCACCACCACATCTGTGAGCGCTTTTACATCGTTCTGTGTTTCTTCAAGGGCGGTTTGGTTAATATCAGAAAGCACTAGTTTCGCGCCTCTGTTAGCAAGTCCTAAAGATAATAAACGGCCAAAACCGCTGCCCGCACCTGTAATCAATACAACTTGCCCGGTAAAGTCGAGTAGAGCGTCCATGGTAAACTCCTAGTGTCTAATGTTTATGGAAGTTAAGTCTGTTGATAGTTTGTCGTTGAAACTATTTAAGCTGTGTTTGTTTAATAAACTGAATAAGTAGATTAGCTAGCTCTTCGCCTTTATCTTCTTGAATAAAGTGCCCGGCGTTTTTCACTGTGGTATGGGGCATGCCTTTACAGCCCGGCACCAGCTTTTGAAATATCTTATCGCCACCTTTAGTAACGGGGTCACTATCACCAAAAGCGGTAACAAAAGGTTTCTCGTAGTGCTTAAGTTTTTCCCAAGCATCTCTGTTCGCCTGCGCCTCTGCATTGTCTGAGCTTGTAGGAACAAGTAGGGGGAACATGCGCGCTCCAGCCTTATAACTCTCATCAGGGAAAGGGGCATCGTAGGCAGCAAGTGTCGCTGGGTTTAATTCGGTTGTCGTTGCATTTTGTATAATACTTGAGGTTGGGAAAACCGGTACGTCTTGCGAAAACCGGCGCCATTTGATAAAGGCCTCGCTCGGTGAGTGGTCACCGGTCGGGAGTCCGCTGTTAGACACCATTACGCCGGAAAAGCGTTCTGGCATATCAGCAACGAGTCGCAGCCCTAACAGTCCCCCCCAATCTTGGCAAAATAAGGTCACCGGACCTTTGGTGACCTGTGTAAACCAGTCTTTTGTCCATATCACATGGCGTGCGTAGGAATAGTCTTCTTTTCTTACAGGCTTGTCAGAACGTCCAAAACCAATCAAATCCGGTGCTATCACATTAAACCCTGCGTCAGCTAGCAGTGGCATCATTTTACGATAAAGATAGGCCCATGTAGGTTCGCCATGCATTAACAGAATTGTATGTCCATCTTGAGGGCCGCACTGATAGTACGCCATCGAAATCACACTACTGATAGTATCAGTAACTTCTGCAAACTTAGGGGGGTAAGGAAAATCATTAATATTGTCAAAAGCACTTTCTGGCGTTTTACGAACCTGCATAGATAAACATCCTTTGTAAATTAAATGTAATTATCGGTCTATCGTTGTTAACAAAAGCATTGGGAAGTGAAGCTGTCAATTAAAGCTTAAGTAAGCTATGTCAAGGGCTTCACGGGAAGGTGAGCTTATAAAAGGGGTAGCGGTCATTATTAAAAATTATGATAAATGTCTATAACACCAATAAACTTGGATGATTAACAACACTGCAATAACATCCAGTTAACGTGATAAACAGGACATGGTGATGACTGAGATGGAAAATAAAGCCGTAGAATATGCAGTACAACAAGGCGTTGCTACACTGACAATGCAGAGCGCGCCGGTAAATGCACTATCCCGTGCTATTAGAATAGGGCTAATTGAAGGTATAGATAGCGCACTTAATGACGACAGTGTCAGTGCAATTGTTATTACTTCTTCTCTCCCTATTTTTTCGGGTGGCGCTGATATCAGTGAATTCTCTGGCGGCGATCTATCTCCCATGTTGCCTGAAGTGTTAGACAAAATAGAGAATGCATCTAAACCAGTAATCGCAGTGCTTCCAGGGCCAGCGTTTGGTGGTGGTCTAGAGGTGGCGCTAGCGTGTCACCACCGTATTACTTTTGCCGACAATAAGGTCGGTCTGCCAGAAGTTAACCTTGGCATTCTTCCTGGTGCCGGTGGTACACAGCGTTTGCCACGCCTAGCTGACGCGCAAACCTCACTGCAAATGATTGTCACAGGTAAACCAACTTCTGTCGTTAAATTACCCGGTGTATTCGACAAAATTTCTGATAAGCCTGAGCATTTACTTGAAGATACCAAAGCGTATTTACAAGGCTTAACACCTGATAAAGCCATAAAGCGTACCAGTGACATTACGTTGACTATGTCAGATGAGACGCAGGCCGTGTTCGATGCAGTTACCGCACAAACTAAAAAAGCGGCTCGCGGCTTCTTCGCGCCATTAAAATGTATTGAAGCTGTACGCGGCGCATACACCCTAGCGTTTGAAGACGGTCTTAAAAATGAAGGCAAGTTGTTCATGGAATGTATGAACACGCCACAGGCGCGAGCTCAACAGCATTTCTTCTTCGCTGAGCGTGCAGCTGGTCACGTAAGTGATTTTGATAAAAACACCCCAGAGCGCAGCATTGAAAAAGTCGCCATTATCGGTGCTGGCACTATGGGCGGTGGCATTGCTATGAACTTTGCCAACGCGGGTATTCCAGTCACTATGCTAGAGCTTAAAGAAGAAGCACTAGAGAAAGGTCTGGCCCTTATCCGTAAGAATTACGAAAATTCAGCCAAAAAAGGTAAGTTGACCCAAGAACAAGTAGAAAGTCGAATGGCGCTTCTTTCTGGTACAACGTCTTACGACGATCTAGCTGATGTTGACCTGGTAATCGAAGCCGTTTTTGAAAAGATGGAAGTAAAGAAAACGGTATTCGCAACCCTTGATAAAGTGTGCAAGCCAGGGGCTATACTCGCCTCTAACACATCTACTCTCGATATTGACGAAATCGCGACAGCCACCTCTCGCCCTGAAGATGTCATTGGGCTTCACTTCTTCTCGCCAGCCAATGTAATGAAGCTACTCGAAGTGGTTAAAGCTGAGAAGACGTCTGCTGAAGTTATTAAAACTTGTATGAAGATGGCTAAGAAAATCAGGAAGGTTGCTGTTTTAGTAGGTGTATGCTTCGGATTTGTGGGCAATCGTATGATTGAACCATACGGCCGGGAAGCGAACCGATTATTACTTGAAGGGGCAACGCCTGAGCAAGTCGACCGCGTGCTTACCGAGTTTGGCATGCCAATGGGCCCGTTCACCATGGGAGATATGGCAGGCTTAGATATTGGTTATTATGTGCGCCAGTCTCGCCAAGAGCACATTTCTCACGACCCTGCGTATGGCGCTGTAGCAGATCGCCTCGTTGAAATGGGGCGCAACGGTCTAAAAACGGGTCGTGGTGCCTACAACTATGAGCCCGGCAGTCGGGTACCCATCCCAGACCCTGAGGTATTGGACATTGCTAAGCAGGAAGCTGAACGTTTAGGCGTGGTCCAGCGCTCAGATATTAGCGATGAAGAAATTCTAGTTCGTGTTATGTATTCATTAATAAACGAAGGTGCCGCCATCTTGGAAGAGGGTATAGCGGCTAAATCTAGTGATATTGACGTGATTTATGTTTACGGCTATGGCTTCCCAGTATATCGCGGTGGTCCTATGCAGTATGCAGACGAAGTAGGGCTTGGCACTATTTTAGATAAGCTAACGACTTATCGCGACCAACTTGGTGAGTACGGAAAAATGTGGCTTGAGCCGAGTGACTTACTTGTTAAGTTGGCGCAGGAAGGCGGCACGTTTAAAAGTTACCAACCTAAGTAGGCACAGGTAACAAGTCGGCGGCGCAAACATTGAGTGTTTACGCCGTCGAAGAAAATTTTAAGTAAAGCAAAGCGCCTGCTCTAAGAGCCGATTCTAAGAACTGATTCTGAGAAATTGGTCTTAGATAAAAAGCGCTAGCGAAATTCAGGCTGAACATTCAGCCCAACTGAAAGGAACAATACAATGCGCGATGCAGTTATTGTAAGTACAGCACGTACGCCAATAGGCCGCGCCTATAAAGGTGCGCTAAACAATTTACCAGCCCCTTCATTAGGTGGTCATGCCATTCAAAATGCCGTAGAACGCGCAGGTATCGACCCTGCCAGCGTAGACGATGTAGTGATGGGCGCGGCACTTACTCAGGGCAGCGGCGGCATGAATATAGGTCGCTTAGCTGGTCTTGCTGGTGGATTGCCCGTGACGGTAGCTGGCATGACGCTAGACCGTCAATGTAGCTCTGGTATGTATGCAATTGCTACTGCTGCGAACTCAATTCGTACTGGCGACACCAATATTATGGTTGCAGGTGGCCTAGACTCAATTTCACTTGTGCAAAATAAGAACATGAATATGTTCCGCGCCGTAGACCCTGCACTTGTTGCCAAGCACAAAGACATTTACATGCCTATGCTGCAAACCGCTGAAGTAGTGGGTAAGCGCTACAACATCAGCAGAGATGTACAAGATGAGTACGGTTATCAAAGTCAAATGCGCACCGCAGCAGCCCAAGAAGCAGGTAAATTTGACGACGAAATTGTTCCTATCACTGCAGTTCAAGCGGTATTCAATAAAGAAACAGGCGAAACCTCTGAGCGAGAAGTGACCTTGTCAAAAGACGAAGGCAATCGCCCAGAAACAACGCTAGAAGGGCTTAAATCACTAAACCCTGTTATTGAAGGCGGTTGTATTACTGCAGGTAACGCAAGTCAGCTATCTGATGGCGCAAGCGCAACAGTAATTATGGATGAACAGTCGGCAGCAAAAGGCAATGCCCAGCCTCTTGGTATTTATAGAGGCATTGCCGTGGCAGGCTGTGAGCCAGATGAAATGGGAATTGGCCCAGTATTCGCCATTCCTAAGCTATTAAAGCAGCATGGATTAACCATGGACGATATCGGTCTATGGGAGCTTAACGAAGCGTTTGCAGTACAGGTTCTGTATTGTCGCGATAAGTTAGGCATTCCTGACGAATTATTAAATGTTAACGGTGGTGCCATTTCTATTGGTCACCCGTACGGCATGAGCGGTGCTCGCATGGTGGGTCACGCACTCATCGAAGGTAAACGACGCGGTGCGAAATATGTTGTTTGCACCATGTGTATCGGTGGCGGCATGGGCGCCGCTGGTCTATTTGAAGTTATATAGGTATTGGGTATGGAAGGTTATAAAGCTCCACAACGTGACGCCATGTTTGTAACGCATGAGTTGCTAGATTATCAAAATCACTATCAAAAGCTGGGTTTCGATGAAGCGTCTGAAGACTTAGTGTCTGCAATTTTTGCTGAAGCAGCCAAGTTTTCTGAAAACACCCTTGCACCAATTAATGCATCAGGCGATGAAGAAGGGTGTAAGTGGGTTGACGGTGAAGTAACAACGCCAAAAGGGTTTAAAGAAGCTTACCAGACCTACGTTGAGGGTGGATGGCCAAGTATGTCTCACCCAGAAGAGTTCGGTGGTCAAGCGCTACCTTATTCGTTGTCTTCTATTATCGCTGAGTGGTTCTCTGGTGCTAACCACTCGTGGGCTATGTACCCAGGCCTAAGTCAGGGCTGTATGGAAACGCTAAAAGCTCACGGCACAGAACTTCAGCAAAAAATGTTTCTTGAAAAACTGGTTAGCGGTGAGTGGACAGGCACAATGTGCCTAACTGAAGCACACTGTGGCTCAGACTTAGGTATGCTTAAATGCCGTGCCGAACCTCAAGAAGATGGCAGCTACAGCTTAACAGGCACGAAAATCTTTATCTCTGCCGGTGAGCACGATATGTCTGAGAATATCGTACACATTGTGTTGGCGCGCTTACCTGATGCGCCAGAGGGTACAAAAGGTATTTCGCTGTTTGTTGTACCAAAATTTAACGTATCTGAAGATGGTGAAAAACAAGACCGAAACGCGGTAGCCTGTGGCAGTATTGAACATAAGATGGGTATTAAAGCTAGTGCTACCTGTGTTATCAACTTTGATGGTGCTAAGGGCTTCTTAATTGGTCCACCTAACCGTGGCCTAAACTGCATGTTCACCTTCATGAATACCGCGCGTATTGGTACTGGACTAGAAGGTCTTGCTGCATCTGAAGCTTCTTTCCAAGGTGCATTGCGCTATGCGAAAGACCGCATTCAGTTTCGCTCATTAACGGGGCGTAAAAACCCTGATGGCCCTGCTGACCCAATAATTGTGCACCCTGATGTGCGCCGTATGCTACTAACACAAAAAGCGTTTGCTGAAGGCAACCGAGCGTTAGCGGCGTACTGCATGCAAATGGTTGATGTTACGCTCTACGGCGATGATGCAGCAGAAAAGCAGGTCGCAGAAGCTAAACTTGCTTTCTTAACGCCTATTGTTAAAGCGTTTTTGACCGAAACGGCTCAAGAAGCAACTAGCTATGGCATGCAGGTTTACGGCGGTCATGGCTTTATTAAAGAATGGGGTATGGAGCAGCTGGCGCGGGATACACGCATTTGCACCATGTACGAAGGGACCACTGGTATTCAAGCAGTAGACCTGCTGGGACGTAAAGTGATGGGGTCTAACGGTGAGCTGCTTAATGTATTTGTACAAGAAGTACGCGACTACTGTAACTCACTTCGCGACAACGCGCAGTTTAGCGCTTGGACGAATGCTCTGAACTCTCACCTTGATGAGTGGCAACAAATTACCATGGATATTGGTAAAGCTGCGGCGTCAAACCCTGATGAGATTGGTGCAGCATCTGTTGACTACCTAATGTACTCGGGCTACGTAACCGTGGCTTACTTCTGGCTTAAAATGGCGGTGAAAGCGCAAGAGCAACTTGATGCGGGTAGTACAGAAACTGAGTTCTACAAAAGCAAGATCCTAACAACAGGGTTCTATTTTGACCGCTTGTTGACACGCACTCGCTCACTGGTTTCTGCAATGCAGTCAGGCGCTGACAACCTAATGTCTATGCCAGAGAGTATGTTTGCCATAGAGTAACCACATAAAGTTGAAAAAAGTGCGCTAATATAAAACGTACTAAAGGCCGAGAAAATAACGTAGCCGGCAAAATGATCGAACCATTAATCATTGGCTATGTTCTTTCACTCGGCCTTTTTGTTTTTTAAAGTAACTTAGAGAAAGAGAGCACATTGGTTTTCTCTCAATACTCAAAGGTTGATCATTGCCCAACGCTATTATTATGGGGAGAGCAGGATGATGCGTTTGATATAAGTGTGTGAGATAGAAATGAACACCATGTACCGCTCATTACAACGTGGTTTATTTCCAGCGCGTCGCATTGGTTACACGGGGCAAAGCCTGAATGGTTATAAAAAGAAGTGATCGCTTTTATAGAGGCTTAGAAAGGGGTGAGGCCCCTAAAAGGGGCCTCCAGTGCGGCGTCCTGCCGCTACCATGTTGAACTGCTGTATCACATGGTGTGATTAATTTGTTGTATTAAATTCTGCCGTCAAGTTCAGCTGAAATAGGTGAGCTTTGTAGACCTTGCTCTGCAATCCAAGCTTGTAGCGTTTTGCCGTCTGACTCTGGCTGAGCTAAGTCTTTACTCGGCATTTTCTTTACAAGCAGAGTACCTACTTCAACTGCATTGTTTGTGATCGCTGTGCGAATAAGGCTTTGACCATTGCATGAAATACCCGAGTAGTAGTCGCGAAGTTTAAGTTTGTAGTCTGACTGAACGCTACGCATTTTCTTACGAAGTTCACCCTTGTCATCTGCCTGAACAATAGTACAGATGTTCGCAAGTGCTTCGTTGATGTCATTAGCCTGAGCTGCGTTAGAAAAAGCTAAAGTAGATGCCGCAATTACTAGAGAAGTTTTAACGATTTTCAACATGGTTAAATTCCTTCGTTTGTTGTTATTAAGATTATGTTTGTTCGTTGAGATGTATTAAACCTGAATCTAAGTTGCTGAAAAACATATTGTAAAATAACAGGGTATACCAAAGTATACCTTTCAAATATACGCTTGCTCCTTCGCTACTTATGTCGGTCGACGTTTTTGCTACCAAAGCATTCGCAATAAACATCAAAGAATAAGCTTTAGAGTAAAAAGCAATAAAAAAGGCCCCGTAGCAGTGGGGCCTTAAGCGCAGCATGTGCTGCTACCATGTTGAATTGGTTCACATGGCGTTGTGAAAATGCTATCTAAATTCTGTCGTTAAGCTCCGCCGAAATTGGCGAGCTTTGTAAGCCTTGTTCTGCAATCCACGCTTGTAAGGTTTTACCGTCTGACTCTGGCTGCGTTAGGTCTTTGCTAGGCATCTTTTTCACAAGCAATGTGCCTACTTCTACAGCGTTATTAGTAAGTGCTGTTCGAATAAGACTTTGTCCACCGCAAGAAACACCTGCGTAATAATCGCGTAGTTTCAATTTGAAGTCAGACTGAACGCGACGCATTTTTTTACGCAGTTCGCTCTTATCGTCAGCTTGTACAATAGTACAGATATTTGCCAAAGCCTCGTTTACATCGTCAGCATGAGCTGTGTTAGAAAAAGCTAGAGTAGAGGCTGCAATTACTAGAGAGGTTTTAACGATTTTCAACATGGTTAAATTCCTTCGTTTGTTTCATTAATCGGTTTGTTTGTTCGGGATTAATTAAAAGACAACCAAAGCGTTCAAAAAATACTCACTGAAATAACTAAGTATGTCGGCAAATACCTTATACTAAAGGTGTAAGTGGGTAGGGGGCGCTATAGCCTTTAGTATTAAAGGCGTTGGCGAGATAGAGGGGTTTTTAGTATCAATTGTTAAAGCACAAAATAAAGTGCAAAAAAACAGCGTTTGATGCCGTTTTTTTGCATTTTAACTATGTCGAAAAGCGAATTAGCGCCCAGTTAGTCTTAGTAGGTTGGCACTAATAGTACATCAAATTTGTTTGTTTACTCGGTGAGAGGTAGTGTTAAATTTCGAGTAATGCTGATGCTGTTCGCTCCGTTGTGATAAGGCCATTTAAAAACTTAGAGCGAAGTGCGCCCCTAATAGCTTTAAATTTACTATCGCCCGCCGCCACGCCAATAACAGGCTTTTCTGGCGTAGCTTTCAATTTAAAGCTCGTCACTCTTTCATTAATATCGCATTTTATGAGTGCACCTTCTTCATTAAAGACCCAACTTATTATTTCGCCACATGCGCCAGAGTCAGACAATACGCCTAATTCGTCATCGCCGATAAAGCCGTCTTTGTAAAGCGGTGACACGCTACCTAAATTTCCGATACCGACGAAACTAATATCCGCCTGCTCAGCAAACGCGTGAATGCGTGAAATATGCTGTTGTTGTTGCCACACTTCGCGTTCTGACTTACTTGAGGCTATAACTGGTGTGGGCATGGGGTAATGCTGCGCTTTTACTCTATCTGCAACGTGAACGGCAACATCATATCGTGTTGCTTCGCCGTTATCTGCAATATTACCTACTAACGACACTATTTTATGCTGGGGACAATGAAGAATAGATAGTTCATCTGCACATGCTCGAAGAACGCGCCCTGTGCCAAAAGCAATAGTTTGTGGCGTATCAAATTTAAGGGCACGCTCTATGGCGGCAGCGCCTGCTTGGCCGAGTCCCTGTGTGGAATTAGGATCGTCGTCGACGTTGGGTACCACTTCACAAAATGACAGCCCGAACTTTTCTTTAATGCCTTGCGCCAACTCCATGCATCTGGCTATGGGATGTTCCAAACGCACCTTCACCAAGCCTTCTGACATAGATAACGCCACAAGGCGCTGAGCGCTCTGGCGTGACGTGTTAAGGGTTTTTGCAATTTCATCTTGTGTTTTGCCCCCAACGTAATACATCCATCCTGCTCTTGCGGCTTCGTCTAGTTTGTTAAGTTCGTTTTGTGCTTTCTTACTCATTTATTTTTCTCGCGTCGAAAATGTCAGGGAGAAGAGAATGAATTTCGTCCCATGAAAAGAGAGATTTGCTGTCATTTGGAATATCAGCTTTTATATCGTTATGTAAATGTGCACCACCGGTAAAATGAAGGCAGGACATCTTGGCGGCTACTGCTGCGGCTAAACCGGGCTGAGAGTCTTCAATAACTAAGCAGTTTTCAGGTTTTATACCCATCGTTGCCGCAGCATGTAAAAACAAATCTGGTGCTGGTTTACCTTTCTCTACCATAGAGCGCGTGAAAATACGTCCCTCAAAATAAGAGAAAAGGCCGGTGCTTTTTAACGCTTTAGTCGTTCTTTCGGGAGAACTGCTTGTGGCAACACAATAGGGAATGTGGCGGGCATCAAGGTTTGTTAATACGTACTTGATGCCTGGTGTCCTTCGCAATGAGTGCTCAAACTTTTCATAGAGCAGAGCGTGAAAGTCCTCTTTAACCACGTCAGTTAACTCAAAGCAAAAGTCCGTTTTTAGTATCTTCTCTACGTGTTCTACGCTTTTACCAAGAAAGTGAGTGATAAAGAACTGCTTCGATAAAGAAATGTTATAGTCCGCTAGAATTTCCTGCCAAGCTTCCATAGACAGCACTTCGCTATCAATGAGTACACCGTCACAATCAAAGATCACTAACTTTACGGTAGTTGTTTGCAAAGGTTACTTTTCCTCATATCAAAAACACCAGTTATACGAAGACTTCACTACCAAAAGGAAAAGAACATACCATCAAGTTGGTAATGACATAATAAAACGGCGTGTACAATTGCTTAAGTGTAAAGTAATTGGTGCTTTGCTTTCTACCTTTTAAAACACTTTAGTAAAGAGCATATCGAAAGCGTATCTTTAATATCCAATTTATTAACAATTGCTGCCTAGCCAATATCCCGTAAGTTCAAAGGATTAGCGTCTTAATAGCGCTATATTGGCGAAAAAATAGCAAATAATATTGTGTTAAATTTGTACTCACATCGCACTTTGTTTTGTTAATAGGTATTTACAATTCCACTTCCATGTGCAAATATCTACCGAAATGAGATATGTCCCATATAGTGAGCGAATGCTCAAAAGTGATTTTTAATAAGGGACGGCCACCTACAACAAGAGATTTGAAGATGAAGTCAACGTCGAGCGATATTGATATTTCACAGGTAAGCGATGAGCAACTCCCTGTCGCTAAACATAAATTAAAGGGATGGAAGCATTTCATGGGCTTGTATGCCGGTGAACATGTTGCCGCAACAGAATTTGTTTTCGGTGCAACGTTTGTCGCCCTAGGCGCCACCATGACCGACATTTTGTTAGGCTTACTTATTGGTAATCTACTGGCGGTTTTAAGCTGGACACTTATCACTACACCTATAGCTGTTGAAACCCGTCTAAGCTTGTACTCCTATCTTCAGAAGATCGCGGGCGATTCGATGACAAAGCTCTATAACTGGGCGAACGTGATCATATTCACTGTAATATCTGCTGCGATGATCACAGTATCGGCAACGGCTGTGCGCTTTGCATTAAATATTCCTGCGCAGTTGAATTGGTATCCGACTAACTTAGCCTTTGTTGCTGTAGTGCTAGCAGTAGGGGTTATCGTTGTGTTTGTCGCCATGTACGGGTTTAACGCCGTATCTGACTTCTCCCGGATTTGTGCACCTTGGCTGTTCACTATGTTCATCTGTGGTCCACTTATTCTTATGCCTGCACTAGCAGAATCTGTAATAGGACAAACGTTTCTAACATCGTGGAACGACTTTATGCACATTGGCAGTACGTCGGTGTGGACGGGGTTAACACAAAGCGGTGAGCCAGGGATTGGTTTATTAGAAGTTATTGGCTTCTCTTGGGCAGCGAATACCATTACGCATTTTGGTCTTATTGATATGGCGCTACTTCGATTTGCAAAGCGTAAGCGCTACGGCCTTTGCACATCAGCAGGTATGTTGTTCGGTCATTATATCGCATGGATTTCAGCGGGTATTATGGGCGCTGGAACCGCGGTTATCGTTCAAAAATCTATTGTTGAACTCGACCCAGGCGATGTTGCTTTCCACGCGCTAGGTCTATCAGGTCTTGTTATTGTTATCGTTGCAGGTTGGACTACCGCAAATGCTAACCTTTATCGTGCCGGGCTTGCTGCACAAGCTATTTTCAAAGATAAGTCACGTACCAAAACCACTGCCGTTGTTGGTATGGTTACGGTGGCCATTGCTTGCTTCCCATTTGTATTTACCAAGTTACTACCGCTGCTAACTTATGCTGGGCTACTTGTTGTTCCAGTGGGTGCAATAGTATTCGCTGAGCATATGATTTTCCCTCGAATTGGGTATACACGCTACTGGGCACATTATCAGAGTCTTACTCATAGCACGCCAGCTGTTGCAAGCTGGGGCTTAGGACTTGTGTTCGGCTTTGGTTTAAATGCTTTAGATGTAATTTCATTCTATTACCTGTTTATACCAACCTGGTTCTTTACTATTGCGGTATATACTGCGCTTGCAGCCAAGTACGGTGCAAAACAGTCATACCCAGAGCAGGAAGCGCAGGTAGAGGCTTTCGATGCACGCGTTGAAGCGCATCAACAACAAGAAGCTGCGTTAGAAAACGACCACGTTGAAGATATTAGCGCTGTAACCAAGCTATTGCGCCTTACTTCTGTAGCTAGCCTACTTGTGTCCATCGCGCTAGCAATTAAAACTTTTTCTCTTAGTGACACGCTTGCCGTGTACGAATCGAACCGAGATCTATTTTTCAATATTGGGTTCGCGTGCACCGTTATCTATTTCGTTACTGCGTATTGGGCGATGCGTCGCCAAAAAGCGCTTCAAAGCTAATAAGGTTTTTATGCAATCTCAAACGTCTATTTTATTAAACAAAGCTAATTTACCGTCGTTGCCGGCAGGTATTCAGCGCCCAGCCTACGATGTGGAGAATGTTCAAACAGGTATCGTTCACATTGGGGTAGGCGGCTTTCATCGTGCACATGAAGCTATGTACGTAGACAGGCTGATGGCAAAAACCGGCGATTTGTCTTGGGGCATTTGTGGCGTGGGTCTTCGCGAGAACGACCGCGCAATGAAAAAAGTGTTCGATGAGCAAGATAACCTGTACACCTTAGTTGAAAAACATAATGACGGCTCACGCGTTGCGTCAGTTATAGGTGCAATGACAGGGTTTATGATGGCAACGGATAACCCTCAAGCTGTCATTGATAAAATGTCTGAGCCTGAAGTGCGCATTGTTTCTTTAACTATCACAGAAGGTGGTTATAACTTTGATGCGTCTACAGGGGAGTTTATTACCACTAACCCAGACGTTATTCATGACATTGAAAACCCCAAAAATCCAAAACTAGTGTTTGGTTATTTGGTTGCTGCTATTAAAAAGCGTAAAGAAAACAATGTTCAGCCATTTACTGTTATGTCGTGCGACAACATTCAGCACAACGGTCATGTGCTGAAAAAAATGTTGCTAGCTTACATCGAACTATTCGACCAAGCGTTAGCCCAATGGGTTAACGAGAATGTTAGCTTCCCTAACTCTATGGTGGACAGAATTACGCCTGCGACGACAAACGAAGATATTGTTTCGTTAAAAGCGCAGGGTATTGAAGATAGCTGGCCGGTAGTATGTGAGCCTTTCGATCAGTGGGTTATTGAAGATGATTTTTGCAACACTAAGCCACAGTTTGACCAAGTGGGCGCACAGTTCGTTAGCGATGTAGCCCCTTATGAAAAGTTGAAGCTACGCATGCTAAACGCCGGGCATTCAGTACTAGGACTAGTGGGTTCAGTTGCCGGTCTTGATACTATCCATGAAAGTGTAGAAGCTGCGCAGTTAAAGCAGCTATTGTCTATCTTTATGGAAAAAGAGGTGATGCCAACCCTAGACCAGGTTGAAGGCATTGATGTATTTGATTATCGCGACACGTTAATCTCTCGCTTTTCAAATCCGTTTATCAAGGATACCTTGGCACGTATTTGCTTAGAAAGTTCAGCCAAACTGCCAGTATTCTTGTTGCCTACGGTACGCGACAACTTAGTAGCTGGTCGCGATGTAAGTATTAGTGCCTTCGTCGTTGCGTGTTGGTCGTATTATTCTGATAAACACGCGTCTCAAGACGGAAAGCCGCTAGAAATCAACGATGTATTGTCTGATACACTTCATCAAGCTGCCCAGCAAAACGACACGGACAGGTTAAGCTTCTTGAAGGTAGAAGAAGTGTTTGGTGAGCTTGCCCAGCAAGAAAAATTTGCTGATGTATATAAGGCATTCCTTGAGCGAATTTATCAAAATGAGCCTGTACTTTCGATAAGCGAAGCAATTTCTGAAGAAAAGCTAGCGGTGGCTAAGGCCAGTTAGGTATTAGTTACTCGTAAATAAACAAAAGGAGAGTAAATATTAACTCTCCTTTTTTTAATCTTAAAAAGAAAAAAGCGACCCGGAGGTCGCTTCTTAAAGTGCAGATTTCTCTGCAACCATGTTGAACTGGTTCACATGGCGTGAAATTGTCTTACAGTCGCTCTTGAAGCACCGCTGCGATTGGGCTGTCTTGCAAGCCGTTCTCCGCAACCCAAGCTTGTAAGGTTTTGCCGTCTGCTTCGGGGGCTTTTAAGTCGCTTTTCGGCATCTTTTTAACCAACAACTCTCCGGCTTCCACAGCGTTATTAAGCATCGCAGTACGGATAAGGCTGTTACCACTGCAGCTAACACCCGAATAGTAATCTTTTAGTTTCATTCGATAGTCAGACTGAACGGCGCGCATCTTCTTTCTTAATTCGCCTTTATCGTCCGCCTGCACAATGGTGCATATATTTGCTAATGCCTCGCTAACGTCAGCGTGTGCTACTGATGACACACCGAAAGTACCAGCGATAACAAGAGAAGCTTTAACTATTTTCAACATGGCTAATTCCTCAAGTAAATTTAATAGTTGTTTTCGTTGGGATGATTAAACGATAAAGCTGAATTAAGAAAAATACATTAGCTAATACTTTGGTATATATCTTTATATCAAAAGGGGGCGAAAGCTTTATTTGATAATCCTAGGCGAGCTTTAACTGCTAACACAAAAAACCTCAGGTAGTCGTTAACAAAAATACGGACAGTTTCATGGGACTCATTTTATAGTGCATTTGATATGTTATACTGTAACAAATTGCTTTTGGTTATTTGCCTTTAATGAAGTGTAAACAGGGAATAATATTCGTCGCTATTAGATTGAGGATAGAATGGATCAACGATTTCAAAACTTGCTTGCTATAGCTCAGGATAAATGTGAGGGAGACGGGCTGCGCTTAACACAGAAGCGCAAACAGGTACTTAATATATTAATTGAAGCGTCGTCTCCACTGTCGGCCTATGAAATAAAAGATTTGTATGCAAAGCGGCATGACGAAAATATCAAACCAATGACTATTTACCGAGCGCTTGAATTCCTGTCAGAGGCAAACTTAGTTCACAAACTTAATCTCAACAATAAGTATATAGGATGTGCTCGTGCTAAATGCTGTGAACACCACGGGTATTCGCAGTTTTTAATTTGCGTTCGCTGTGGCGCAGTTGAAGAGTCTATTGTAGACCCTGTTGTTTATGAACATCTTGTCCAGCAAGCGCAAGCGTTGCAATGCGAGATTATAACGCCTCACCTAGAAGTCGCGTGTATTTGCGCACGTTGCCAATAATCCCCAATTTTAATTGTTTTATACGAAGGGACTTATGAAGATCATAATCAATAACGCTTCAACCACACCCCATCTGTTGGGGCGAAATGGCCACGACCTTATCACTATTTCACTCGCTATCGAAAAGGGCAAAATTTTCCAGATTTCAGAATGTCCATTACCCGCGCCACAAGGAACTTCTACCGAAAAAAATTCTGAAAAGGTAATAGATGCAACTGGTTTATTCCTCTCCCCAGGTTTGCTTGACCCCCAAGTACACTTTAGAGAACCAGGCATGGAGTACAAAGAAGATATTGCCTCCGGAAGCCGCGCAGCAGTAAAAGGCGGCTTTACTTCGGTAGTATCAATGCCAAATACAACGCCAACCGCTGATAATGAAGATACGGTAGCCTTTATGGTAGAAAAAGCCAGCACGACGGGGCTGTGTAAAGTTTATCCGACAGGGGCGCTCTCAAAGGGGTTAGAAGGGAAAGAGATAACAGATTTTGAAACTCTCCAGGCTGCAGGCGCCGTTGCCATTACTGACGATGGTAAAGGCGTTCAAAATAATAGCTTGTTTAAGCAGGCACTTATCAACGCCAAAGCGCTTGGGATGCCAGTACTCGATCATAGCGAAGATGAAAGCTTATCAAACGGCGGCGCTATCCACGAAGGAGACGTATCTAGAAAACATAATGTAAAGGGAATTAAGGCATCCTCAGAGTCGGTACATGTGAAGCGGGGATGTGAATACAGTCTAGAAACAGGTGGGCATTATCACGTTTTACACGTTTCTACCGCTGACTCAATAGAGGCTATTAGACAGGCAAAAGTACAAGGGGCTAATGTAACTGTAGAGGTTTCACCCCATCACTTATTGCTTTGCGATGAAGATATACCCATTAAGGCCGATGGTACGCTTGACGCGAATTGGAAAATGAACCCGCCCCTTCGTTCTAAACACGATATGCTTGCGTGTCGAGAAGCGTTATCAGAAGGGATAATAGATGCTATTGCAACTGACCACGCTCCTCACGCGCCGCATGAAAAAGCTTTGCCTATTGAGAAAGCGCCCTTTGGTATTATAGGGTTGGAGACCGCATTTGCGCTTATCTACACACATTTTGTCAAAACAGGAAAGCTTAATTTAAATACTGCTGTTGATCTTATGAGTAAGCAAGCTGGTGCGATATTTAATATTAAATGCGGACGAATTGAAGAAGGCGCAGGTGCAGACTTAGCGCTATTTGATTTAAATACGCCGTTTACAGTAACGCCTTCATTTTTTGCTTCAAAGTCACAAAACTCGCCCTTTATCAACGAAACCTTGTATGGCGAAACATACTATACGCTGGTAAACGGAGAGGTAAAATATACAAGGCGTTAAGCCACGTCTGTTGAGCGGATGATTAGCCGGCTTGTACACAGGCGGCTAATTCATCATCCCAGTCAGTATTAACGTTAGCAGCAATAATTTCAATTTTACTTTCAGCACACTCACTTAGCTCACTTTCAACTAAGTCGCCGTCTGCAAGGTTATAGCTAAATATGCCTGTGCTTGTGATCATTACCGCTTTTAAGCGTTCTACTTCTAGCTTATTTATCCAGGCTAATAGCGCATCTCTATCGAATTCTATGGAGGGGGAAAAGCGCCATCCCACAGCTTTAAAACCTTCCCCTTCATTTTCGATTTTTAAAAAGCCTGAATCGGGAAAAGGTCGTTCGTTAATTGAAGGTGTAGGCTCGCTATTGTGGTGATGGTGGGCATGTGCATTCATTTCTACAAGCGCATCCGATTTTCCCTGTAATACAGTAAAAGGTATTTCTCCATGTTCGCATAGTACGATAGGCGTGTTTTGCTTGCCTCTATTAACCGAATAGTCCGTTAAGTTTTCTGCTTCGTTTAGCCCGTAAAGATCGCATTTATTTCCTACAATGACATCGGCAATATCAATTTGCTGATTAAACGTGGCATGCGTGGTATAGCGAGGATCGGTTAGCTTTCTTGCATCAACTAACGTGATAGTACGTTGAATATCCAGCACGTCTTGATAGTGTTCAGCGCTTAAGGTTTGCATAACTTCTACAGGGTGTCCTAACCCAGTAGGTTCAATCAGTAAACGGTCGGGTTTAGACTGGGCGAGCAATTGATTTAATGCTATTTGCATAGGTAAGCCTGCAGCGCAGCACATGCAGCCGCCGGGCACCTCTTTAATAAATACTTTCTGCGCATTTTCTGAGATGGAAGTAGGCTTTCCAGTTTGCATACCTTGCACAAGTGCACCATCAATACCTATCTCGCCAAACTCGTTGATTAGAATGGCCCAACGCTCGTTTGAAGGTTTTTGCTTTAACAAGTGTAGTAGAGCGGATGTTTTTCCCACACCTAGAAAGCCCGTGATGATGTTGGTAGGTACTGCTTTAATCATATTTATGGTTGCTCTTACTATACGATGCGTTATTGAAATATAGCGCTATAGGCTATCACACCAATAGGCATAGCCCTATAATACGAATTGGATATGTTATATTATAACATTTGCAGGCCGTGCATGGCCAGTTTGACATGTTGTTTCGTCATTGATTTACCCGTTTTAACAAGGAAATTAAGGTAGTGACTCTCCCCGCCCTAAAATCTGATTCAAATTTAGCTATTCAGTACCGCGCATTCATTGAAAACCTAAGAGCGAGTGAATTTACCGGGGATATTGAAACTAGCTATAGTGCCCGCGTAGCGCAAGCCACTGACAATTCCGTTTATTATAAGCTGCCCCAAGCCGTAATTTACCCTACAAGTAACGAAGACTGTCAGCTTATCGGGCAATTAGCGGCTAAGTATCCTGACGTGTCTTTTACTCCTCGGGGCGGAGGCACAGGTACCAACGGACAAAGCCTCACCGATGGTATTGTGGTAGATATTCGTCGCTATCTAAATAAAGTGATTGAGCTAAATGTGGAAGACGGCTGGGTGAGAGTACAAACAGGGATAGTTAAGGACTCCCTTAACGATGTTTTACGCCCCCATGGCCTATTTTTTTCACCAGACCTTTCTACTAGCAACCGAGCCACATTAGGCGGAATGATAAGTACTGATGCATCAGGGCAGGGGTCGCTTGTGTACGGTAAGACAAGCGACCACGTTATTGCACTTAAAGCAGTGCTAGTTAACGGTGAGGTCATTGAAACAACCAAAATATCCACAGAAATGGCAAAGCGAAAAGCCAATGAAAATACTGCGGAAGGTGCTATCTACAAACAAGCGATAGATACCTGCGTAAATTATAAGGACGAGGTGGAGCGTACTTTTCCGAAACTAAATCGCTTTTTAACAGGGTATGACTTAGCGCACGTATACGATGGTCACCACATCGATATAGGAAGGTTGATTACAGGCGCTGAGGGGTCTTTGGCGTTTGTCACTGAAGCCGTATTAACACTAGATAAAATATCGCCGGTTAAGGCACTGATAAATATTTCCTACCGCTCATTCGATGCCGCGCTGAGGCATGCTCCGCAATTGGTTGAGGCGAACGCGACGAGTGTGGAAACGATTGATAGTACAGTACTTAACTTTGCCAAAACGGACATAATTTGGCACGACATACAACACTTGATCACAGACGTTCCCGACGAAGAGCTACTTGGTCTAAATCTAGTGGAATATAACGCCAGCTCGATAGAGGTAATGAAGGGCCACATTGATAGCCTTGAAGCCGCTATTGAAGATGCAATAAAACAAGGTGAAGGGAATATTTCAGGTTACAGAATTACTTATGACAAGGCTGATATTCAACGTATTTACGCAATGCGCAAAAAGGCAGTGGGTTTATTAGGTAAGGTTAAAGGTGAACAGAAACCTATCGCTTTTGCTGAAGATACCGCTGTGCCCCCCGAGCATTTAGCTGATTTTATTGCTGAGTTTCGCGCGTTGCTCGACAGTCACAACCTTAACTATGGCATGTTTGGACACGTTGATGCTGGCGTTCTTCATGTAAGGCCTGCCCTTGATTTAGCCGACCCCGAGCAAGAGACGCTTATGCATAATCTTTCAGATAAGGTGGTAAAGCTTGTATCTAAATATGGCGGGCTAATGTGGGGGGAGCACGGCAAAGGCTTTCGTAGCGAGTATGGTCCCGAGTTTTTCGGTGAAACGCTGTTTAATGAAATGCGCAAAATAAAAGCGGCGTTCGACCCTTATAACCAAATGAACCCTGGAAAAATTTGTACGCCGTTGGGCAGTAAAGATAAGTTAGTTTCCGTTAAAGCGGTCAAAAGGGCGAGTATCGAGCGGATTATTCCTGTAACGGTTAAACGCGACCTTGCGCCAGCTTTCGAATGCAATGGAAATGGTCTTTGCTTTAACTACGAACCAGCGTCCCCCATGTGCCCTTCGAGTAAAGTAACGTCAGACCGACGTCACACGCCAAAGGGCAGGGCGAGTATGTTAAGGGAGTGGGCGCGACTGCTATCGTTAAGCGGACAAATAGACGACAAGAATGGTGGTGGATTATCCTACAAACAATTTAAAAGTAACGTTTTCTCTCGTTTTAAGAACACGGTATTGACTAAGGGTGCTGATTTTTCTCATGAAGTTAAAGCCGTGATGGACGGCTGTTTATCGTGTAAGTCCTGCACTCACCAGTGCCCTGTAAATATTGATGTTCCTCACTTCAAATCCATCTTTTTATCTATTTACTACCAGCGTTATATGCGCCCGCTAAAGGATTTACTGGTGGCAAATGTAGAAACGCTTGCGCCCTTAACTGCTAAAGTGCCTAGTCTTTACAACAGGTTACTTCAACACAAGTGGGTAACATGGTTTTTAAAGAAGAAAGTGGGGTATGTAGATACTCCGCTGTTGTCCTACCCAACGCTCGTTGACAGAGTAAAATCAATTGTAGGTACAGGGGATATCGAACAACTAGAACGCCTTGATAACAGTGAGCGGGAAAAATATGTTGCTGTAGTACAAGACCCTTTTACCAGTTTTTATGACGCTAAAAGTGTAGAAAGTCTAATAAAGGTTATTAGTAAAATGGGCCTTAAGCCATTACTTGTGCCCTTTACTCCAAACGGTAAGCCCGCCCATGTAAAAGGCTTTCTAGACAAATTTGAAAAACAAGCATTAGGTACGGCAAAGCGGCTAAATAAAATACATGAGTTAGGTATTACTATGGTTGGAGCCGACGCATCGTTAGTGTTGTGCTATCGCGACGAGTACCAAAAATTCTTAAAAGATAAGCGCGGAAAGTTTTTCGTTCATACCATTGATGAATGGTTGATAGATGCGTTGCCAAAAAGTTTAAACGCAGATATTAACGGTAGTAACGGGTGTGATAAGAATTTCTCTCTGCTTGCCCACTGCAGCGAGAAAACCGCCATGCCGGATACCACAGCGCGTTGGCAACGCATATTTCAGCATCTAAGTGTGAACCTTACTCACAAGCCTGTTGGCTGCTGCGGTATGGCAGGAACCTATGGCCACGAAGCATCACATTTAGAAAGCTCTAAAGCACTTTATACGCTAAGCTGGGCTCCTGTTTTCGCTAGTGCGCAAAAGGAAACACTTAATGAAGTGCTTGTGACTGGATTTTCCTGCCGCAGCCAAGTAGCGCGCTTTGAAGGAAGTAAGCCACGACACCCTATAGAAGTGGTAAACGAAATAATCTAACATCAAAACGCCCCGCGGACACTTCAGGCTGCAGGGCGCTTTTTGCGTATCAAAAGAGTTTAGAATCAATGAGGCTTGAAGTTACTTGCCACTTCCATAATTTGCTCACGCATCCACATATGTGCATAGTCGTGGTCTGCACTAACGTGCCAATACAAGTAGTATTCTACCGGTGGCAGGTCAAAAGGAAGTTCGTAAATAGCTAAATCATAGTGCTTCGCCAAATGAAACGGTAAGCAGGCGATTAGATCAGTTTTTACGATAGTACTAGGCACGGTCAAGAAGTGCTGCCCACGCATAACCTCTTTTCTTCGTTTGCCCATCTTGTCGAGAGCAACATCAATAGGACCCGCACCAGATTTGCGCTGAGATACGTTAATATGCCCCAAACGCAAAAATGTATCTAAATCCAAACCGTTTTTAAGAGCAGGGTGGTTTTTGCGAGCAAGTACCACAAATCGGTCTTGCGCTATTTTCTCTTTACACAGATGCGGATCAGTAAACGTAGATGCATCGGCGAAGAAATCTAGCGTACCTGCCGCCATTGCTGAAACTACTTGGCTTCGAGGAATCTCATAATTCGTTAGGGCGATATTAGGCGCTAAATTCTGTAAACGAGACACTAGGCGAGGCATGATACTGGCCTCTAACAAATCTCGACTGGCAAAGTTAAAAGACTTCTCGGCAGTGAGTGGGTCAAACGTGTGGCTTTCCTGGACGCTCTTGCGTAACAATGCAAGCGCCTGCCGGGCTGGCACGATAATGTTCTGTGCTACGGGTGTAGGGGTCATACTGTGACCTGTGCGCACGAAAAGTGGGTCGTTCAACATTTCTCTTAATCTGGCTAACGAGTTACTAACCGCTGGTTGGGTGATACACAAGACATCAGCTGCCTTGGTTAAACTACCAGCCGTATAAATAGCGTCGAATACGGCAAACAGGTTTAAATCAATTCTATTGAGATTCATAACTAGTCCTTTACGGGCGACTACCCTAATAAAAAAGCCAAAAAATGAAGAACCACTGCTGTTTTCACAGCGAAAAACGAGCAACTATAGAGACTGTTGCTACATAGCATCTACGAATAATTTACGTTAGTGTAACAAGAATATTTATAAATACCTATTATTAAAAGTTAATTGAAACATTCAACTGAATAATAGTAGTTTCGTCGTTAATAAACGGAGATTGGACTTAGATATGAAGACGCTTTTAGATTTATCGGTTGGGGATGTGCTTGAACAAGCTGATTTTTTAACTGTAACTCAAGACATGATTAATCAATTTGCTGATGCCACTGGCGATCATCAGTGGATTCATCTAGACACAACTCGCTGTGAAAAAGAGAGTCCATTTAAAACAACCATTGCACACGGTTTTTTAAGTGCCAGTCTTATGCCCAAAGCTTTTGGTGAGGTACTTGCTCCAAGTGACAACATTGCCTCAATGATAAACTATGGCATAGATAAACTTCGATTCCTTGAACCGGTCAAATGCAATGACGCGTTAAAGTACCAATTTAAACTTGTTGATGTAAGCGATAAGCCTCAAGGTAAGCTTTTTAAGGTAGAGGCTAGCTGCATTTTGAAGTCGAGCGGGAACCCAGCACTAGTAGGAAGCTTTTTAATGTTGGCGGTCATTAAACCACAATAGTAACTGAACTATGGCGTAGGTTTACATAAGCTTGATTTTACACAGTCTGCGCTCGTATACGGCGTTCAGTTAACAAACCAAAGTTTGTTTATTACGAATAAAGGTCAGATGGAAAAAAGGTCAGAAAAGGCAACCCCTTATCTGACCTTATCAACTAGCACAACTATCGTCTTAATTTGACGCTTCTTGTGCACCTTCTTCAACTGCTTCGCCTGCACTTTGAATATCTTCACCAGCGCCTTCGATAGTCGCGCAACCGCCCAAGCTTCCAATACTCGCTGCAAAAATAAGTGCTAAAAACGTATGTTTACGTGTTGTTGAATTTAACATTTCCATTTTGTTTCTCCTTAGGTTTTACTCATCATCGGCTTGACTTGAATTATCAGCCGCTTTTTCGTCACCGTTTGTTTGTGACGATGAATTATTATCAGATGAACTCCTCTCATCGCGCTGCTTGAGCATAGCATTGAGCTTATCGCCACCTTTTGCATTAAAATCTAATGTTCTGATAGGGAACGGGATTAGAATGTCGTTGTCTTCTAGCACGGTCTTGACTGTGTTAATGGCGTCGTGACGCACAACCATGAACCCAGGTTCTCCGGGATAGCGGATCCAAAACCACAGTAGTAAATTGATACTCGAGTCGCCGAATGATTCTGCATAAACGGCGGTCTCGTCCTTTTTAATTACATAGTCTTTATCGTTCATCGCATCGGTGATAACTTGCGCGGCTTTTTCAATATCGTCAGCGTATGAAATGCCAACCGGAACCTCTATCCTCCGGTAGCCTAGATAGGAGTAGTTGGTCAAGATATTGCGAAATAGGATCTTGTTTGGGATAACTTCAAGTTGGCCATAAAAGGTTTCAACAAGCGTATTGCGTAGGTTTATTTCTTTGACGTTTCCAAAGACCCCTTCAGCCTCAATCACATCACCAATATCGAAAGGCTTTCTGATGCCCATTGCTACACCGGCAATGAAGTTTTCCGTCATATCTTGAAACGCAAAACCAATGGCTAGGCCAACGATACCCGCACCAGCAAGAAGAGATGTTACCGTGCCTTTTAGGCCGACAAAATCTAGGGCGATAAATATACCGGCAACAAGAACTAGGGCTTTAATAATAGACGTAAGAAGACCGGCTATCTGATGAGACTCAAAGGTCCGTCGCATCAACTTGCCTGCAACATTTCCTACCATTTTAGCGATAAGACCAAAAACAATCGCAATGACAAATGCAACAACAATGTTTGGTAGTAAGGTGATTGCGCCTTCCATCCAGCCTTCAAGCTTTTCACTTAGAAGCTTGTATACTTCATCTATCTTGGGGAACTCCATAGACTCCATTACCTTTTTCGATTGATGCCACAAAAAGGTTCAAAAATTGTTCCGCTTTCAGATTTTTGGTAAAGATCTGATTTTAAAGTATTTAATAAATTTTCTGGTTTTCCCTTTAAAACCCTGTAGTGAATAAATTACGCAGTTAGAGCAAGTTCTTCTCACTATATTTCAATCCCCGCTGTCACGTGATTTTTTCTTGTTAGCCTTAAGTATATCTGGTCTGACCATGTGTAAAATTAATGTAAACATATTATTCACAATAAATTTACAAAGCTAAAATTCGGGCATAGTATCAGTGATGTAGGTCAACATTCTGTAGACCTCTAACAATAACAAACACGAAATCGAACAGCCTGTTGCTAGCGGAAAGTGTGGGTAGTAGTGCCGGTAGTGATAAGCCCAGATTTGGAATCACACTATGAAATTTAAAACGCGTAAGACAGCAGTAGCCGCAATGGTCGGCACTGCGTTATTTTGCTCTCCTTATATCGCATCAGCCCAAGAATCTGACGTTGAATCCGAGCAAGAAGCTAAGAAAGACGTAGAACTAATCCTTGTTACCGGAAGCTTTGTTCGCAGAAGCGAAAACTTTGAATCTCCATCACCGCTCGCTGTTGTTGACAGTGTTGCAATAGACGCCATTGGTGCCAAAAATATCGCGGATATCACTCAGACGTTAACCATCAACACTGGTGCAGAGAACAACCCAGACGCTTTCACCCAAAATGCCACCGCAGGCACCTCTAACATCAACCTTCGCGGTTTAGGTGTAGCATCTACTTTGGTACTGCTTAATAACAAGCGCCAAGTTGTTACCGCTCAGCCTACAAACGAAGGGCTCAACTTTGTAGACACAAGCTCGCTTGTACCTATGATTGCCATTGACAGAATGGAAGTAGTTAAAGATGGCGCATCTGCTTTGTATGGTTCAGATGCCGTTGCAGGTGTGGTTAACTTTATTACTAAGCGTAACTATGACGGTGCCATGGTGACTGCTGACTACCAAGACGGTGCACACGGCGACAATAAAGAATATATTTTGCAAGGTTTGTGGGGGGCAACAGGCGATAACGGGAGCGTATTAGCGGCAATTAGTTACACAAATCGTTCACCCCTGTTTTTAAGCGACCGACGCTTAAGCCGACCACAAGATGATACAAGTGCATTGGGTAATCCTGGCTCTTTCTTTTTAAATATTCCTGGTGCAGGCCCTCTACCTATTATTGACCCTTACGGATGTGAAGAATTTGGCGGCGCACCAAACCTGCTTGCGCCTAGTGGCACCATCCCGGGGTTAGAGGTTGGTTTTTGTGGTTTTGACTTTGGTAAGTTCTATTCTTATGTAGCTGATGAGAGCAGAACTAACGCCTACGTTCGCGCTGACTATGTATTTGATAATGATATTACGTGGACAGCTGAATTCAGTACTGCTAGAAACCGTGCTGAACGGGGCGGGGCACCGAGCTTCCCTATATTAACGTCGCCTATCGTTCCAGATTATCACCCGCAAAACCCATTTGGTCAGCCAGTGGCGTTTTTTGGGCGTGCTGAAGGTAATGGTTTTCCTGGTGATTCAGCCAATACCGAATCGGATACCTTGCGCTTCAGTACTAGCTTGCAGGGCGTAACAGATACTGGTTTCTGGGAGGTCAGCTACACCCGTGCAGTGAACGATTTTGTATTTAGAGTACCCGATGTGCTCAATACCGAGTTTCAACTTGCATTATACGGGCTAGGTGGCTCAAATTGTGACCCAATTGCTGGCTCGCCGGGAGTGGGTGACTGTGAATTCTTCAATCCGTTTGCGAGTTCATATACGAGTGCTCCGAATTCTGACTATGTAGTGAGTTCATTTACCGGAACAGAGGTTATTGATTCGAAAGCAGATCTTGAAGTATTCGAAGCGTTTACCTCGTTTGATGTGTTCGAAATGGGCGGCGGCTTTGCAGCATTAGCGCTAGGCGTCCAATACCGTGAAAATCAGCTTAGCCAAGACTACGATGACTTGGCTAATCAGGACAGCTTTACCTTTGTAATCGGCAACCCCGATATTGACGGTAGTCAAGACGTATGGGCAGCCTTTGGTGAGCTTGCGTTGCCTATTAATGACGAATTAGATGTGCAATTAGCAGTGCGTTATGAAGATTACGGCGGCTCTATTGGCAGCACAGTCGACCCTAAACTGGCTATATCATGGCGCGCCACTGATGAGTTTTCATTACGGGGTTCAATATCCACGTCGTTCAGAGCGCCAACGGTATTCTTAGCGCAGGGGGGCGCTACATCGTTGCAGCAGCTTATCGACCCCGTGCAAGGTGCAACTGCTTTCGTGGCAGTTAGAACATCAGGTAATGAAGATTTAAAACCAGAAGAGTCGACTGCTTACAATATTGGTTTCTCTTATGAGCCTTTCAGAGACCTTTCTGTTGAGGTTGATTATTGGAACTTTGAGTTCGAAGACCTGATCATTCAGGAAAATGCGCAAGCTGTGCTAAATGAAGATCCGACCAATACAGAGAGAGTAATTCGCGCGGGTGACCCGCTAACAGGGCCTGTACTTCAAGTAAATAACACCTACGTTAATGCAAGCTCGCTAGAAACGTCAGGTCTCGATTTCGTTACAAGTTATAAAATTGAAACGGATTTTGGTAACTTTACGCCAACGTTAAATGCAACTTACATTACTAAATACGATTTGATGGACCCTCAGGCTGGTAACATTGATGGCGCTGGACGTCGTAATTTCAATAACATAGGTGTGTCTTCACCTGAGTTGCGTGCTAACTTAGGTTTAGCATGGCAAAGCGATATTCATGCTGCCAATATCTTTCTACGTTATATTTCGTCTTATGATGACGATCAAAACTGTGCAGACGGGACGGCTAACGTAGGTGGTTGCTCAAATGGCTTTTATGAAGTTGATAGCCACCTAACGGTTGATGCCCAATACAATATTGATTTGGGCGGGTTGTACGATACCGAGCAAAGCTATGTATTAACTTTAGGTGCCATTAACTTGTTCGATGAAGAGCCGCCTCAATTATTTACCAACAGCGGTTTTGACTCTAAGGTTCATGATCCAAGAGGGCGCCAAATTTATGCTCGCTTAGCAATTGAGTTTTAATTAATAAAATAACACAGTGAAAACCTGCCTTTATTGTTAATAGTTAAAGGCAGGTTTTTTTGTAAACCATTGTCTCCACTACGCCCTCCCTTTTTCGTCTACGATATTTTCCATTTATAAACCGATTGATTACATTATGACGCACCTACGGCATAGGGTTACCTATGAACAACGTGAAGCGAAGGAGAGAAGAATGGCGACTAAGCTGTCAGAGAAAGAAATCACTGCAAAGTTAGATGCGTTGAACGAACTGGTATCAGATGACACACCTTGGGAACAAAGTGGAGATACAATTAAAAAGACGTTCAAGTTTAAAAGTTTTATACGTGCATTTGGGTGGATGTCGCAAATCGCGATTTGGGCGGAAAAACTAAAACATCACCCCGAATGGTTCAACGTATATAACAAAGTGGAAGTGACATTGACTACTCATGATGCTGATGGACTAACGGAACTCGATTTTTCACTTGCAGAAAAAATGGAAAAATTTAGATAGTTAGGGTAGTCAGCTGGTTAAAATGGGCTTGTTTCGGCGGCGATTTGTATTAACTTTGCACATGTTGGTTAATTAAACCGCTAACAGTCAGAAAAATGAAATATTTCTCGGCTTGGCTCTTGTGTTGAATAAGTCTCTATGTATAATACGCCCCACGTTGAAGCGAGGCATGAAACGCAGCGGTTACAACGTTAATTTTCTGGCGCGGGATGGAGCAGTCTGGTAGCTCGTCGGGCTCATAACCCGAAGGTCGTAGGTTCAAATCCTGCTCCCGCAACCACAGAAAATGACCAGAATTTCAAAGCACTGCAAATGCAGGCTTTACCGTACAGTCGCGGGATGGAGCAGTCTGGTAGCTCGTCGGGCTCATAACCCGAAGGTCGTAGGTTCAAATCCTGCTCCCGCAACCAAATTTGTAAAATCAGAACTAAATAATATTGCGTAAGCAATAATTACCGTACAGTCGCGGGATGGAGCAGTCTGGTAGCTCGTCGGGCTCATAACCCGAAGGTCGTAGGTTCAAATCCTGCTCCCGCAACCACTTTAAGAACCCAGCTTTTGCTGGGTTTTTTCTTTTCTGATTGCGCAATCCGTAAATATCTTCTCGATTTAACTAGCGGACATTAAGGTCGTTTTTAAGAAATAATTGCCGCACATGCTAGTCTAGTATGCTAAGTTAAACTCATGCCACCATTGAACAATTAAACTTACAGGTAGTTTGGCCGCGCCATGATTGCTCGCTTTTTCACGTACGAAGGACACGCCACATTAATTGAAGGCGCTTATCATTTCCCCCTTGTTGCTCTGTCTTTATTAGTCGCTGTTTTCGCTTCATTTATGGCGTTTAACGTTGCAGGGCAAGCAGCTGTCACTCAAGACAAATTAAGACGAAATACTTTATTAATTACCGGTAGCATAGCGCTAGGGGGCGGTATTTGGTCAATGCATTTTCTAGGCATGACCGCCTTTGATTTGTGTTTACCTGTCAATTACGACCCCTTGATAACTGCACTTTCTGCTATTCCTGGTGTGGCTGCTGCTTGGGTAGCTCTGAACCTTTTGATTAAAACCCGTATTAGCGTTACCGAGGTAGTTTTAGGTGGCGTGTTGATGGGAGCTGGGATAGGCACCATGCATTATAGTGGTATGGCCGCAATGGAGATGGCGCCGCTTCTTCGCTATGACCTTAGTGTATTCGCTCTTTCTATCGTCGTTGCTGTTTGTTTGGCAATGCTATCGCTATGGATAAAGTTTGGTATTACTGCCGCGGCTAAAAGCAGAAAAATGCTGGGTAAGCACGCATTACTTGCGAGTATTGTTATGGGGCTGGCCATTGCGGGTATGCACTATACTGGCATGGCTGCGGCAAGATTTGTTTTACCACCTGGTATGGAAACGTCCGGCCAGTCGTCAAATATCGCCGTCTATCTAGCTATTTCTATTGCTATCGTAACACTAGTGCTAATTACCATGGTGTTGGGAATTAGCCTTTTATTTAAATACCGCGATGTGATGTTGCGCGCGATAGAAAGTGAACGAATTCAAAGCGCGATTACTGATACTGCCGTCGACGCTATTCTCACCGTGGATGATAAGGGCATCATCAAAACCGCTAACCCCGCTGTAGAGCAAATTTATGGTTACACGCAGCAAGAAATAGTGGGTATGCACGCTTCCGACATGGTCACCCCTGAAAGACGGCATCTGTATGGCGACGACTTTTTTAGCCAGCGCGTAGTGCCTACTGAACAAATAATTGGTACCGGGAGAGAAGTAGAAGTTCTCAGAAAAGGTGGTGAGCGGATACCAGTGCGCTTAGGCGTAGGCTACACAAAAATAGACGGTAAGCCAGTTTTTGTTTCCTTTGCTTCCGACCTTAGAAAACGTAAAGAAATCGAAGATGCGTTGCGTGAAAGTGAGGCTAAGTTTAGAAGTTTGATTTCGAATATCCCGGGTATGGCCTATCGATGCTTAAATATGCCAGGCTGGCCTATGGTTTTTGTAAGTGACGCTGTGTTTGACATTACTGGTTATTCACCCAGCGATTTCGTATTACCCGATCCAAAACGTTCGTTTACCGACCTTTACCATCCAGACGATATTGAGCGGCTTTCTAATGTTAGTACTGAACACAATGCCTTCTCTTATGAATATCGCATTATAGCTAAATCAGGTGAAGTAAAGTGGGTAACAGAGCATGGCACTCATGTAAAAGACAATGATGGCAATATCCTATATGTCGATGGTTTTATATCAGACATAACCCAAAGGCGGGTTATGGAGGATGAGTTAAAAGCTGCGAAAGACAAAGCTGAACAAGCAGCTGCAGCACGTACTGCATTTCTTGCCAATATGAGTCACGAAATTCGTACACCTATGAACGCGATCATTGGTTTTAGCGACTTGATGTTAGGGGAGTCATTGCGTGAAGAACAGAAATCCCATCTCACCACGATAAACCGTTCAGCCCGTTCACTGCTGCACCTTCTTAACGACATACTGGATAGCGCAAAGTTAGATAAGGGGAAGCTTGACTTAGATTACCGCGACTTTCTTATTCGAGAAGAATTAGATTTGGTTGTTTCTACATTTTGGTTAGAAGCTAAGCGTAAAAAGGTGGGGCTAGTCCTAAATGTGGATTCTTCGGTCGCAACTGGTTACAGAGGTGTGCCAGAGCGCATGCGACAAGTGCTCAATAACCTTATCGGTAATGCCGTTAAATTCACTCATGAAGGTGAAGTGTCGATTAACGTAAGAGGTGACGATAAGTTTGTCTATTTTAGCGTGTCAGATACCGGCATTGGTATGACGCAAGAACAAGTGGATCGCGTTTTCGACCCGTTCTCGCAAGCGGACGCGTCGATGAGCAGAAAATATGGCGGAACTGGCCTGGGAACCACTATTTCTAAACAGCTTGTTGAACTTATGGGCGGAAACATCTGTGTTACCAGTGAAAAAGGCAAAGGAAGCACCTTTACCTTTAGGTTGCCGCTAGAAGCGGTTGAAGTCAGTGACTATACACCTGACACTTTAGAATCGACTTCAACCCAACTTCAATCGACGTTAAATCTATTAGTGGTTGATGATGTACAACAAAATGTAGAGCTTTTGTCATTGCTCCTCACGCGAGCAGGGCATCAGGTAGATACTGCTACTGATGGTGTCCAAGCGTTAGAAAAAATGGAGTTGGCTTCATTTGATGTTGTTCTAATGGACTTGCAAATGCCCAACTTAGACGGATTAGAGGCCGCAAAGCAACGACGTAAATTTGAGCGAGAACACCAGCTACCCCCAACACCTATTATTGCGTTGACTGCAAGTGTTTTAGTGCAGGATAAGCATGCGGCGCAACAAGCCGGCATGGAAGGGTTTGCTAACAAACCTGTGGATTTTGGCTTACTTATGGAAGAAGTGGCGCGGGTGCTGAAACTCGATACTGTTTTTGCCGCCGACACGCCGATAGAAAATGACTCAGAATCAGCGTTTAAAGCCGATAAAGCTACCTTAGATTTGAAGAAAGCGGTTGGTCTGTGGGGAAGCGTTGAGACGATATTGCAAGAAGTGGACAAATTCACTTCAACAAGTAGAGAAAAGGTCGACGAGTTGATGAACGCAGCTATTAGAGAAGACTATAAAGCGGTAGCATCGCTTTCTCATGGCTTAAAAGGAACGTCGGGTAACCTATGTTTAACTACCTTCTTCCGTATCACTAAAGAGATAGAGGCGCAGGCGCTGAAATCAATTATTGATATTGAACAAGTCAATCAGCTCCGCGACGCTCTAGAGAAGATAGAACTGATGCTAAGTGAATCGCCCTTATATGCAGAAAATGCAATCAATGAAAGTATAGACAATGCTTTGCTCCTAAGTCACCTGAAAGCTATTCTCAATAGTGTAGAGCAAAATATGGTGGATGAAGAGGAACTGTCATTTTTAAAAGAAATAGGGTGCTCCAATCATAGTGAGCAAATCGGTCAAATTCTCTTAGATATAGATGACTTTGAGTTTGAATTGGCGCACGAGCACATTTCTTCACTAATACAAGAGTTAAAGTAGCTCAGAGACACGGCATGTTAGAGATTGAAATTGAAAAACCTACTTTATTAGTTGTTGATGATGAGCCTGTAAATTTACGGGTTTTGAAGCAACTTTTAGCATCGGACTACCAGCTTGTTTTTGCAAGAAACGGTGAAGAAGCGCTAAAGCTTACTGAGGCTAGACAGCCAAGTTTAATATTACTCGATGTCATGATGCCTGGGCTTACGGGGTTTGAAGTCTGTCGTCAACTTAAGCAGCAGTCGAGTACCAAGCATATCCCCGTTATCTTTGTCACGGCGTTAAACGATGAGCATGAAGAAACTGAGGGCTTCGAAGCTGGTGCCGTGGATTACATTACTAAACCCATATCACCGGCAATCGTCAAAGCACGGGTGAAAACCCATTTGAGTTTAGTACAGGCTGATGAGCTTTTAGATAGCCGATTACAGGTCGTTCAACGGTTAGGAAGAGCAGCAGAGTACAATGATAATGAGACAGGCATGCATGTTATGCGCATGAGTCATTATGCTAAAGAGTTGGCGTTAGCTTATGGCATGACAGAAAAACAAGCAGAAACCTTGCTACATGCCGCACCTATGCACGACATTGGCAAAATTGGTATTGCTGATAGCATCATGCTTAAGCCTGGTAAGCTTACCGATGAAGAATTTGCCACTATGAAGCAACATCCAGAAATTGGCGCTGAGATCATCGGTGATTGCGGCGATTCTTTACTGCTCAAAGTGGCAAAGTCAGTTTCATTGACCCACCATGAGAAATGGGATGGAACGGGTTACCCGAACGGACTTGCCGGAGAGGATATTCCTATTGAGGGACGCATTTGTGCTATTGCTGATGTGTTTGATGCACTTACCAGTAAACGGCCTTATAAAGACGCATGGAGTATCGACAAAACTGTCGAATTTATGGAGAGCCAGAAAGGGAAGCATTTCGAACCAAAACTGGTCGAATTAATGATAGAAATTATGCCTAAAATACTCGACATAAAAGCCAAGTTTAAAGATGAGGACTAACCGCTAAGTCTTTTCGCTGTTGCTTAATGCGCCGCCTATACGTATAATATGCGCATTAAGTGATGAGAGCGGGCTCCCTCATTAAAGGAAAGTAACGCACTTATCATTAGCAAGCTATCACCTATCGGTGGTTTTACCCATAAGTTTGCAACTGCCTACATTGGCAGGTATGGGTTCAGAATTTTAATAAAAGCCCCGCTAGTCCGGGGCTTTTTGTTGTATTAAAACCTGGAGTCAGCCTCGCTGAGCCGGGTGATGACAGGTGGGCTTTAGGCCCTTTTTTCGTTTTTGGAGGTTTGCATTGGCAAAACTTGAAGAGAAACTAACCGAAATGCTAGAGCCAGGTGTAGAAGCACTGGGCTTTGAACTGGTTGGTATCGAGTTTGTACGAGCGGGGAAGCATTCAATTCTTCGCGTTTTTATTGATCATGAGAACGGTATTACCGTAGATGATTGTGCAGATGTAAGTCATCAGGTTAGCGCAATTTTGGACGTTGAAGATCCAATTAGCACTGAATATAACCTTGAAGTGTCATCACCAGGTATGGACCGACCGCTTTTCAAAGAAAAGCATTATATCGAAGCTGTAGGTGAAGTGGTTCAGGTTCGATTGTCTATGCCAATGGACGACCGACGTAATTTTAAAGGCAAAGTACTTACGTGTGAAAACGGCATTGTAAGTATTGAAGTGGATGGCCAGCAGTTCCAGTTAGCTGTGGCGAATATCGAAAAAGGTAACGTTGTTCCCACGTTCGATTAACGGAACAGCTCTGCTTTCATCGACGAAAGCATAAGAGAGGCGAAAATGAATAAAGAAATTTTGTTAGTGGCGGAAGCCGTTTCAAATGAAAAACAAGTGCCTAGAGAGAAGATTTTTGAAGCGCTAGAGTATGCAATCGCTAGTGCAACCAAAAAGAAAAACGAAGGCGAAATCGAAGTTCGTGTAAGTATCGACAGAACGTCTGGTGACTTTGATACATTCCGTCGCTGGTTGGTTATCCCAGATGATCAAGAGCAAGAAAATCCGTTTGCTGAAATTACGTTTTCTGCGGCGCAAATCGACGAACCAGAGATACAACTTGGCGATTATGTGGAAGAACAGATTGAATCTATCAAATTCGACCGCATAACTACGCAAACCGCTAAGCAAGTCATCGTACAAAAAGTACGCGAAGCTGAGCGTCAGCAAATGATTGCTGAGTACGAAGACAAAGTGGGTGAACTGGTTACGGGTACGGTTAAGAAAGTAAACCGCGACAATATCATTATTGATTTGGGTAATAACGCAGAAGGCGTTATCTACCGCGATGATATGCTTCCTCGTGAGACTTTCCGTCCGGGTGACCGTGTACGTGGTCTTCTTTACGTTATCCGTCCGGAAGCGCGCGGTGCACAGCTATTTATTAGCCGTACTCACCCAGACATGCTAGTTGAACTATTCCGCTTGGAAGTGCCTGAAATTGCAGAAGAGACGCTAGAAATTAAATCTGCGGCTCGCGATCCAGGTTCACGTGCAAAGATTGCCGTTAAAACTAACGACAAGCGCTTAGACCCAGTAGGCGCGTGTGTGGGTATGCGTGGTTCGCGCGTACAAGCTGTATCGGGCGAGCTTGGCGGTGAACGTGTTGATATCGTGCTTTGGGACGAGAACCCAGCGCAATTCGTTATCAATGCAATGGCTCCCGCTGAAGTTGCGTCAATTGTTGTTGACGAAGACAGCAACAGTATGGACGTAGCGGTTGAAGCGGACAACTTAGCTCAGGCAATTGGCCGTAGTGGCCAAAACGTTCGCCTAGCTAGCCAGCTTACAGGCTGGGAACTTAACGTGATGACGGTTGAAGATCTCAACAAGAAGCACGAAGAAGAAAACGCGAAGGTACTTGATCTATTTACTGCTGGTTTGGACATTGACGAAGAGTTTGCGTCTGTCTTGGTAGATGAAGGCTTTACAACACTAGAAGAAGTGGCATACGTGCCAGCAAGCGAGCTTCTAGCGGTTGAAGGGTTAGATGAAGAAATGGTTGAAGAGCTGCGCAACAGAGCGCGTGCTTTCTTAACCACGCGTGCACTAGCGAATGAAGAATCGCTTGAAGGTGCAGAGCCTACAGAAGCCTTATTAAATCTTGAAGGTATGAGTAAACACGTGGCTTATGTGTTGGCCAGCCGCGGTGTTACTGACCTAGAAGAATTAGCAGAACAAGGTACCGATGATATCAGTGATATCGATGAACTAGACGAAGAGAAAGCCGGTGAGTTAATCATGGCGGCTCGTAATATCGTATGGTTCAGTGAAGAAGAGTAAGGTCAACAGGGGGAAAATTACGTAATGGCAGATGTATCTATTGAAAAGCTCGCCAGCGACATTGGTACGACCGTTGACCGATTGGTTGGCCAGTTTAAAGACGCGGGTATCTCTAAGAGTGCCGGCGATCAGGTAAACGAAGACGAGAAACAGAAACTATTGGATCATTTAAGTAAGCAACACGGTAGCGCAGCTGAACCAACGCGCATGACACTTAAGCGTAAGACAACTAGCACATTAAGTGTTGGTAAGTCTAAAGAAGTGAAAGTAGAAGTACGCAAGAAGCGCACATACGTTAAGCGCAGCGACATTGAAGAACAGCAGCGTCAAGCGGAAGAAGAAGCGAAGCGTCTTGAAGAAGAGGCACGTTTGAAGCGCGAAGCAGAAGAGAAAGCAGCTGCTGAAGCGAAGAAAGCCGCTGAAGAAAAAGCGCGTAAAGCAGAAGAAGCTAAAAAAGCTGCTGATGAAGAGCGTGCACGTCGTGCGGAACAAGCTAAGAAAGAAGCTGAAGCCCGTAAAGCAGACGAGCCTGAACTAACTGAAGCTGAAAAAGCAGAAGCAGAAGCAGCGCGTCAGGAAGAAGAGCGTCTTCGCAAAGCACAGGAAGAAGAAGCGCAAAAGAAACTTGAAGAAGACGCGAAGAAGGCGGCTGACGAAGCGCGTAAACTTGCTGAAGAAAACGAGCGTCGCTGGAAAGAAGAAGAAGAACGTCGTAAGAAAGCAGAAGCTGAAGAAGTTCACTTGCACTCTAACCGCTACGCTCAAGAAGCAGAAGACGAAGAAGACATGCAAGTTGAGCGTTCTTCACGTCGTCGTCGCAAGTCTAAGAAAAACGCGGGTGAGCACCTTAAGCAAGGCTTTAACAAGCCAGCAGCGCCAGTAGAGCGCGTTGTTAAGCTTGGTGCAACTATCACAGTTGGTGAGCTGGCAAGTAAGCTTGCTATTAAGTCTAACGAAGTTATCAAAACGATGATGAAGATGGGCGAGATGGCTACCATCAACCAAGTGCTAGACCAAGACACTGCGGTACTAGTTATCGAAGAGATGGGTCACAAGTACGAGCTTGTAAATGACAATGCGCTTGAAGATGAGTTGCTAGCAGACGGCACAGAAGGCGAGAAATCGACACGTGCTCCTGTTGTTACCATCATGGGTCACGTTGACCACGGTAAAACATCACTGCTTGACTACATTCGCCGTGCGAAAGTAGCAGACGGTGAAGCGGGTGGTATTACCCAGCATATCGGTGCTTACAAAGTACAAACAGATAACGGTGAAATCACCTTCCTAGATACCCCTGGACACGCCGCGTTTACTGCAATGCGTGCTCGTGGTGCTACGGCGACGGATATCGTTATTCTTGTTGTTGCTGCAGATGACGGCGTAATGCCGCAAACGAAAGAAGCTGTACAGCACGCCCGTGCTGCGGGTGTACCTCTTATCGTTGCAGTGAACAAAATGGATAAAGAAACAGCTGATCCAGACCGCGTTAAAACTGAGCTATCTCAACTAGAAGTTATCTCAGAAGAGTGGGGCGGTGAGCACCAGTTCTGTAACGTTTCTGCGAAAACGGGTATGGGCGTCGATGAACTTCTTGATGCTATCGTTCTTCAGGCAGAACTACTTGACCTTAAAGCAGTAGCTGAAGGCTCTGGTCGCGGTATTGTTATCGAATCTCGTCTTGATAAAGGCCGTGGTCCGGTAGCGTCAGTACTCGTTCAGGAAGGTCAACTACTTGCTGGTGACATTCTACTTTGTGGTGAAGAGTACGGCCGGGTTCGAGCAATGCGCGACGAAAACGGCAAAGAGATTAAGGTTGCAGGACCTTCAACGCCGGTAGAAGTACTTGGTCTTTCAGGTGTTCCAGTAGCTGGTGAAGATGCCGCAGTTGTTAAAGACGAACGTAAAGCTCGTGAAGTAGCAGCGAAGCGCCATCAGAAGAAACGCGAACTTAAACTTGCTCGTCAGCAAAAAGCGAAACTTGAAAACATGTTTGCGAACATGGAATCAGGTGACGTTAGCGAACTTAACATCGTACTTAAGGCTGACGTACAGGGCTCAGTAGAAGCGATTTCTGAGTCACTGGTTAAGCTTTCTACTTCTGAAGTTAAAGTTAATATTGTAGGTAGTGGTGTAGGTGGAATCACCGAAACTGACGCGACCCTTGCGGCTGCATCAGGCGCTATCGTACTAGGCTTTAACGTTCGTGCCGATGCAACAGCACGTCGCGTACTAGAGGCTGAAGAAATTGACCTACGTTACTACAGCGTTATCTACCACCTAATTGACGAAGTGAAAGCGGCCATGAGCGGTATGCTTGCACCAGAGTTTAAGCAGGAAATCATTGGTCTTGCCGAAGTACGTGACGTATTTAAGTCACCGAAATTGGGCGCAATTGCAGGCTGTATGGTTACAGAAGGTAATGTTAAGCGTAGCAACCCAATCCGTGTACTTCGCGAAAACGTAGTAATTTACGAAGGCGAATTAGAATCACTACGTCGCTTTAAAGACGACGTACAAGAAGTACGTAACGGTATGGAATGTGGTATCGGCGTTAAGAACTATAACGATGTGAAAGTAGGCGACCAAATTGAGGTCTTCGAAATCGTTGAGGTTAAACGCGAAATTTAATTGCCTTAGTTAATTCGGCATGTGAAAAACGGGGGCCGAGTGCTCCCGTTTTTGTCTGTATAAAGTAAACAGATTCAAGCATGCCCTACGTTAAATAAGGAAAGGAGAGTACAATGGCTCGTGAGTTTTCACGTACCGACAGAGTCGCTCAGCAAGTTCATAAAGAAGTAGCGAGCATTCTGCAAAACGAATACAAACACCGTGTAGGCGATATGCCTTTAATTACGGTTTCTGATGTAGATGTATCGCGCGACCTAGCTCACGCGAAAATCTTTGTGACTATTTACAACAGCACTGAAGAAGAAGGCAAAGCCCAAATCAAGCAGCTAGCTGAATACAAAAAGTTTATTCGCAGTATTCTTGCCAAACGTATTCGCATGCGCTCAGTACCTGATCTTCACTTCTTTGAAGACAAATCGATTGTTGAAGGCATGCGCATTTCTAATCTTGTGTCACAGACCATCGCTAAAGATGAGTCGAAGCGCGATGAAGACGATTCACAAGAGCAGGAGTAGATGGCAAGACGTCGTAAGGGCCGTGACATTAACGGCATAGTATTGCTTGATAAACCACTGGGTGGCTCATCAAACCAACTATTACAGAAAGTACGCTGGCTGTATAAGGCGGCCAAAGCGGGCCACACTGGCGCGCTTGACCCGCTAGCTAGCGGTATGCTGCCGCTGTGTTTAGGTGAAGCTACCAAGTTCTCACAGTTTCTTTTGGATGCGGAAAAGACCTACGAGGTTACGGCACAACTTGGCGTGCGCACAACCACGTCTGACGCCGACGGTGAAGTGGTAGAAGAGAAGCCCATTGAAGTCACTGAAGAGCAAGTACGTAAAGCGTGTTTAGCTTTTTTAGGTAAAAGTAAACAGATCCCGTCTATGTTCTCTGCGCTGAAACACCAAGGTAAGCCACTTTATCACTATGCCCGTCAAGGCATAGAGATTGAGCGTGAACCACGTGATATTGAAGTGTATGAACTGGACGTACTGCGAATCGAACTGCCTTATGTCGATATGCGCATCAAGTGCAGTAAAGGTACTTATATTCGCTCTATTGTGGATGACTTAGGTCAGAATCTGGGGTGTGGTGCTTATGTGACCCGCTTACATCGCACCGAAGTTGCTGACTATCCTACCGATAAAATGGTGTCGCTGGATAAGTTAATTGAAATTCAGGAGTCGCTAGAAGACGGTGACTTCAAAGCCCTTGATGACTTGCTTATTCCTATGGATACAGCGGTAAGTCGTCTACCGTTTGTGACAATTAACGACGCCGAAAGAAATCGTTTTGACAATGGCCAATCGGTTAAAGGCATGTGCAGTGAAGCACTTTGTGAAGGGACATCCTACCGGGTCTACCACGGCGTTGATACTAATGGTATTTTCCTTGGCGTTGGGGAAGGGGTGCTTGACCCAAAAGACCAAGGCATACCTAAACAAGAAGTATTTGTTAACCCTAAGCGCCGGGTTGTTTATCCATAAACGTAGCGCCTGTAAATAAAGATGGTTTATGGCTTGCTAAGTGTGTAAACGTCATTATAATACTGCGCTCATTCCGCTTTGCTGAATTAGTGATCGGCGAAGCATAAATTTTAGGAGAATGATATGTCACTAACTAAAGCAGAAACCGCGAAAATCATTGCTGAGTACGGCGTAAAAGAAGGCGACACTGGTTCACCAGAAGTTCAAGTAGCTTTGCTTACTCACAACATCAACAAGCTTCAAGGTCACTTTGCTGATCATAAGAAAGATCACCACTCTCGTCGTGGTCTTCTACGCATGGTTAGCCAACGTCGTAAGCTTCTAGACTACCTTAAAGGCAAGAACGCTGAGCGTTACCTTGACCTAATCAAGCGTCTAGGTCTACGTCGATAAGACTAGTGACTAGTCCTGAAATAGGTTGACACTTATTTCGGTTAAAACGCCCGATGTATTTCATCGGGCGTTTTGTATTTAAGGGCCAGATGTGGCCGCCTACCATTATAGATTGCTACTGACTCTGCAACCATTTTTCTCGCTTCTTCTAAATCTCTTGGCTTATGGAGTAAGTATTCATTTTTAAGGATACCGTTTATCCGTTCTGCAAGGGCGTTTTGATAGCAGTCGTAGCCATCTGTCATTGAGCACTGTACATCATGTTTTCTATGGAGTTTTTGATACTCTTCTGAGCAATACTGTATACCTCTGTCAGAATGATGTACGAGCTTTTCGTTCGTACTTTTTTGTTTAAGCGCTTGAGTAAATGCTTGCTTTACTGACTGCGTTCGCATGTTATCGTCAACCTGATAGCCCACAATCTTCCTTGAGTAAGCATCTGTAATGAGACTCACATAACTCTCTCCACTTCGCGTCGGTAAGTACGTGATATCCGCTACCCATAGCTGATTGGGTTTATCGGCTTTTAACCCCGCTTTAATGAGGTTGGGATGACAGCGGAACCGATGATGACTATTCGTTGTTTTGTGATAGGCACGCTTTGTCGGGACCAGTAGACGCCTTTCTCTTAGTAAATTAAAGAGATGATCCCTACCAATATCTATTTTTACGAGCGCAAGAAGATACTGTAGTTTCCTAGTACCGATACGAGGCTGAATCATTCGCTCCTGACGTACGAATTGAATGACCCTAGCCTCATGCGCTTCGCGCTTGAGTGAGCGAGCGCAGTGTTGGTAGTAAGCCTGACGAGAAATCTTCAGATAACGACAAGCTTTGGCTACGGAAACCCCGTCTATCACTTTTTCCTGGATGACTTTCTTTTGCGCTTTTTTACAACGCTTACTCCATAATCAGTTTCAAGAACATTCACGACGGCTTCAAAGAAATCAGCTTTCATTTTCGTATCAGCAAGCTCTTTCTCCAGAGCTTTAATACGCTGTTCTGGAGTGAGCTCTATTTTGGACTTATCCACGCAGTTACCTCGTTTAAGAAGCTTAGGTGTACCATCCGTCCAATTTAGACGACCATGCTTACGAAGCCAAACTAAAACCGTTGAACACCCCTGAATTCCGTAGTGGTCTTGTGCTTGTTTATATGTGAATTCGCCTTTTTCAACTTGGTCTACAACGGCCAGTTTAAAAGCGAGGGAATAATCGCGTTGCGTTCTTTTGCTATTTGATTTCATTACACTCTCCAAATTAAGTTTGAAAAGTGTCAACGTTATTTAGGATGGGTCATAGGTTTCAAGAAAAGCGCCCATTGGGCGCTTTTTTTTTCATCCGTTTTTTACTTAAGAGATACTCTCCTTCGAACTAGGCTAATCTGCAATTTCAACTTTCCTTTGAATGTTGCTTCTTATCTTCATACATCCTTTCATCGGCAATATGAATAAGTTCTTCTAACGTCTTTCCCTCCGATGGATAACTTGCATGCCCAATACTTACCCCTATGTTGAATGTCCCTTGAGTGGTAGTGATAGGCTGAGTCAGTGTTTTAAATAGCCGCATCGTTATCCGCTGTATGTCGTATTCTTTACTAAGTTCAGTGACGACGACAATAAACTCATCACCACCGACACGCGCAGCAATGTCGTATGAGCGGCATAAAGCTTTTAGTCTTCGTGCAAGCTCTACAAGTACCTCATCACCAAGGGCATGACCATATTCATCGTTGATTGGTTTGAAACGGTTTAGATCGAGATAAAATAGGGTACAAAATTTTGCGTTCCTTTCTAGCCTGGGAAGTTCATTGCGCATATAAGTAGATAGCGCCAATCTATTGGCAAGCCCCGTTAAGGTGTCGCTATTAGCAAGCTTTTTAATTTTTTGCTCGGCTTCTATTTGCTCAGTAATATCAACGTTAATACCGAACATCTTACTACCTTCAACGCGGCCGTATGCTTTGACGTGACGATACTGCTCATTTAAGGTTTTAATTCTATACGTTGCTTCGAAGGAGGATTTTTCTAATACCGCCTTCTCAATTTTTTTCTTTACGCCATCGATATCACTAGTATGGACGGTGTTTTCCCAATCACTAAAAAGGCCACTAAAACGATTTTGGGATATATTGTAAATTTTGTGCATCCACTCGTCCCAAATAAGAAGGTTAGCTCGGATGTCCCATTCCCATACTCCAATACGAGCAGCGTCCGCAGCCATAGACATTCTGCGATTAAGCGTCTTAAGTTCGTACTGGGTTTCACGCCATTTAGTTACATCTTCAGAAAGGGATAAAATAAACTGTGCGTCACCGCAACTATCACCTATGACTATTTTTTTTGTGTGCAAGTAGTGCACTTTGCCGCCAATATTAAGTCTGTATTCATGCGCGTTTTGCTTCTTGGAACTTAACAGTAATTGCTTATCATCACTAACAAACGCCTTAGCTTCTTTTTCTTCAAATATATCAAAATCAGACAGCCCAATTAACGATGCTTTATCAATTCCCAATAGCTCACTTCCCGCATCGTTAACATGCGTAATAGAAAGCGTCTTAGCGTTTTTTACTAGCAGCATATTGGGCAGAGCGTCAAACACGGTTTGCGCAAAGACTTCTTGGTTTTTTACATCCGATAGGTCTTTAATCGTACACATATAAGCGACATGGTTTCCCGGCAACTGTTTAACTTTCAGAGAAAGAGGAAACACTTTGCCATTTTTTCTTATGCCGTCCAACGTAAATGGGGCGCTATGCGCAACGCTGTTATTTGCCCCTTTCTTTAAACTAACAATTAGTGATTCAGTGGTATGTTCAGAAGGACTAATAAGTTCTCTTATATGCACCGACTGCGTGGTAAGGGTTAAGTCACTCAAGCCGAACATGTTTAACGCCACAGGATTTGCAAACTCGACCAAGCCCGAATTATCGAAGGTGATAACGCCATCTTGTACGGTGTTTAATACGGCGTTGTATCGCTCGAGTAATAAAGTTCGTGTGCGAAGTTCAATAAATACCAAGATAGCAAATGCGAATAACATGACCATTAGCATGACTAGATAAACTAGATTCTTGGTTTCAGGCTCTTGCAGTATTTTAGTCTCTGGAAGGGCGTAGACGTGCATAGACAGCATTCCGGTATAGTGCATGCCGGAAATAGCGGACCCCATGATGATTGCTGGTACTATTTGCTTTGTAATGCGAAGCTGCGCTGTAGTCACATATTCATGGGTTTTTAATGCAATGCCGGCCAATCCCACAGCAACCACAATCGAAAGGGAGAAATACCAGCCATCGTAAGCCATTGCGGCGTCCATCTGCATCGCCATCATGCCGATGTAGTGCATACTGCCTATGCCGACCCCCATATAAATACTGCGAAGCCATAGCGCGTTTGCCTTGTAAGGCAACTTACCCATAACAACAATGCTTGCGAGGATCGCAGGGAATACGGATAGCAGAGTAATAAAAGGGTCGTAAGAGACCACAAGCGGAAGTTGATAAGCAAGCATGCCAACAAAGTGCATGGACCAAATTCCAAAGCCCAAAAAGCATGCAGATGCCAGCGACCAATAAGTCCGCTCGTTTTGCATCTCCGTTTGCGCCATCTTAGCGGCAAGCACGAAAGAAATTAGTGATGCTGATATGGCAATAAGAACGGAAACCAGTACGAAAAATACATCGTAGGTAGCTAGAATTTCAGTATTAGGCGGAAAATCTGCTACTGAAAAAAAATGATAATGTCCGTGTTTCAAGGCGTAATAAAGCTAAATTAGATACTAGTATTAAATGTAGTAGTTCCACCTATTTACGCAACTCTACTTTCTCTGCTGTCTTGGTTGATGAACGAACGGCGTTTTGCATCGTCTTTAATTCTTGAGCTGTTAAGTTTCGCCATTGACCTGGTTTTAGTGACCCGAGTTCTAAATGCATAATACGTGTGCGTTTAAGTTTAGTCACCTCATAGCCTAAGAATTCACACATTCTACGTATTTGGCGATTAAGCCCCTGGGTAAGAATAATAGTAAACTTGTTTTTGCCGGTCGGTTTAACAACACATGGCTTTGTCACTGTACCTAAGATGGGCACGCCGCGCGCCATACGCTTCACAAACCGTTCACTAATAGGCTGGTTAACCGTTACTTCATACTCTTTGTCGTGCGCATTTTCAGCGCGCAATATTTTATTTACGATATCACCATCGCTGGTGAGTATGATGAGCCCTTCAGAAGGCTTATCAAGCCTACCTACGGGAAATATACGTGCTTTATGACTGATAGCGTCAATAATATTGCCTTTAACATGGCGCTCGGTAGTACAGGTTATGCCTATAGGTTTGTTGTATACAATATAGACCCTATCTGATTTGTCCTTCGCTACCGCACCTACCACCTTGCCATCAACTTTAACAATATCGCCGGCACCAATTTTAGTGCCAAGTTCTGGTGGTTTGTTATTTACCGTTACGCGCTTTTGCTCAATGAGTTTATCCGCTTCTCGGCGTGAACATAGGCCTGTGTCACTAATATATTTATTTAAACGTTTAGGCGCTTGGTCACTCATTGCGCAGTATGTCCTATCTTATTTCGTCGAAGGCGGTAATGGTATCACGACAAAAAAGAAAGGGGCGATTAACCCCTTTCTTTTTTCTGTATTTATCTGGCGTAGCCCTATATTGCTGTTCGTTTTGAAAACAACAAGCCAGCCGGTGGTAGATAATTTAACTGCCAGCAGGTGAGGGAGGTGAACCCGCACCACCACTCGCACTGCCACTTGATACTACTTTTGTGGCGATGTCGCGGATCTCGTTTTCTAAACTGGTAATGCGTCCAGATAACGTTGTGTTGCGCTGCTCCAATACTGATAGTTTATCGGTAAGATTACGCACACGTTGCTGGGCGCTTTGTTTATCGCTTGTGGCTTGTTCTAGTTGAACATTTACAGCAAGTAGTTCATCGGCTAGTGATGCCAATTGATTTTTAACAGAACCAATTGCAGCAGCTTGGCTTTTTACGTCGTCAGAAACGGCGCTGACATTTTTATTCAATGCAGTTTGAACATTGCCAACACGATCACCAAGGTCAGCGATTTCTTTTTGATTACGACGCCATGCCGAAGCCCAAAGTTTGTCCATTTGCTCCCAAAGTTCATTGGTTTTATTAGACAACTCAGTAACTTTGACTTGTAAAGCAACCGTAGATTCACCAATTTCCTCGCCTGTCGCAGAAAGCTTGCTTTCTAGCTGCATAATGCGCTTTTCAGCTTGCTCAGCCACAGCCTTTTGTTGCTCAAGCATAGTGTACAAGTAGTAACAACCACCACACGCCGCTAAGGCGATCAAGGCAACTAAAACAACCCAGACTCCGTTTCCGCTACCACTATTTGAAGGCTGACGGTTGGCTGAAGGGGAAGGTGAAGGCGTGGTCGCCTTTGTTGGGGCCGCTTGCCTCTTAGTCTGATAATCTCGACGGTCTTCTTCATCCAATCTAATGGTTGGAAACTCATCGTTTTTCGAATTATTTGCCATAGTAAATTAATAATCTCTTTATGTAGCGCTCTCTATCTGACGTTAAAACGTTTTATCTAAACGAGAGCCCATTATTCTTTGCGCGCAGTTTCATGTTATCGCTAAATCGAAGGAAATTCTATGGCTTATGTAGAATGCTAACTTTCCATAAGCCAAAGAAGCTGGAATTTGTATAACGCCAGCATTTTTCAATGGCATAAACCTGATTAGTTTTTATCGCCAATCCATTCGACGCGATAAAGGTCGCGGCGTCGGTCCAGGTAATTTCGCACCGAGCCCTCATTTTGCAGCTTAGTGAGTTTGTCGAGGTCTAAATCAACGATAAGCGTCATCTCTGTATTTGGTGTCGTTTCAGACACAATAGCATCGTGAGGAAACGCGAAATCACTGGGTGAAAACACCGCGGTTTGACCATACTGAATATCCACGTTATCAACCTTAGGCAGATTACCGACGCTACCAGCAATAGCTACATAACATTCATTTTCGATAGCCCTTGCTTGTGCACAGCGGCGAACGCGTAAATAACCATTTTTCGTGTCTGTCCAAAACGGCACAAATAAAATCTGCATCTCTTGGTCGGAAAGAATGCGCGCCAGTTCTGGAAATTCCACGTCGTAACAAATTAGCACGCCGATTTTCCCGAAATCGGTATCAAAAGTCTTAAGACTATTTCCGCCCTTCATAATCCAGTCCTCTTTCTCGTGAGGTGTTGGATGAAGTTTATATTGGCTTTCAATCGTTCCGTCTCGCTTGCATATGTAGCTTACGTTATACAGCTGTTCCTCTTCTACGACAGGCATTGAACCCGCGATAATTGTAATATTGTACGAAACAGCTAAATGAGATACGGCAGTTAAAATTTCATCGGTATAAGTGGCCAAATGCCAAATAGCGTCAATTGATGAATCCGATGGGCTAAGACCCATAAGCGGCGCATTGAAAAATTCTGGGAATAAGGCCACATCGCATGAGTAGTCAGATAGCGCGTCAACGAAGTACTCAACTTGCTGAAGCAGTTCTTCTACATTGTTGAAATAGCGCATTTGCCACTGAATGCATCCTATGCGCGCACTCGATTTTCTGCTGGCGATTAACGAAGGCGTGCCCGGTTCGTAGTAAATGTTATGCCATTGAAGTAATGTGGCATAACCCTTTGATGCTTCATCTTCTGGGAGGTATGCGGTCATTACTTGCTTTACTTCAAAGCCGTTTGATAGTTGAAACGTTAAAATCGGGTCGTAAATATCCTTTAGTTTTACTTGCTCGATGTACTCATAAGGCGACAATTCATTCGCATAGTTTCTATAATTGGGTATGCGACCCCCAGCCATAATTGATTTTAAATTTAAGTTTCTACACAACTCTTTTCGCGCTTCGTATAACCGTCTACCTAAACGAAGACCGCGATACTCTGGGCAAACAATAACTTCTACGCCGTAAAGCACATCACCATTTGGATCGTGAGTCGTAAGATAGGCATCGCCGGTTATTTCATCGTAACTATGCTTATCACCAAACTGGTCGTAATCAACAATGACTGAAATGGCGAAGGCAACCACTTTGCCTTTATCTTCAATACATATTTGTCCTTCAGGAAACGTGGTGACTTGTGCTTTGTAGTTAGAGTAAGGCCAGGCGCCGCCAACGTTTGCGTATACCTTGTCCATCAAACCTTTTACATCGTTATAGTCGTCCAGTCTTAAGTTTCTTAAGTCTAGATGGTGTTCCGTTTCTTCTATTTGTGTCTGGTCTTGACTCATGGGTTACTCTTTTTGCTAATGCTTTTGATAAATACTTCTGATACGTACAGTGTTTATGTTTCTACTTAAACGCCTTGTAATGGTTTTTTCAACTGTTAAATGTAGTCCTCGTGTTCTTACCGTAAAGGCGAAGAGAACAAGTAAAAAGGGGCTTGGTTTCAAGCAACACCATTAAAAATACATACCTTGGCTTACTAATTAATCTTATTTGTTAAAATTTCTCTTTAGTGATTGTTTTAGTTTCTGTCTAGCGGAGCTTGCTCACGCACTGATTAAAGACTAATTAAAGAATAGTTCGCAAGAAACTAGCAAGAAACGTGCGAATTCTTTAGCCGTCAAAGCGATAAATAATTTTTCTTTTAACGATAAAAAAATAGCGCGAAAAATGTGTGGTCATGCAATTGCCACAAAGCTCAACGCCGCGTATAAGTTCGCTACTTTTTTTGCGTCCACAGCTTTCTAATAACTACACAATTAGTTAACTACCTATAGGTAAAAATAGTTTGATGAATAGAGAACAACTTGCGTCGTATCAGCCTCTACATGTTTTCGATGAAGCCATATTTGAAAACATCGTAGATGACTTAGTCACTTCAGGCTTTTCTATTCAGGAGAATGGTTTACCCGATTTCATTACACAAGCACTGTTAACCTGTCAGCGTTCAATCTCCGAAGCTGAATATAAAAAAGCGGGTATTGGTCGCGCAGAGAATTATCAGAAAGCTGAAAAAGTGAGAGGGGACGAGATTTGCTGGATTACCGGTTCATCTGAGGAAGGCGCCCTGTGGTTGTCTTGGTGTGAAGCCATGAAGCAGTATATAAACCGTTCGCTTTTTATGGGGCTCTTTTCTTTTGAGAGTCATTTTGCTTGCTATGAACCAGGTAAATTTTACAAGCGCCATGTAGATGCGTTTAAAGGTCAGGGCAACAGGGTACTATCGCTTGTTGCCTATCTCAACGATAGCTGGGAAGAGGCAGATGGCGGAGAATTAGTGCTGTATTTTGATGAAAATGATCAAATAGGAACAAAAGTCTTACCGGCAAAAGGAACATTTGTAGTATTTCTTAGCGAAGCTTTTCCCCACGAAGTTTTGCCTTCGGTAAGAACGCGCCATTCTGTTGCAGGATGGTTTAGAGTAAACGGTACTGTTAATGACAGTATCGACCCTCCGCGCTAGTATCCAAAAACTCATACTTATGTATAATATGAATTTGCTATATATCTGTTGTGATAAAACCGTACTTGAAATTCGAGTAGTCCGTGAAGCTTAGTGGTAAGTAAACAGGCTTTGTATTTGATGGTTACCTCACAACGATAGCATAGTGTTGTCCACAATAGGCCGTCTTGACGCTATTGTGTCGCTTAGGGAAAAGATGTAAGAAGTGATTGGTTAATGCTGGAAAAAATACCTGCCCCCACCCCAAGAGAAGAGCTGCATGTGCTGGTTATCGATAACCAGGGGCTAGTTCACGATGTTGTTGCTTCAGCATTACACGAAATAGGGATTAAAAACGTTAGTAGTGCATTCAACGCGTTCCATGCCAAGAGATTATGCGAGGCAAGGCAGTATGACTTTGTATTACTAGCGTTTAACGTAAGTCACGATAAAGATGGCTTTCATCTTTTTGAAGAACTTAAGCACCTCAACCACATTAACGATACCACAACGGTCATTTTCCTTAGTGCCGAAACATCACCTGAACTTGTTAACTGTATTGTAGAACTGCAGCCGGATGATTTCTGGGTTAAACCGTTACAGCGCAATAAGATCGAAGCGCGCTTAGAATACCTAATACAAGTTCGCTTGAAACTGCATAAAATGCTGCATTGCATGCATGCTGGCGACTATTCAACGGCGATGTATTATGCTGAGCGACAACTAAAAGATCCCTCGCTTTCAGAGTACCACACCAGAATAAAACGCCTTATTGGTGATTGTCTTCTGCAGTTACGGGACTATGAAACGGCAGAAAATTACTTTAGAACGCTACTACAGAGTATGGACCATGCCTGGGTTCATATTGGTCTCACGCGTTCCTTATTGCGACAAGATGAACTAGAAGAAGCACAGTTACTGGTTGATGATCTACTCCAGCGGCCCGATACTCGGTTTTTAACCTTCGATTTGCTCGCACAATACTTCATTGAAAAAGAGCAGTTTGATATTGCTTACGAGCAAATGAAAGAGGCAAGCCGGCTTGCGCCCCGTAATATCGAGCGAAACAAGCGCTTGTGGGACCTAGCCAGGCTCAATCATGATAAAGCTGGCCAGCTTTCTGCCGTGCAGAATATGGCAAAGTTTGCTAAAAATTCTATTCATGACTCCCCTCAACTTACGCTCAATGTTATTCGCTCTACCATTGATTTGGCTACAAGCTTAGGAAACGCTGAAGGTGACAAGTACCTTAAACGCGCCGAAAGTGAGCTTGAAGAGCTTAGGCAGCAGAAAGGCATGCAGAGTCAGCTTGCTGAGCAAATGGATGTGGTTAAATCCCGAGTACTATGTCTTAGAGACGAGAAACGTGAGGCTGAAAAGTTAATGAAGGATCGCTCAGCGTCTACTGATGGACTGTCAATGGAAGATAGTTTAGATAAGATGAAAGCCTTCCATGAGTTAGGCATGCGTGAACACTGTGTCAGCATTTTAGATAAACTGAGAAAGCAGATAGAAGGTGATACTTTTACCTCACAAGTGGTTAATGAGTATTTGAATCAAGAGTCTATTGAGCGTACGGAAATTCAGTTTACTACTAAAGAGCTTAAGCAGATGGCGGCTGTAAATTACAAAGAAAATCGCCTTATTCCCGCTTATAACAATTTAAGACAGGCCTTGACCTTGTCACCCAAAGACAAACAGATCGCGTTAAGCTTGCTTAAAGTCATTACTCAAATGCATCTAGATAGTGGACTAAGTGAAGAACAAATGCATTCGGCGCAGCGTGCTGCCAAATTGCTTTGTTCTGAAGAGTTATCGGCGACCCAAGCGGAAAAAAGAGATCAGTATATCGCGCGAATTGGCATTGAAGTGGATGATACTAATGCGGCCGATTTAGTCGGCGTGGTTGTCGCTAAAGCGTAGTTTGGAATGTTGTCCTTTCTAAAGCTTGCGAAGCTATTATAAAGGGCTAGATAAAAGTTTAAACGCCGCTAATCATGTACACACAACGGCAAAATGAAAATCTAAAAAAAAGCTGCCTTGAATTTCAAGGCAGCTTTTTTAATTCAAGAAGGATTTAATCCTTTCTTCTGTTATTTTTTAGCAACAGTAGCACGACGGCGAAAGCCAATTGCTGCGGCTAACAGAGCAAGAATTCCTCCCATTGAGCCACCTGAGCTGTCGTCATCGTCTTCTTCATCGTCAACTACATCCGCTTGCAGATCGAAAGTTGCAACAAACGGGTCATGGTCTGAACTTCTGAATGGACCCACATCAGTGAACGCGTAGCCGTCTTCATCAGCATAATAACGAAGCGCTTGGTCGTACTGTAGCTGGTAGGCTTCAACTGAGTTGATATTCCAGTGTGCACCATCAATAGCGTCTTCAAGCATGGCTTCACTTGCTAAAACATGGTCCAAACTACCTACTTGTTCGGTACCGTAGAACCAATATGAGAAGCCTTCTGCATCGAACTCTTCAGCTAAATTGTGATAGCCAAAGCTAGATTCAACTTCCACAGATGCACCGTCATCCATACCTGTATTTACTGCAGTGGAAATAGTGTAACCGCGATCTTCAGGTGTATAGTCGGTAAGTACAGCCACAGGATCTTCAGCACTGTACGCGTTTAAGTCGCCTAAGATTATCTTACGCTCAGGCAGATTTTCATCGCTCAAAGCATTACCTAATGTAACCGCTGCCGATACGCGAAACGCGTTACAGCTACCCTGAATTGTAGTAATTTCAGACGGCGCTTCGGCAATGTCTTCAGCGCACTGCGAACCCTTAGACTTAAAGTGGTTAACTGAAACTAGGAACGACTTGCCACTTTCTGTGTGAACAAAAGATTGAAGAAGGCTAGGGCGCATTTGTGCAAGACTATCTTCGTCAATTTGTTGTACTGGCATATCAACGATAATAGCGTCGCCCTCTGGCGTTACTACAGAAGCCTTGTATAAAAGGCCTACAGTGATAGCATCTGTGCCAATTTCGCTACTATCGCTTGTAGCAACAAATGAATATTGCTCAGTTTCACCTAGTTCTGCGTTAATAGCATCAACTAGAGCCTGTATCGCGCTGTCTTCACCGAAACCATCATTTTCGATTTCCATTAACCCAACAACGTCAGCGTTTAAGTTAACAATGGCTTCTACAATACGACCTTGCTGTAGTTCAAATGCCACAGCATCGTCCGCACCGCGATTTTCATCATAGTCGAAGGTTACATCGCCATTAGCGTCCACTTCACCGTTGAAGTAATTCAGCACGTTGAAAGTAGCAATTGATAAGTTGCCTTCTGTAACAACAGGGTTTGCTTCACGTGTTGAAGTGACTTCAATAATGTCGCTAGGGTTAATTCTGTAAGTACCAAAGCTGTAGTTTAGTGGACCTGCAGCAGAAACCGAATCACCAATGCGAATAGCATTAGCGTAGCTGAAAGTAGGGAAGAAACTCAGTGCATCTGGGTACTGAGAACTGCTGTTATCTTCAATAGTAAGCAGGCTTGTTTCGCTTGCTTCAACAGCCGCTGTGTAAGCATCTGACAATGGCGCTGCCACATCACTTGGTTGGCGTTTAATCGAGTCACTAACAACGATTTCGCCGAAGCGCCAAAGGTTGTTTGTGCTTGTTACTGTCGCATCAGTCACGCTAACAACCATACCTTCAACCGATTCAAGGTCAAGTTCGTACGGCATAGCGATCTCTACTGCCGCAACAGCATCTGCGGTGCCGCAATCAAGTGCAGCAACATCGCTATCCATGGCAAGGGTTGTCATGCCGTAGTTTTCTTCCACTTCACCATAAAGACGAACGATATTACCGGTGGCAACATCAACACTGCCGTCTACGAACAAACCTTCAGAGGTTGCATCGTCAACGTCGTAATCAGACGCCTCTTCCTGTACAAAGAAGCCGTCAGCACGGGTGCCAGTAACTATAGCTTCGATAATAACGCTATTGCCTACTTCAGAAGAACTGCTTTCGCTGCCTTGAATAGCACTGATAAGTGTTGCGTCTGCGCCACAAATGCCGAGCTCAACAGCAGGCTCTTCTGGTACGTCTACAACGTCATCACCGCCACCTTCGGTGGTGAATGTACCGGACGGGAAGGGAGTCGCCGCATCTGTGTTTGTAGTTGAACCGTCAAGTGCGTCGACGCCACTGTAAGTCCAGTTAGATGCTTCAAAACTGCCGCCATTAGCCGATTGACCAGACGAACGGTATGCCCAACCATCTAAGTATTCCCATGCGGTGCCGCTGCCGTCGGTGTTAATATCACCAAACGTATCGATAACGCTACCATCTTTGAAAAGCTCAATAGCATCGTCACCATTAATTCCTAACTCCGATGTATCGTAGTCTGGTGCAGAACCGAAAAACGCGGTAAATCCATCAATTTCTGATGCTACGTAGATATAAGTGCCAGCGCTTGCAGACGTGCCAGCTGGGAAAGTGAATTCCTCTCCATCTGTACCACCACCGTTGTTCGCTGCACCAATACCATAGGTAGATAAGTCTGCAATATCGTTAACCACGAAAAGTTCTACAGCTTTTGGAACACCGCCACTTAATGGCCCGTCAATAACACCACTTATAACCAAATCGTTGGCTTGAATAGCGGTAGAAGAAAGTGCAGAGATTATTCCTGCAGATAGTAAAGTTAATGATGTTCTCACGTCATTTTCCCTTTGTAGTTTCATTATTTTTTAAATCACAGGTACTAGTATTTTTGTTGTAAAGTCTGCTTGAGCAGAGCACCCTGTGACGAGCAACTTTCGTATTGCTTGTTCTACCGTAGGGAAGTTTATGATTAATAGAAATAACTTAATCTTATTCAAGCTGTTTTTAAAATAACTTAATTAAAACAAAAGTATAGGAAGTATGAGTAAACTTACTTAACCTGTTAAATCGCTTTTGTAGCCTTACCTAACCATTAAATAACGCTATAGACATTTTATGAGCGCGTATTACTTTTTTATTACAGCCAGCATTGTTTTAATTTGATTCGAGGTGACGGGAAAATAAAGCGTGATCATCAACGACTTGATCTGCATAAAGATTTGCTATTTTCACAAGCAAATCTCTTGATTGAGAAAAGGCATTTGAGGCTGATTGGGCAAACCGCGTGCTTCTTCTATCTCCACGACAATGAGCCAGTGCCAAGCTATAACCGCATAATTGTGCAAAATATTCAAAGCCCCCGTTAAGGGCCTTCTTGCCCATTGCAATATCTTGAGGGTCCACACCCACTTTAGCGTGATGTCTTGAGCGAATTAGGTAATGAGCGTCTTTGAATTTTACCTCATCAAGAACAAGGTCAGGCTTTCTTTGCATTCGTCGTTGGCAACGTGCGGTGAGGTGGGCAGCGTTCAGACGGTTGACAGGGTTAACGGTAGGGAAGTAATGAAGAGGTGCAGCATTACGCTGTTGTTTAACTTCTACAATATGGCAATGCGCAAAACTCTTTTCATTGTGTGGTTTAGACGGCCCGACTAAAAAGTAATAGCGCGCCATATTTACGGAGCCGGTCCCTGCGTTCAGGCGTTTAACAATATCTACGATAGAATCGTCCATGTAAGGAGCAAACGCTTCGTGTAATGTTTTATATTCCCCCTCGCTTAGGGTTTCGAATTTATCACTGTTGGGTTTAAAGCCCAGCCTCGTGCCGTTAAAACTCACCGCTTTGGCAAGCGCACTTTTTATTGTAAACTCCTCGCCGCCCGCACTACGGGCTTTTGCCTTTTTATAAAGCTTTGTAAGCTTACTTGGCACAGCATTAGGGCAATAGTCTATTGCCTCGTTCATCACCTTAGCATTATTTACTACACGGTCGCAGGTTTCCACATAGTGCTTAATAAAAGCGTGTTGCGCGCTAATAACTTGCTGATGAGTGACTACGGGTTTAGTGGTATCTATGCCTTCCCCTGAATATCTACCTTCCACGATACCGCTACAGTGCAGTTGAGCAAGACGCAATGAGGTGAGGTAGCGAAGTATGTCCCAATGTGCTTTGCCCACGCATGCATCATCAAAATCATTGGGAGAAAAGATTACTGTATCTCCGTGAGAGCCTTCTTCGGTAAGGAAACCAAAATTGGAAGTATGACAGTCGCCCATCACGCTGGTAAGTGGTATAGAATCACACTCTTTGGGGAAATTAATCAGACCCGCTTTGATATCTGCGTAGAATAACTGAGCGCTGCCTCGATAAAATACAAACGGGCTGGTAGCCATTTTTATATGTTTTGGCAAGCTTCGCGATGGTTTGTAATTATCAATACGCTCTATTTCTTCTGAAATAAGGTGAATTCGGGTATTTGTCATATGTTCCTCACGCTGCTTGTACTAAGGCTATAAACAGGATTGTATCGCGTGCCGATTGGCTAATTGATTTTATTTTCATCGTTCAATTCAATAACCTGATTAAGCGATTCATATTTACCAATTAGTTTTTTTAAGTGATGCGCGCTATTCTTATCACCAGTTTCGAGAGACATGGATTTCGCAACAAGTGAATATCTTCACAAAACTGCAAAACCATGTCGACAAAATAAACGTAAAGTTTGTATCCGTATGTATTAAGCATCCGGAAAATTTAAACCAAATGGAGAATTAAACATGGCATTGATTAATACTGCTATCAAACCTTTTAAAGCGACTGCATTTAAAGACGGCGAATTCGTAGACGTAAGCAGCGAAGACATCAAAGGTAAATGGGCAGTTTTCGTATTTTACCCAGCTGACTTCACATTTGTTTGCCCAACTGAGCTTGGTGACATCGCTGATAAGTACGAAGAACTTCAGTCTCGTGGCGTAGAAGTATTCTCAGTATCTACTGACACACACTTCACTCACAAAGCATGGCACGATTCTTCAGACACGATCAACAAGATCAAGTTTGCAATGATTGGCGACCCTACTGGCGAAATCACGCGTAACTTCGATTGTATGCGCGAAACTATGGGTCTTGCTGACCGTGCAACATTCGTTGTTGACCCAGAAGGTATCGTACAAGCAATGGAAATCACTTCTGAAGGTATTGGTCGTGACGCAGACGACCTAGTACGTAAAGTTAAAGCTGCTCAATACGTAGCAAACAACCCAGGTGAAGTTTGCCCAGCGAAATGGAAAGAAGGTGAAGAAACACTTGCTCCTTCTCTTGACCTAGTAGGCAAAATCTAAGCAGCACCGCTTAGTTCCTAGCACAGCAGGATAAACTGTAAGTAAAAGTGTTAGGACGATAGTTTGTAGGGAGTGGGTCTCCACTCCCTGATGTTAATTTCCAATTTCCGCTTATGTTGTTGACCTATTGTAGGGTTGGCGGGGATCGGCGTGTCGAAAATAAGGCAGAACAACCGTGTTAACTAAAGAAATTTTACAAGCATTGAAATCATATGCTGAGTCAATGCAAAAAAACGTAACCTTTGTCGTACAGACCGGTGAACATAGCAAGCGCGAAGAGCTTGTGAAGTTTCTGTCCGACATTGCTTCAGTAAGCGAAAAACTAAACGTAGAAGAACGTGAAACTAATGGTGAACTACGCAGCGCTATCAGCTTTTTATTAGAAGCTGACGGTGAAGATACTGGAATTCGTTTTTCAGGTATTCCGGGTGGCCATGAGTTTAACTCACTTGTACTTGCTATGCTGCACGCAGCAGGCACTGAACTTAAGCTAGATGATAGTGTTCAAACATTGGTTAGAGCCGTTAAAGAACCACTTAACTTTGAAGTATTTATCAGCTTAAGCTGTCACAACTGCCCAGAGGTCGTACAGGCACTTAATCAATTCGCTTTGATTAACCCTAATATCAAGACCGAAATGATCGACGGTGGGCTATATCAAAATCTAATTCAAGAGCGCGACATTCAAGGTGTACCTAGCGTTTACCTTAATGGCGAGCTATTCGCGAACGGTAAAGTTGATGGTTCAGTACTTATCAATAAACTTATCGAGCGCGACCCTAGCCTTAAAGAGGCAAATAAAGGCGACGCATTGCCGCTTCAAGACGTTACTGTTATTGGCGGCGGCCCAGCGGGTGTTGCGTCTGCAATTTACAGTGCACGTAAAGGCCTTAAAGTAGCCATTGTTGCTGAAACTTTTGGTGGTCAGGTTAAAGACACTATGGGTATAGAAAATTTAATCTCTGTACCCAAAACGACAGGGCCTGAACTTGTAGGCAACCTAATGGAGCACGTTCGCGATTACGACATTACGCTTAAAGAGCACGTGCGCGTCGATAGCATTGAAAAAGGTAATATCAAAACTATTACGCTTTCTTCAGGCGAGCAAATTCGCACCCGTACGGTTATTGTCGCAACCGGCGCACGTTGGAGAGAACTGGGTGTCCCCGGTGAAAGAGAGAACGTAGGTAACGGCGTAGCATATTGCCCGCACTGCGATGGTCCTTTCTTTAAAGGTAAAGATGTTGCAGTTATTGGTGGTGGTAACTCAGGTATTGAAGCGGCACTAGATTTGGCAGGTATCGTAAAATCAGTAACGGTATTTGAATTTATGCCGGAACTTAAAGCGGACCAGGTACTTATCGACCAAGCTGAAAAACGCGACAACATTACCATTATTAAAAATGTGGCTACACGTCAAATCACGGCCGAGAATGGCAAAGTGAACGCGATTGAATACCAAGACCGTTCAACTAATGAAGTTCACACTCGCGAACTTGCCGGTGTATTTGTTCAAATTGGCCTTGTACCGAACAGCCAGTTTATGAAGGACACGGTAGAGATGACGCAGTATGGTGAAATCATTGTTGATACTAAATGTCATACTTCTGAGCCTGGTATCTTTGCTGCGGGTGACGTAACAACAGTGCCTTATAAGCAAATCGTTATTTCGATGGGCGAGGGGGCTAAAGCGTCACTAGCCGCCTTTGAATACCTGCTTAGCCATGAAGTGGTTGAAACTGAAGACGAGAGCGAAGCTGCTTAATACGTTTAGTATCTAGCGCTTAACTCAAATATGTAAAAAAGCCGAACTAACTCAGTTAGTTCGGCTTTTTTGTGTGCGATAACTTTACCTTATATCAAAGGGTGTTTTGCGATTTTCATTTTTGACCATTTGTATTCAATATTGGTAATAAAAATGGTTATCATTTGTATGATATTTTGTTAAATTATACCAAAGTACAAGTTAGCCACTCAGCACTCGTTATTTTCAGATTGGTGAGCGGGCGAGACATAACAAAATAATTAGAAGACAGCACTCGACATGAACAAAAAATTACTTAGTTTAGCGGTAACAGCTGTATTGGTGTCTTATGCCAATGCCCAGGAAGGCGACATTAACGCTGCACAGGCTTTGCAGGAAAGTGGCAACGAGGCATCAACGACAGAGCAAATTGCGGTTGAAAAGATAGAGGTACTCGGCACGCGCTCCCCCTTCGGTGCGACTAAGTCTAATACGCCCATCGTTGAACTCGCCCGTACAATTTCCATTGAAACGGCATTAGACTTAAAGCAAAAAGGCGTTTTAAATCTATCCCAATCAGCGACTTATATGGCGGGTGTTACCGGTGAATCTTACGGATACGCCACTCGGGTTGATTCAATATCTTCTAGAGGGTTAAGTATTCCTCGCTATCGCGACTCTATTCAAGAGTTGTTCGGCAGCTACAATTCAACGCGCGCTGAAATTTACACAATGGAACAGGTTGAACTACTTAAAGGGCCAGCTTCTGTGCTTTATGGACAAGGCTCACCGGGCGGCATCATGAACTATGTGTCAAAGACACCCACGTTAGGTAAGGGAAGTGAAGTTGTATTGTCTTACGGAAGTTTCGACCGGGCGCAAATTGGCTTAGATGTAAACGGTAGCCTATCTGAGGATGATAAGTGGGTAGGGCGCTTTGTCGGTATTTATAGAAATGCCGACTCTCAGGTTGATTATGTCAGTGATGACACGCAAGTGCTTATGCCTTCACTTTCTTTTATGCCGTCAGATGATACAACGTTAACATTAATTGGCTTATTTCAGGATACCGATAGCGATACGGCGGCACAGTTTATTCCTGTTGAAGGCACACTATTACCTTTGGCGGATGGTACCTATCTGCCAGATCAAGACGTTTACGCAGGCGAGCCAGGGTTTAATAAATTCGATACTACGTCAAATCAGGTTACCTTACTTGGCGAGCATTTAATTGACGATACCACATCACTTTCATTTACCGCCTTATGGCGAGATGGCGAGGCAGACTATCACCAGGCCTGGCCTACTTTTACCGGTGGTACTCGCTACCTAAACGCCTTTGTAGGAGCGCCTGTTGCGCCTACTGATACCTTTGTTCCAAGAACCTTTTACCAGGCGGACAACACGTTTAATCAACACGCTTTTGATATTCGAGTAAACAAGCCCTTTGCAACGGGTTCTTTTGAGCACGAATTATTAGCGGGTGTGCAATACCAAAATGTTAAAACAGACGCTAACTCAGCTTATTACGCTGGTGGAGGTGTATTACAAGGTGACTTTAGATACATTCTAGATTTAGCCAACCCTGTGTATACAGGTGCGCCAGAGCTAGCAGTTTTTGATTCAATTTATAACGATGCGCCGGAACAAACTGTTACAGATACAGGGCTGTATTTATCAGACCAGGTTACTTATAAAAACTGGCGGATGACGTTGGGGCTACGTCACGACCGCGTTGACAACGATACCGGCGTGACAGAACAAGATGATACGCAAACCTCTTACTCGGCTGGCGTGTTATACCGCTTCGATAACGGCATCTCTCCCTACCTTAGCTATGCTGAGTCATTCGAAACTGTGGTGGGACTGGATAACGACAACAATCAGCTTAAGCCTGAAGAAGGTCGACAATACGAGGCCGGTATTAAGTATGAATTATCTGCTATTCCGGGTTTTATAACGCTAGCGTATTACGATATTGAAGTGTCTAACCTTCCTAATCCAAATGGTTTACCAGATGAAGCCGCGCAGCAGCAGGGCGTTACGTCCATCGAAGGTGTAGAGCTGGAAGGGCGTTTAGACTTTGGCGAAGTAACCGCGCAATTCGCTGCGTCTGTTATGGATGCAGAAGACCCTAACGGTTTCTCGTTATCAGCACAGCCAGACAGCAATGCGTCGCTTTGGGTAAATTACTCTCCCCTTGAGCTGGAGGCTTTAACCATAGGCGCAGGTGTTCGCTATGTCGGCGAATCGGTCTCTGAAAATGGCACAATTCGTTATGAAACACCTAGCTATACATTGGGCGATTTAATGGTGGCGTACGAGCTATCGAGTAACGTGAATTTGCAGCTGAATGTTAGAAACGTTACGGACAAGAAGTACCTAACGTCGTGTTTGTTCAGAGGGGATTGTTTCCCAGGTGTACGTAGAACAGTAAACGCGTCGCTTACCTATTCGTTTTAAGGAAAGATCATGCTTACAGTTGCAGCAGGTGGCTTAACACTCGCGGCCTTAGGGGTTGTTTATAAAAGTTGGCGTGAGCAAGCCTCAACTTATCTTTATTTAGGCTTAGTCGTATGGCTAGCGTCAGCAGTGTGTTGGTCTAAAGCGCAGGGTTGGGAGTTTGGCGTGTTATATGCGTTGTGTATTCCTGCAATGCTAGTCTGGCCATTCATCGCATTAAATCAAACGTTTTTGCCACAGCCCAAAAACGTACCTCAGCCGAGAAGCTTTGACTTCGCACGAGGTACAGTATTGGCAAATGTTGCAAACTATTTCGTGGTACTGGTTGTTCTCTTGGTTGTTAGCGTTCTAATAACGCTAGGCGTATGCGCGCTGCTTCCGTTTTCCATCGCAGGCCAGTTGGCTACGGGTACAGTTCTACTGCCAGTGTTGTGGGGGCTTTTCGTTTATCACTATCTTGCCACCGCCCACAAATTTAAAGTCATTGGTGCTTACGCAGCATTGTCTGCGACTTGTGTACCAATACTTATCTTCTTACCCATGTAGGTGAATATCAATGGATAAAGTTACAAAACAAAATGCATTAAATGCACATACTTGGGTTGGTGTGTTTTTGAGTGTACTGCTTTTTTTAGTATGCCTTTCAGGTACGATTGCCGTATTCCACCTAGAATTTGAAAGATGGGAACAGCCTCATATTGAAGAGATGGAAAATGTTTCTCCACAGGCGATTGAAAAGGCGATGGATAGCTTCCTAGCCGAACATACCGAAGAGTCTCACCACCTCTTTGTTGTATTTCCTACATCCGATATTCCACGGTTGGTGGTTGAAAACGACCATGTAGCGTATTTTGCTGATAGCGAAGGTAACCTGCTGGAAGAAGAAAGCGTGTCTTTTACGCAAATGCTGGTGGACTTACATTTATACTTAAATTTGCCGCATAGCTGGGGAATGATTTTAGTCAGTGCCCTAGGCTCCATTATTTGTACCTTAGTTATTACAGGGATTATTGCCCATAAACGAATAGGGAAAGATGCATTCAAACTGAGAAGAGGCGGTAATGGTCAGCAGGCCCAGATAGACTTGCACAATCGCTTTGGCCTGTGGGCTGCGCCGTTTCATTTAATTATAGGGATTACGGGTGCCTATTTCGGCATGGCGGGCATTATTTTAGTGGTCGTGGCTTCACTCAACTATGGCGGCGACAGGGATGCAGTTGTTGATCAAATATTCACACCGGACCCCGTATTAACACCCCAAGAAGGTAAACCCGCTATTGGAAAAGCCTTCGCGCAAATGGAAACGCTTGCGCCTGAAAAGTCGCCGATATTCTTAACCGTACATGAAGTCGGTGAGCCAGAGCAATTTATTGAAATTTATGCGAAAGCGCCAAACCGCATGATTTACGCTGAAGGCTATCGTTTCGATACTGCCGGAAACTATATCGGTGATGCTGGCTACGAAGATGGAGAATGGGGCAAGCAGCTTGTATGGGCCATGTACCGACTGCATTTTGGTGATTTTGCTGGCCTAACCAGCAAGTGGTTCTACTTAGTGTTGGGCATTATGCTAACCATGCTTTGTGTTTCTGGTATGGAAATTTGGCTGTCTAAAAAAGCACACCCACCTTTGGCGAGCAGGCTTTGGTACGCCATAGTCTGGGGCAGTGTTAGCGCTCTGGCTTTAACCGCAGCCGTTGATATGTTTTTTGCCGGTTCTCTTATCGCCGTATTTTGGTGCCTAATGTTATTCAATACGGCTGTGACCGTGGCAGTAAAGTCGCTGACAAAGCCAGTGTGGTTGATGATATCTGGGTTAAGTGTACTTGTACTTTTAGCCACTTATGCTGCCGTACATCAAGGTGCTGCGCTTTCTATTGCATCACTTCAGCTAAATATACCAATGGCTGTGTACGTGATCTGGAGCTTATACCGCGCTACTGTGCTATTTAAACGTGTGGAAAACGTTCGCGGCTATTATGTTGGCGGTGGCCTTAGCGAGGTAAATCGAGGCGACAGAAATAAAGAAGACACAAATGAAGAAGCTCGAGGAACGAGTGTTAACGCATAAACCTTAAAGTAATTATCAAGGGGCGAAAGTACAGCTACCTCGCCCCTTGATGTATTCACTCTAGTTACGCTTTTTTCTTTTCCACGTCCCGCCATACATGTAGTCATCATTATTTTTTGCCAGTGTTTGGCAAGCCTTACACACTATGCGCCATTCGTCTGTCTCACTTTGGCGAACGCGAAATTGCGTATCAGCTTCCACACCGCAGTCGTTACATTGCTTTGGTGGTTTTAACCTGCTTTTCTTTCCCATGTTGTAGCGTTCTTTCCTAATTTTATCCGCGAGGCTGTTTTGTTGTTTTCTCAGGTCATTTGCAGAGTATCAATCTAAATTAATTTGGCGACAGCAACTGCAAACGCAGACCCTTTTTCTACTGCGCGCCCCCACAGCCTCATTGGTAAAGATGGTTGCTGTGTCATCATTGCTAACGCTTCGTCTCTATGGTGCTGTTCTTCTTCCTGACAGTGTTGAAACCTTTCTATCACGTTTGATGGCGGGATAGATAATGCCGACATGTTTTTACATTGCTCGTCGTAATGCAAATCAACAAATTCCTCTACACAATAAATGGTATAAAAAAACCAGTTTTTACCCAAAAGTCGTGGCAGAAAGCCGGTTATAAATCCCGCGGCTATCCATAGTGGCAGTATGAAGCTACCCCTAAACAGCGGCATTTCACTTTCAAAAATAGCAAGGTGCGCACGCTCCGTTTCAAGGTGCTCTCTTATAAAGCGTTCTGAGTCGTCTTTGCTTTTGCTAATGCGAAATAGGCTAGAGATAAATTCAGCAACCATGGCCCCTCGGTATATCCAGACGGCACCTGTTTCGCCAGCATGACTTGCTCGTAGTTCCTTATCTACCTGCTTAGTATATTTAGCCCCCAGTAGCTTTGTATAAAATGGCATGACGTACTCCAACAGCGTTTTACTAAAAAACGCGCGAAATGCTTATATGGATGCCGCCTTACGTATTTGTAATGCGCGTACTAATACGCGAATTTAGCCTAGCTTTTTGAAGAGCTTAAAGCTTTGGTGAATAGTGTTCTATTTAAAAATGAAAGCAGAGTCGGTCAACTGCGCTTGCTAAGGTAGGTAAAAGTATAAAAGGAGTGAGTGAATGAAAATGCTATGGGGTTCTCTTATTTTAGCTCTTGCCTATTTACTGTTATGGCCGGTACCTATCGATCCCGTCAGTTGGCAAGCACCGAAAAATGGTGGCTTTACAAAAGCGTTTACAGAAAATTCGCGGTTGGCAGAGCTTAAGTACATTGATATAGAAGGAGAAGAGGGACCGGAGGATTTTGCGATAAACAAAGCGGGAACCATTGCCACCGCGACGCACTCTGGAGCAGTATTGTTGATGAAACAGGGGCAAACGTCATTTACATCATGGATAAATACCAATGGCCGCCCACTTGGTCTTGAATACGATAACAAAGGAAATTTACTAATCGCTGATGCCCATCGAGGGTTACTAATTGCAAACGCAAAAGGCGAACTAAAAACGCTGGTCAATCAGGTAGAGAATACCCCCGTGGTATACGCCGATGATGTTGATATAGCTAAAAATGGAAAGGTTTATTTTACCGACGCGACCATCAAGTTTGCCGCAAAAGACCACGGCGGAACGCTTTCGGCAAGCCTGCTAGAAATTCTAGAGCACAAAGGGAATGGCAGACTAATCGAATACTATCCATTAACTGCTTCGAGCAAAGTATTGATAGACGGTTTAGTTTTCGCAAATGGCGTAACAATGAGTCATGACCAAGACTCTGTGTTAGTTAACGAGACAGGAAAATACCGGGTTTTACGCTACTGGTTAAAGGGGCCTAAACAGGGAAGCGTGGATGTGGTGATAGATAACTTACCCGGTTTTCCTGACAACATAAGTCAGGCTGCCGGTGGCGGCTATTATCTAGGCCTAGCTTCACCCCGTTCAGCGCCAGTGGATGGGTTATCAGACAAACCCTTTGTTCGTAAAATAATTCAACGTTTACCACAGTTTCTGAGACCACAGGGTGAACCATACGGGCACCTTTTAAAAATTAGCGACAGTGGGAAGGTACTTAAATCTCTTCAAGACCCAAGCGGCGCTTACCCTTTTGTAACTGGCGCTATAGAAACAGAATATGGTTTGTTTATTAGTAGCCTGATAGCGCCTACCGTGGGTGTTCTTCCCCATAATAAAACGCGTTCGTTAACGGACGTGACTGATATGGAGGGCGACGCTTACAGTGGAAATTAATAGTGGCAACAACTAGTGGCGAAATATAGTGCTGATAATACGACTAGTACGTAGAAATAAATAAAATTTAGTTACATTTAATCAATGTTTAAACTTTTGTTACCTAGTTATTCTTACAATCCTATAGCACTATAAATCATGCTAACGTAAGACATAGTCTTATCGAGCGCATAAAAGCCGGTGAACTTTAAAATTCGGCACCTATACATAAAGGATATATAGTTAATCATGAAAGCGTATACGTATTCTTCAGTTGCACTTGCAGTCACGATTTCACTTCTCACAGGATGTGGGGGAGGTGGCGGTTCATCCAGTAACACGCCAGTAGCAACAACACCTACTACTCCCGTTACGTCTGAACCTGAGTGGGAAGCCGGTGTCTATGAGCCGCAATCTGACTTCATCGCCAAATGTGAAACGCCAAGAACTGGTATCGACCCTTTTACAGGAAGTGCTTATCCAGATACCCAAGGTACCGCAATGGATGAAAAGCTCTGGCTGCGTTCCTGGACCAATGACACCTATTTATGGTACGACGAAGTAGACGATAACGACCCAGAAAACTTTTCAGTATTGGCATACTTTAACCAGTTAAAAACCAATGAATTAACGCCAAGCGGCACGCCAAAAGATAATTTTCATTTTTCACAAGACACTGCTGAATACAACGAGCTATCTCAATCTGGCATATCGTCAGGATTTGGTTTTGATTGGGAATCTGGTTCAAACACAGTGCCAAGGGAGCTAACAGTGCGGTTCACAGAGCCTGGTTCACCTGCTGCTGCAGCGAATGTGCCGCGAGGCGCTAAGGTTGTGAGTATTAACGGCGTTGATTTCGTTAATGACAATACCCAACAAGGTGTAAACGCTTTAAACGATGGACTGTTTCCTGATGAAGCGGGAACTACTACGAGCTTTGAGTTTGAGCTGATTGACGGTACGACTATGTCTGTAGATATAACTTCTGCTGATGTGAGCGTAACGCCGGTGCAAAACGTTAAGGTGTTCGATACCGAAAACGGTAAAACAGGTTACTTCCAATTTAATACCTTCATTGTTACTGCGCAAGAAGGGCTGATAGACGCGTTCGATACATTTGTTGAGCAGAATGTAACCGAATTAGTTATGGATTTACGTTACAACGGTGGGGGGCGTTTGGCGTTAGCTTCTCAGCTTTCTTATATGGTAGCGGGCCCAAATCAAACGAACAATGCTACGTTTGAAACCTTAAGATTTAACGACAAGAACCCAACGACCGACCCCATTACTGGTGAGACCATTCGTCCTACGCCTTTTTACAGTAATGTTATCGATTACAACGCCGGACGGCTTACCGATACTCTACTGCCGAGCCTTTCACTGACTCGTGTATACGTAATTTCGACAGATGCAACCTGTTCAGCGAGCGAAGCGGTAATGAACGCGCTTCGCGGCATAGATGTAGAGGTGGTTCAAATTGGCTCTACAACGTGCGGTAAACCTTATGGTTTCTATCCAACAGACAACTGTGGTGAAACTTACTTCACTATTCAATTCCAAGGGGTGAATAATAAAGGCTTTGGTGATTATGCCGATGGCTTTATGCCAACCAATACCCCGAACTTTGATTTTGAACTGCCAGGATGTGAAGTTGAAGATGATTTTACTGCTAGTTTAGGCGACCCGAATGAAGGTATGTTGTCTGCAGCACTAGAATTTGCAGCTACGGGCGCATGCCCTGAAGTGGTATCGGGTAACGGCATGGCTGATGTAAATGCACTGCGCAGTAATCAAAGCGCGCTAGTAGGTGAAAAGCTTATTCCTATCGACACACCCGAAACGCGCAGGGAAAACTTTATTTTACATAACAAGATTAATCAGCCCGTTATCAAGGAACAAGAATGATGGCTCTATTCGGTAGAGGCAAAGCTAAAAGCACCGGGCTGCCAGTTGCAGCCCTTGCTATAGCGCTATCATCGGCCATTGGTTGTGCTGCAAGCAAGGAGACTGAGTTGCATAAAGCAATCACTAACAGCACGAGTGCAAGCCAAAAGCAAACTATTGAAAATACCATCAGCAACTGGTTTGGCGGTATACCCATTACTGTTGCTGATAATGTATTTAGCAAAGCGTCAAACATTACAATTGAACGAAAAGCGAAGATAGATAGCAGGGGGTTACCCGTTGAAGGAAGGCATGACAGCCCTGTGTACAGCTTTACGTTACTAAGTAATGGCAAGCACTGCTTGCTGCGAAATGATCAAACTGGTGAGCTTGCTAAACTTGAAAATGTTAAGTGCTACCCAAATCACGACTGAATGTAAGCGTATAGCTTGGGTACATAAAGGTTGAATACATAAATAGCTAGCTGAAATACCGCAGTGCTATTGCTAAAAGTCACAAAAAAAGCCCGATGTTGAAAAGCATCGGGCTTTTTTATTTTTAGCGTTTGTTATCTTAACGTTTATTCATGCTTGGCTGTTTTTGAGAGCGGCCACGATTGTTTCCGCCGCCATTATTCGCCTTAGAAGCTTTACCGGAATTTCGATTGGCGGTATTTCCGTTGGCTTGATCTTGCCTATTACCGCTACCTTGCTTATTGCCGTTTGTATTACGACGGCTTTTATTTACAGCGCTACCGTCTCGGCTTTTGCCTTTTCCGTTTTTACCCTGAAACGAGGGTGGAAGCCCAGTATGCTTAGTAAGCGCACGTTCACCGCGACGGCCTTTTTGTACTTTCTGGCGTTTTTCGTCAGCGGTCTCTGGCGGCACAAGGTGCTGAGGACCACGACCAATTAAGTCTTCACGACCCATACGTTTAAGTGCTTCTCGAATTTGCGCAAAGTTTTTCGGGTCGTGATAACGCAACATGGCCTTATGTAGTCTACGGTGAATTTCACCTTTCGCTGACGGTACTTCTTCACTTTCTTTAGTAACTTTACGAAGGGAATTCACTTCGGTGTGGTACATAGTTGTAGCCGTTGCCATTGGCGACGGATAAAAGTTTTGTACCTGATCAAGCTTAAACTTATTTTCTTTTAGCCAAATCGCAAGGCTTAACATGTCTTCGTCGGTGGTACCCGGGTGCGATGCGATAAAATAAGGAATAAGGTACTGCTTTTTACCCGCTTCCTGTGAGTATTTATCAAACAGTTCTTTAAAGCGGTAATAGCTGCCCATACCCGGCTTCATCATTTTTGAAAGCGGGCCCTCTTCTGTGTGTTCTGGTGCTATTTTCAAATAGCCGCCTACGTGGTGAAGGGCTAGCTCTTTCACGTATTCTGGGTCTTCTACCGCTAAGTCATAACGCACGCCTGAAGCAATCAAAATCTTTTTAATTCCAGGCAGTTCGCGAGCACGCCGGTATAAGTCGATGGTGGGCTTATGGTCCGTGTTCATATGTGCACATATGCTTGGGTACACGCAAGAAGGGCGACGACAAGTCGCTTCTGCCTTCGGGCTCTTACAACGAAGGCGATACATGTTCGCCGTCGGACCGCCTAAGTCTGAAATTACGCCGGTAAAACCTGGTACCGTATCGCGTATTTGTTCAATTTCACGAATAATCGAATCTTCAGAGCGACTTTGAATGATACGGCCTTCGTGTTCGGTAATAGAACAGAAGGTACAGCCGCCATAGCATCCGCGCATAATGTTAATGCTAAAGCGGATCATATCGTACGCAGGAATTTTAGCATCGCCATACACAGGGTGAGGCACACGCTGATATGGAAGATCAAATACCGCATCCATCTCTTCTGTTTCAAGAGGCATGGCGGGTGGGTTAATCCAAATGTGTCTGTCGCCGTGACGCTGCATTAGCGCACGGGCGCAACCTGGATTGGTCTCTTGGTGCAAAATACGCGATGTATGCGCGTATAATACCTTGTTGTCTTTTACTGTTTCGTACGCTGGCAGCTTAACGTACACCTTCTCCCAAGGCTTACGCTTTTCTTTCTCTTTTTGCGCAGGCTGAATTACGATAGGCGCAGCCTCTGGCGCTTCACTGCTTTTCGCGTCTTTATCTTGTGAATCGCACTCGGGCTCCATTTGATAGGGGCTTGGAATGGCGTCAATTTTACCGGGTCTATCAAGAGAGGTAGAGTCAACACCTTGCCATTCTGGTAAGGCTTCTTTAACGATGATTGCGGTACCGCGAATGTCGCGTAAATCGGCAATATCTTCACCTGCCGCTAAGCGGTGGGTTACTTCAACAAGGGGGCGCTCGGCGTTACCGAAAAACAGCATGTCGGCTTTAGAGTCGAACAGTACAGAGCGGCGCACTTTTTCGCTCCAGTAATCGTAGTGCGCAATACGACGCAAGCTGGCTTCAATACCGCCCGCAATCACAGGTACACCTTTAAAGGCTTCGCGGCAGCGCTGTGCATATACGGTTACGGCACGGTCAGGACGCTTACCGCCTACATTGCCTGGCGTATAGGCATCGTCGTGACGAAGCTTTTTGTCAGACGTATAGCGGTTGATCATCGAGTCCATGTTTCCGGCTGTTACGCCAAAATACAGGTTGGGCTTACCCAACTTCATAAAGTCGTCTTTACTCTTCCAATCTGGCTGAGAAATAATGCCAACGCGAAAGCCATGGGCTTCCAGAACACGACCAATAACTGCCATACCGAAACTAGGGTGATCGACATACGCATCGCCGGTTACCAAAATAACGTCACAGCTGTCCCAGCCAAGGGCATCCATTTCCTCTTTTGACACAGGAAGAAAAGGCGCAGTACCCAGGCAGTGTGGCCAATATTTAGGGTAAGAAAACAGGCCGCGGTCGGCCTTAATGGTGGCTTGCATAGTAATCACATCTAGAAAAATCAGGGAATTGCTGAGCTCAAAATAGGGATAAGCTCAGATTAAGTGCGTAATTATAGCAGTCTTAGCCAAGCTAAGGTATAGCACTGTCATTAAATAAATGCGCTTTGTATACTGGTGTTAGTTAAAAAGATAATAGCGCACGTAAAGCGTATGTTTATTTATATACGCTTTGGTAGGTGTGCAAACATTAAGAGAATGAATAAAAACATGGCGTATTGGCTATTTAAAACAGAACCTGATGCATTTTCTATCGATGACTTGGCAAACCGTCCTGATCAAACCGAGCCTTGGGATGGCGTTAGAAATTACCAAGCCCGCAACTTTTTACGGGACGGCGTCAAACTAGGCGACAAGATTTTTATTTACCACTCCAGCTGCAAACTAGTCGGTATTGCAGGCGTTGCAGAAGTGGTGAAAGAAGGTTATCCAGACACTACACAGTTTAACCCTGAGTCAAAATACTACGATCCTAAATCCAGCCAAGAAAACCCGCGTTGGTATCGTGTAGATGTAAAGTTTGTAGAGAAGTTTTCCAGCGTACTTCCACTTTCTGTCATTAAAAGTATGGAAGGTATTACTGAACTACCTTTAGTTAAAAAAGGCGGAAGGTTATCAATAATGCCGGTACAAGAGGGCGAATGGCAGCAACTGTATGATGCTGCCAAAGGTTAAAAAGCCCAGTATTAGCGCCATGAGGTGTGCCGTAGCAAGGGCAACTGCTATCACTATCTAGTGCAGTCGCCCCAACAAATGTTGACTACTTGCCTAACGCAAATTTGGTGTCTGCGTCGCGCAATAAGAAAAGTGCGAAGCACGCACCCCACATAGGCCATGCGGCAAAAAACAGCAGGTGATTAAAGGCGTCTAGATATTGCGGGAAAGACGAAAGGGTAGAGCCGCCGTGAAGAATAAAAATAAGGCCGTAGGTGTATTTTTTCGCAAGGCCCGCTAAAAATGCTAGCACCAATGCAAGCTGCAATGCACCCATAATGTACACGGCCATTTCAGGTACGCCGCCTATGCCGTAAAATTTTTCGAAAATCGCCATGCCGTGGGCAGGGTTGACAAACTTATCTAGGGTCCAAACGAACATAACGATAAAAATAGTTACGCGAAGAGAAAGTAACGACCACTCAAGTCGCTTTTGAATATCTGTGTTGTTTTGCATACATGCTCCAAAAGTATAATAGTGCAAGCATACTAGAACGATCGTTCAAAATAAAAATTTCATTTAATTTTGTGTTTTTTAATATTTTTTCGAAAATTAAATGTACTGAAATTTTTTGTGACACGTATCGGTCTAGTCGAATAATAAGTAAAAATACGGAATCGTTAATGAAAAGAATAATCGGCCTAGCCGTTAGCACACTCGCGCTTGCCATCAGTCAGTCGTTAGCTGCCCAGCAAGCATCAGATATTGAAGTAGTAGAAGTAACAGGCAGTCAACAGAGCTTAAACACGCTAAACCCAGGCGACAATACGCTAAAAGGGTTATTTGGTAGCGGTTTAAGTGCAGCAGAAACCCCTCGTGCAGTAACGTCATTGTCGGCAGAAGCGATAGAAGCGCTTAACATTAATGATTTACACGATATCGTAAAGGCAGCCCCTAATGCCTATGCTTCAAGCGGCTTCGGTACTCCCAGCTTGCCAAGTATTCGGGGGCAGTTAGGCGAACTCTTTCAAGACGGCGTGCGTCGTCAGGCTGGTAATAATGGTTTTGGGTTACCATTGTCTTTTAATAGCGTTGAACAAATTGACGTTGTGAAAGGGCCTTCTCCCGTACTGTTTGGTAGTACGCAGCGTAATGGTGGCTTTGTTAACCTTCAAACCAAGGTCGCGCCTACCACAGAAAGCAAGGGTAAAGTTACCCTTCGCGCCGGGCGTTGGGATCAGTATTCAGCCCAAGTAGATTACGGCACAGCAATAGAAGAAGGTAAAAGCGGCATTCGCTTTAGTGCTGAGTACCTAGATCACGGCAGCTTCTATGATTTTGCTGAGCGCGATAGTACAAACCTATTTGTTGCATATCGCTATACACCGAGCGACGCACTCACTTGGGATATCAGCGCTGAATATTACAACACAGACTATCCAGACAATGCGGGTATAAATCGCCCTACGCAAGACCTTATCGACAATGGTATTTATATTACTGGGCAAGGCACTCAGCCTAATGGCAGTTCAGTTCCGGGCGCTGGAGCCATTATTTCACCTACCGGTGAAGTGGTTATTCCCCGCAACCGCGTATTCACTAATCCTGATGACATCAATGGTGCTGAAACCACGGTTATTCGCAGCAGTGTAGAATACAAAATGGCTGATAACATGGCACTTCGCAATATCACCTATTACCAGTATTTAGAGCGCGAAGAGATAGCCCAAAATAGCTTTGTCGAAATTATTGACGGCGCTGACACCTTCGAAAATCGCACCGAGCTAGATTACCAGTGGAACGATAGCCAAATTACTACCGTAGGCTTGGCGCTTCGCTATAACGATGTGCTGGGCTATAGCCAGTTTACTACTGAGGCCGACAATCCGATTGATTTAACTGGGCCTATTTCTAACCGCGTGATCCCTCTTACCGACGCGCAAAAAGCGCGTTTAGTCGAGTTACGTGCGGGTGTATTTGTATCTCCGGGAGCTCAGTATGATTTGGACGGCGATGGAAGCGGCGACTTAAACCTGTCAGACACCACTGATTCCACGTCGTGGCAAACTGGTTTGGCGCTCCAACAACGCTCTACATGGACAGACACGTTTTCAACCATTGCCGGCGTTAGAATAGATTATTACGATGTTGAAGCCCGTGACCCTCTAGCGCCTGAGGGAGTAACGGCCGCGTCTGATACCTATAGCGATACGTTAACTAGCTATCAGTTAAGCGCGGTTTACAAACTCACCGGTGACATCAACTTATATGCTGCGTATTCCGAAAACGATGCTACGTCAAACAGCATGGCGGGTGGCACAGTATTGGGCGGTAATAATGAAATTAACCCGCTTAATTTTGCTACCGAAAATACTCTGTATGAAGCAGGGGTAAAATACGCGCCAAACAGCAAATGGTATGCTGAAGCGGCAGTGTTTGAGCAAACCCGTAGCTTACGCAACCGCGATGGCAGCAATAGCGGCGTGAAAACCAAAGGGTTTGAGTTGCAAATGTTTTATCAGGGCGACGATGTATGGGTCAATGCTGCCTACAGTTATTTAGACGCTCGCTTCGATGACTCTGCAGCGTTTCAAGGCACGGCTCAGGTGATAGATGCGTTTGATAACAGTCGTCCTGATATTGTTGAGGGCACAGGTGTGGGATCGCCATCGTTTGCCGCGTTCCCAGCATCGAACAGCCGAGTGCAAGGTATTCCTCCACAAATAGCATCCGTTAATGCTGGCTGGCAGGTGACTGATAATGTTCAGCTTGGTGCGAGTGCTTTATACACCAAGTCTTTCCCATTAGACTTTTTACAAACCGTGCATATTCGCGACCAGTACACTATAGACTTAAATGCTGATTACCAAGTGAGCGATGATCTTCGTTTACGCTTAGATGTTATTAACGTTACTGATGAAGAAAATTGGCAGCCGCTTTTTGAAGGCGGATATTTTGGCGCGACTCTGGTTATGCCAAACGTGCCTCGTCACGCTCAAGTTACCATGCAATACGCGTTTTAAGCGCTAAGGATTTTTATGTTTAAGAAAATAGCGCTTTTAGGTGTTATTGCCGCCGCTATATTTAGCTTTTTCTATTTTGATTTGAATAGCTATCTAACCCTTCAGGGGATGAAGGACTCACTTGATACATTTCAAGCGCAAATAGAAAAAAAACCTGTATTAAGCATTGGGGTGTTCTTTGCTATTTATGTGGCGGTTACTGCACTGTCGCTACCTGGCGCGGCAATTTTGACCCTTGCTGCAGGTGCACTGTTTGGGCTGGCGCAGGGCTTAGTTATTGTGTCTTTCGCGTCAAGCGTAGGCGCTACGTTAGCTTTTTTAGTCGCGCGCTTCATTCTACGAGATACCGTACGCAACAAGTTCAAAGAAAAGCTTAAAAAGATAGATGAGGGCGTAGAAAAACAAGGCGCGTTTTACTTGTTTACGCTGCGTTTAGTTCCGGTATTTCCGTTCTTTTTAATCAACCTGTTAATGGGGCTGACGTCACTTAAAACCTGGACATTTTACTGGGTAAGCCAAATAGGCATGCTTGCTGGCACCGCTGTTTATGTGAACGCAGGTACGCAACTGGCGCAAATTGACAGCCTGTCAGGCATCGTATCGCCTGGACTTATCTTTTCATTTGTTCTGCTAGGTATATTTCCATGGATAGCTAAAGGCATTGTGGCAATAGTGAATCGCCGTCGCGTATACAAAGGCTATAACAAACCAAAGAAATTTGACCGTAATTTAGTGGTGATCGGCGCCGGTGCAGGTGGGTTGGTTACCAGCTATATCGCCGCCGCTGTAAAAGCAAAGGTGACGCTGGTAGAAGCAGGAGAAATGGGGGGCGACTGCCTTAACTATGGCTGCGTGCCTAGTAAAGCCATTATAAAAACGGCCAAAGTAGCTAACCAAATGCGCCATGCCGATAACTATGGTTTAGAGCCAGTAACACCAGCGATGTCGTTTAAAAAAGTGATGGCCCGTGTTCATGAAGTCATTGCGGCTATCGCGCCCAACGACAGTGTAGAGCGTTACACCAGTTTAGGGGTGGATGTAGTGAAAGGCTATGCAAAGATCATCGACCCCTGGACAGTAGAGATTAAAAAGAATCATGGCGGCACTCAAACACTAACAACAAAGAACATTGTTGTTGCCACGGGGGCAGCGCCTTTTGTTCCTGACCTGCCTGGTATCGAACAAAGCGGTTATGTCACTTCTGACACCTTATGGTCTAAATTTGCAGACCTTGAAGAATCGCCAAAGCGCTTAATTGTGTTGGGTGGTGGGCCTATTGGCTGTGAACTGGCGCAGGCATTTTCTCGCCTTGGCAGTGAGGTTACGCAAGTTGAACGTGCGCCACGTTTAATGGGTAAGGAAGATGCTGACGTAGCTGAATATTCTGAATCTGTACTTCGTGAAAGCGGAGTGAATGTTTTGACATCTCATGACGCACTACGCTTTGAGACGAAAGACGGTGAAAAAGTGTTAGTAGTTGCTAAAGAAGGTGTTGAGTCTACTATCGCCTATGACGAAGTGATTGTGGCTGTTGGTCGAAAAGCGCGCCTTAACGGGTTTGGTCTTGAAGATTTGGGAATTCAGTTCGATAGAACCATAGAAACCGATGAATACTTGCAAACCCTTATGCCAAACATCTTTGCTGCTGGTGATGTGGTAGGGCCCTATCAGTTTACCCACGTAGCCTCGCATCAGGCATGGTATGCGGCGGTTAACGCACTTTTCGGCACATTTAAGAAGTTTAAAGTGGATTATCGCGTTATTCCTTGGACAACCTTTATCGACCCTGAAGTGGCGAGGGTAGGTCTTAGTGAGCGAGATGCTGCAGAACAAGATATTGACGTTGAAGTAACGCGATACGAATTTGCAGAGTTAGATCGTGCTGTTGCGGAAAGTGCCAGAAAAGGGTTTATTAAAGTACTTACGCCGCCAGGTAAAGACAAAATATTGGGCGTTACTATAGTCTCGGAGCACGCAGGAGACTTACTGGCTGAGTTTGTTATAGCGATGAAGCACGACCTAGGGTTAAACAAAATACTAGGTACTATTCACGCCTACCCAACCTGGGCTGAAGGCGCAAAGTACGCAGCAGGGAACTGGAAGCGCGCTAATGCTCCTGAAAAACTTTTAAGCTACGTTGAGAAATTCCACACATGGCGCAGAGGGTGATAGAGATGAAAACTACTCTAACGACTTTTATATGTAAAATCGCCCGTTTATCACGTAATAGTGCAGTAGCACGTGGTATTGCAGCAGGCAGCCTAGCGCTGTTTGCTGCAAGCGTAAGTTTCTATGCTAGTGCTGAAGAGGGCTTACATAGCACATTTGATAATTTATTAGGTAAATACGTCACGCCAATTTCTAACGGCGCAAGTACACAGGTAAATTACGACGGCTTTAAAAAAGAGCGGAATACGCTTAACGAGTATTTAGCGCGCTTATCTAAGGTTGAGCAAAGTACATTCGACTCATGGGGTAAAGATAAACAGCTCGCTTTTCTGATTAATGCTTACAACGCCTATACCATTGAGCTTATTTTAACTGAGTACCCAGCTATTGACTCTATCCGAGATTTAGGAAGTTTCTTTTCTTCGCCTTGGAAAAAAGAGATAGCCCCGCTGCTTGGTGAAACTCGCACATTGGATGAAATTGAACACGAACTTATTCGCGGTACAAACCAAACCACAAAAAGCTATAACGAGCCTCGCATTCATTTTGCGGTGAATTGCGCGAGCGTAGGCTGCCCAGCGCTTCGTGAAGAAGCATACACGGCAGACAAACTAGATTCGCAGTTAGAGGCACAAACTAAGCGGTTTTTGGCTGACACCTCTCGCAACAAAATGAGCGATAATACACTCTATTTATCAAAAATATTTGATTGGTACAGTGAGGATTTTGAAGGTAAAAACGGCGAGTGGCGTGATACGTCGACGCTCAATGAGTTTATCTTGCTGTATAAAGACGCAATGCAATTAACTGAAGCGCAAGTGACTGCGTTAAAAAATGGCACTGCGGATATCGAATATCTAAACTATGACTGGGCGCTTAATGCGGCACAGTAGCGCTAACATTAACGCTAACGCTAGCACTCTGAATGCTTCCCAAATGAATTCAGAGTGGCAAGCTGCGGGACAGTTAAGTACAAATAGACTCTTTTTTACTCCCATGCAGGTACTCTTTTTTACCTGTATGGTCATTTTTTCGGTATTTGTTGTAGCCCAGCCTGCGTTGGGCCAAGCTAGCGATGAAGCAGCCAGCGAAAAACCGCCTCTTGTTCGATTTCATGCCTGGGGGGGGAGCGCCCAGGTCAATAGCTACCTTCAGTGGGTAGCCGAGCAAGTTAAAACACGTTTTAACATAGAACTTCAACATGTGAAGCTGGCCGACACCAGTGATGCGGTTTCTCGGGTACTTGCTGAAAAGGCGGCGGGAAACCACAAAAACGGGAGTGTTGACCTTATATGGATAAACGGCGAAAACTTCGCTGCGATGAAAAAGCACGACCTGCTAAGTACTTCGTGGGTAGGAGAACTTGACAACTTTAGCCTAACCAACCCAGATCAAAACCCCGCTGTAACAACAGATTTTGGTGAGCCTACTTTAGGAATGGAGGCGCCTTGGGGCAAAGCCTCTATGGTTTTTTACTACCGTAGCGTACACTTAAATACGCTAGGGCTTATGGCGCCGAAAACCATAGAAGAGCTTCTACGATTTAGCCAAAAATCCCCAGGTAGATTTACCTACCCAGTACCGAGCGATTATTTAGGTATTAGTTTTATTAAGTATGCAGCGCTTGCACTTAATAAAGATAAGGTAAGCCTTTTCTATCAGCCAGCAAATGATAAATCGCTCAATGCGGTTTTACCTAGTTTGTGGACGTATCTTGATGCGCTGCATCCTACCATGTGGCAACAGGGTAAGCACATGTTACGTCAAGCCTCCCAATTACAACGATTGGTGGGGACAGGTGAGCTTTCAATGGCCTTCTCTTTTACCGCTTCAGAAATTCCTTCGGCGGTAACTCGTTTCGATTTACCTGACGATGTTCGTACCTATGTTATGCAAGACGGCAGCCTGGCGAATGTCCATTTTGTAGGCCTTACTTATAACTCAAAAAACAAAGCGGCGGCCAAAACGGTGGTTAACTTCCTGATCTCTCCACAGGCACAAGCTAAAAAGCAGAAGGTAGAAGTGTGGGGTGACGACACGGTGCTTGATATTGAAAGCCTTTCAGCGCCAGACCAAGCACTGTTTGTTGAAAGTAATACTCACCCATCAACGTTAGATAAATCGCAAGCAACGATCCTGCTGGCCGAGCCTCATTCAAGCTGGACCGATGCGCTGCGAGAGGCATGGTACGAACGTTATGGAGCGCGCTACTAATGTTCGCTCAATTTACGCAAGTTGCACGCTGGTGCTTATTACTTTTGCTGTGCATTCCTGTTTTGGCTGGGTTGGTTGGCGTAGCGTTTCCGGCTTTAGGCTATTTTCCTGCCATAGGCGCAAACAGCTTTTCACTAGACGTTTTTAGAACGCTATTTGCGCTTGATGATATTTGGCAGATGGTGTGGCTTTCAATTTTTACTGGGGTGGGGTCTACATTACTGGCGATGGCTGGTGCGTTTTTATTATTAGCTTCGTTTTATCAATCGAATTGGCTTAACAAAATTCAAGGTTTATTAAGTCCGTTTCTTGTTTTTCCTCACGCTGCTGCAGCCATTGCTTTGCTATTTGTATTCAGCCCGTCAGGCATATTTGCTCGAATAACCGCGCTAGGAACAAATACGGTTATTCCCGGTAGCGGCGAGGCGCTTTTTCCATACGACTCTGGGGGGCTAAGCATACTACTGGCATTAAGTTTAAAAGAACTGCCGTTCATTCTTTTAATGGCGTTAAGCGTGATGTCGCAGCCATTAGTGAAAAGTAAACTTTCTGGCTATATCAAAGTGGGCACGGCGCTTGGCTATTCCCCCGTGGCAACCTTTTTTAAGCTTGTAATGCCCACTGTCTTCACACAAATCAGATTCCCTATATTAGCAGTCTTAGTCTTTGCCACCTCTAACGTGGAAATTCCGCTTATATTAGGAGGGAATAACCCCAGCACTTTGGCCGTAGCCATTATGCATTGGTTTAATCATATCGATTTATCTATGCGCCTATTGGCAAGCAGTGCAGCCGTGCTTCAGGTTGCCGTTAGTGGGTTGGCGTTAATGCTGTTATTAGGTGTCGAGCGTATAGTGATATATGCGGGAAGAAAAAGGCTTGCAAAAGGGAACAGGCGCTTTTTTGATCGCCTTGTGCAATGCGCCGCTTATAGCATTGTAGCGCTATACATTGCGATGATTGGCGCGGTGGTTTATTCGGTACTTATGTACTCAATCGCTAAGCAGTGGTACTACCCTAATTTATTGCCAGAAGGTGCCACACTATTGCATTGGCGAACAGCACTTGAAACGCTTGCAACGCCACTCTCTAACAGTTTAATACTGGGCATATTGGTAAGCACCTCAGCATTGGGGTTAGTACTATTCACACTAGAAAGTGAGCTGCTTAAACCTGCAGGTATAAATGCTAACAGGGCGTTTTCTATCTCGTTGTTTTTACCGCTATTGGTCCCTGGTGTGGCTTTTTTATATGGACTGGTTTGGTTCCAGCAGCTCGTGCTGCAAGACGCTGTTTGGTTTCATACCTACATCGCCCATATGGTTTATGTCGTGCCCTACGTGTTTTTGTCTATGGCGGTAGCCTATCGCAAATTCGATATACGATACGCAATGGTTGCACAAAGCCTAGGCAAAACGCCCTGGCAAGTGTTCTACCATATTAAATTACCATCCCTGTTTTCAGCCATTATGGTGGCGTGGGCGTTGGGGCTTGCTATAAGCTTTAGCCAGTACCTGCCTACGTTATTGGCCTCAGGAGGCACCATTGCCACTATCACAACAGAAGCCGTGGCATCAGTGTCGGGAAGCAGTACGCGCTTAACGGCGGTATTCGTTATTATCCAAGCGATTATGCCATTAGTTGGCTTTGTGATGGCGTGGTATTTACCTGCTGCGTTAGTAAAACCAAGTAACAAGTTACGTACATCAGAGAAAAAGAGTAGAGCAGTATTACATGGCGCTTAGTTTAGAAAATCTAGTGGTTTCTCATGCACAAAACACACTATTAAAAGTGAATGTATGTGTGAAAGTCGGAGAGATTTTAACGGTAATGGGCCCAAGTGGAGCCGGAAAGTCTACTTTGCTGCAGGCAATTATCGGCCAACTTCATGGGCCGTTTAGTTTTAGCGGTATCATTAAAATTAACGGCGTTGTAGTAAACGATAAAGCGGCTCATTTACGTAAAGTAGGCATTATGTTTCAAGACGCCTTGTTGTTTGAGCACATGACGGTTGCGGAAAATATTGCCTTTGCCATGCCTAAAGACAGTCACACAAATCGAAAGGCTAAAATGGAGGCTATCGAAGAAATGCTTAGCGCTGTCGACTTGGCAGGCATAGGGGAGCGCGCAGTCACTTCATTATCAGGCGGGCAGCAATCCCGTGTTTCTCTACTAAGAACGCTCGCTTCACAACCTGACGTCGTATTGTTAGACGAGCCATTTAGTAAGCTAGATTTTGCCCTTCGTGAGCAAATTCGAAGCTGGACATTTAAGCAGCTTAAAGCGCGAAATATTCCCGCAGTACTTGTAACACACGATAAAGAGGACGCCTTTGCTGCTGGCGGTCAAATAATAGAGTTATCATCATGCTAGACGCGAAAATCACCCCTTTTATTAAACCGCTATTAAAACCTTTGATCACAGCACTGAATGCAAGAGGCATCACTCCGAATCAAGTTACGGTGGCAGGCTTTGTTTTAGGTATTCTTGCCGTCCCCTTTATTATTTTTAACTGGTGGGGAATGGCACTTAGCTGCATTATACTTAACAGAGTATTTGACGGTATTGACGGTGAGTTAGCACGCTATCAACAAAGTAGCAGCAGTGCAGGTGGGTTTCTTGATATATGCCTAGACTTTTTGTTTTATGCATCTATTCCCTTGGCATTTGGTATTGCAGATCCCAACAATTGGGGAATGCCAGCAATGGTGCTACTTGCCACGTTTATCGGTACGGGCAGTAGCTTTTTGGCTTTTGCCATTGTAGCTGAAAAATTTAAAATCGACCGACCACAGTTCGCAAATAAGAGTTTTTATTACATGCAGGGGTTAACCGAGGGCACAGAAACAATCTTAGTGTTTCTTGGTTTTTGCATTTGGCCCGAGCATTTCGCGGCACTTGCTTATATTTTTTCCGCTGCTTGCGCGGTAACGGTTGTCACTCGAATTGCGGGTGGGTTCAGCACCTTAAATAAAGTAGAAGTAGAACAAAGACAATGTTCGACAAATGATGAGATTTAGGGCGTTACAACTGATAAGGGGTAAGGCTAAAAACTGCGCCTTCTCTGTGCACAAAGCGTAATTAGTCGTTAAGAAATAAACATGAAATTGAATCGAAAAGAGAGCTGTAGTGGATAATGCGTCTATTATTCGACTAAGTGTATTTCTTGGTATCTTTGCCTTTATGGCGATACTGGAAGCCTTGTTCCCAGCGCGTAATGCCGTGTTAAATAGAAAAACACGCTGGGTAGGTAACCTTTCCATGGTGGTGTTAGGGGCACTAGTATCTAGAGTTTTACTTCCAGCAACATTAGTTGGCGTATCGATATGGGCTCAGCAAGAGGGCGTTGGGCTGTTTAACCTGGTAACAGCTAAAACAGACAGCACTTTGCAGTCCACTGCTCAAATGAATAATGCCCAATACGGCAACGCTCTATTTGTCGGTATAGTGGTTTTAAGCGTACTGCTGCTGGATATGCTTATTTACTGGCAGCATCGATTGTTTCACACGGTGCCTTTTTTATGGCGTTTCCACAAAATGCATCACGCCGACAGTCATGTCGATACCACTACAGGCCTTAGGTTTCACCCTGTTGAAATTGCTATTAGTCTAGGCGTTAAAGCTTTGGCAGTAGCGATACTAGGCATACCAGCCACTGCTATTGTTATTTTTGAAGTGGCACTTAACGGGTTTGCGCTGTTCAACCACGCAAACATTCGAATACCGCAAAGGTGGGATGACAGAATTGGATGGGTGCTTATTACCCAACGCTTGCACCGTATACACCATAGCCAAGCTAAAACAGAATCAAATTCTAACTATGGTTTCAGCGTATCTTGGTGGGACAGGCTTTTTAAAAGCTTTACCCCTAGAGCGAAGCAAAGCGATGAAACACTTTCCATAGGCCAACAGGATGTACCTGCGATAAAAGAGAACGCTTCAATTCGCGCCTTGCTATTGCAGCCTTTTAAAAGCAACTAGTTAGCAAAGGAAAAGGCTGCCTATTAGCGTGTCAGAATAACGCGTTCTGTCAGCTATACATAGAGCTTAGCCACAGCCAAGTCGCATCGCTAGCCTGCCAAGTTTGCCTTCAATGGTTTGCTCACTTTCATCGGGTAATACTGGCATAATATCTAACCCGGTTCTTGCCTCTACTTCATCAATGGTGACTTGTGTTGTGCAGTAATCATCACGGCGAGAGGCGTTTTGCTGCATGATAAACGCAGATGCTTCCACTAAACCGTTAACTTCACTTACGACCACTTTAAAGTAACCGCTAGGGATACTATGAAGCTCATCGGCACCGGGTAAGGCTGCGAAAAATGTTTCGTAAAGTGGGCCTGAAACCACATACACATCTTGCCCTGTTCTTACTAAACTACGTACAGCATTTTCTAATTTAACCCATGGTCCTTGGTTTAAATCAGAGTCTTGGGGTGTAATGTTTGAAAGATAGTTGAGTTCCCGCCAGTCTGGTGAGTTGCTAAAAGAGGCGAGGGGAACCTGATGCCCTCTATCTGTACCTATCTCTCGCCACGCTCCTTTATAATCGTTAGGCTCAAGCGTGCTTTCATCTTGAAGTTCGGGATCTGCCTTCCAGTTTCTGCTTCGCGAAGGGCCGTCGATGGTGTCGGGCGTTACGTGATACGCCACCCAATTGGCAAATTTGGTCTGCGGATTGTTGTTTAAGGTGTAAATAGAGCGAGTAATAGTTTGCCCGCCTAAGCCAATAGGGCAGCTAAATACACAGTTTTCAGCAAAAGTAGCAAACGAAAATAACGCAAGAGATACTGCTAACATTCTCTTCATATAGTTTTATAGCCTATTTCTTCGTAGGTAATGACTTGTCACAAAATACCTGTACCAAAGTACAGGCTTTTAAACGAAGAATAGTACGTAAATATCAAACTAAAAAAAAGAATGGCAGTAAAAAAAGTGTGTAAGGAGTACGGCTTTCGTTCCTTAAACGACAGTATTTGTGTTTGGAGCGTTAGCTTTTGAGAAAAGCTGGAAAAGCGAGCAAAGGATAGCAAAAAACAGTTAGGGCGAATTAAATTACGCCAAGCGCTTTCATCACCAAATACCCAGTACCTAGCTGCATTAAAATGCCAATAGACAAAAACACACCATCGCGGTTAGTCATACCTAAAGCAGTAATACAAAGGGCGAAAGCAGGAAGGGCTACGGCAAAAGGAAGTGCTTCTAACGGGATCATACAAAGTGCCGCAAGCGCACAATATCCAGCGATAATATTCTTTACCGGTGTATCTGATAAAAATGTGAGACGGGGTTTAAGTAGCTTTTCGAACTTTTTAGCGTAGGGCTTAGCTGTGTCTATGGCGCTTTCTAGTTTATTTGAACTCACTTCTTTTCGTTTAAGTGCCTTTGGTAGCCAAGGGCTTTTCTTACCTAAAGCTGCCTGAATACAAATAAAAAACAACGTCAAACCACATAAGGTAGGTACGCCTGGTATCGCTCCGGTAGGAAGTAGAGCAATAAGAGCGGGTACTAAGAGAAGCGGACCAAATCCTCGGTCTTCAAAGCGATCGACAATTTCACCTAGTGACGTCTTTTCGCTTTCCTTATCATACATTTCATCTAAAAGTTCTACGATAGAGTCGCTCATAATTAACGTTAGATCCTGTTGGGTAGCACTCGTCAGTTGGTACGGATAATTCTTAAATAAGTTTAATAATCAAATTGAAAGAAATTTGACCTTAATAGGTGCTCCATAGCTTTACTGTTGTTGAAGTACTGCTACTTTTAAAGAGAGCACCCTACCGAGAAAAACGTTGAATAAAAAAGAAGTTATATCCATTTTTCGCCAAATGCCATCCAGCATATTGTTTAAATGTGCTGGTAGCCCAGATATTTATGCGAGTGAATATTTCGAAAAATGTTTTGGAATAATTGACTTAGAAACATCAGAAAGGAGTTTATTTACGTTCTTTGACCAGAGTTCGAAAGAAGAAGTAGCAGTAGGAGATGACCCTTTCTCTCTTATCGAATCTGGCTTGGAGGTCAACGGTTACTTTCGACTTCAAACAAGTTCTAGAACCATGAATTGTTTCGTTGATGGAAATGTTGTTACTACCACTACCGATGATTGGATTGTTCTTTATATAAAAACTGATATCACAGGGCTGTTAGACCTTAGCCAAAAAGAATCTAAAATTAATCAGCACATTACGTTCAATCAGCTGCTTACTAACTTCTCTTCAAAATTAATCAATGCCAACGTTAATGAGCTAGATAGTATTATTGATCAGGCGCTAGCCGCATTTGGTGCGTTTTGCGATGTAGATAGGTGTTACTTATTTGAATTTAACGATGACGGCGTATTGATGTCAAATACCCATGAATGGGTGGCTGCGGGAGTTATTCCCTACATAAATAAGCTACAAAACATTCCAATTGATACGATGCCTTTTTTTATGAGCCATATCACTAACGGGCTGTTTAAGGTCGATGACGTTTCAGCGCTCCCAGAATCAGCGTCTTTGGAAAAGAAGAGTTTTGAAGAACAACGAATTTTCTCGCTTCTTTGTGTTCGCATTATGGTCGACGGCACAATGTATGGCTTTATCGGGTGCGATATCATTGGCGCGCCTTACTCATGGAAAGCGTTCGATATTGAATACTTACGTCGTATAGGTGAAATGCTTGGCAATACGCTTCAAAACTTGCATAACCGAAAAGCGTTACAAAAAATGCAGATAGAGCTGCTTGACGCGAATAAGCAGTTAGAGCGCTTAGCAAATATCGACGGACTTACGGGGCTTGCGAATAGGCGCTTATTTGATGCAACGATAAAATCCGATATGGAACGTTCTAAACAGAATGATATTCCCATTAGTTTATTGTTAATTGATGTGGATTATTTTAAACAATATAACGACTACTACGGGCACGTAGCTGGCGACAACGTACTTAAGAGTGTGGCTGAAACGCTTTCTAATAGTTGTTTGGGTAACGACGACTTAGTAGCAAGATACGGTGGGGAAGAGTTCGCTATTATCCTGCCAAACACCGATAGTGATGCCTTAGAGTGTATCGCCGCTAGAATTCTACGCAATGTATCACAGCTGTCGATAGCTCATGAAAAATCAAAAATTAAAGGCATCCTTACGGTCAGTATTGGTATGGCTTGTTTTAATAGTCGTCAATCAACAAAACACAATAGTGTAGAAAAAGAACACTATAATGCCACCTCATTTATCGAAGACGTAGATTCTGCGCTTTATCGCGCCAAAAACTCAGGTAGGAATTGCGCAACGTTTTAATTGCAACGTTGCGCATACATTAAAGTCTGGAGGCTTTAAATAAAGCTAACTAAACTTATGAAGCTTGGTACTTTAACCCAAGATAATCTAACCCAAGATAATCTAACCAAAATTACGTTAACCTATGATACTTGCAATACTAACTTACCAACGTGGTTTTTCTTTTCAAAGTCTATTTGTGCCTGCTTAATATCTGTTAAGGGGTAGGTGTTAGATACCAGAGGTTTAATGTTACCCTTTTCGATGTGGTTAACTAAGTTTTCAAACACGCCTTCATTCAATATGGTACAGCCTAGTAAGGTTAGATCTTTTAAGTACAGGGTTCGCACATCTAAATTAACGTTAGGGCCAGCTATTGCGCCAGACGTAGCGTAGCGTCCAAAAGGTTTTAAAATTTCAAGTAATTCGGGCCAGCGGGGTCCAGCTACAAGGTCAACGACAACATCAAACGGTGCTTTTTTAGCATACTTAGCCCAATCATCATCACGTAAAATGGTTTCATCAGCGCCTAAATCCTGCAATGTTGCTTTCTTTTCTTCACTGGTTACTGCCACCACGTAAGCGCCGCGGGCTTTTGCAAGTTGAACTGCTGCAGAGCCAACACCACCCGATGCACCTGTAATGAAAACACGCTCGTTAGCTTGAACATTAGCGCGGTACAAAAGATTCTCGGCTGTCGAATATGAACAAGGAAAAGATGCGAGTTCAACGTCAGACATAGCTGTATTTACGGCGTGTGCGTGACGGGCGGCCACTTTGGTATATTGAGCGAAACCACCGTTACACTCCGAACCATAGTACCAAGGAGATTCAAGCTCTTTGCTATCGGCTTCAATCAGGCACGGCTCTATGATTACTCTTTCACCAATACGATTTGGATCTACACTTTTTCCTACAGCAACAATATAACCACAAACATCAGCCCCTTGAATTAGAGGTAAATTTAAAGCGTTACCTCCCCAACTGGCGTCTTCTGCATCATTGTCACCTTTTGAATACCAGCCTTTACGTGTATTCAGGTCCGTATTGTTAACACCCGCTGCGCGCACTTCTATAAGCACATCATTGTCTGTTAGCGCGGGCATGGGAATATTGTCATTAAAGGTAAGTGCATCGAGGTCGCCGTGCTTTGTTAACTGTACGCCATACATTTTGCTGGGTAAGGTTCTCATAATGTCCACCTAGGATGTAAATTGAAATAAGTAAATGTTAAGAATGAAGCCAATAAAAAGGTGCTAATCAAGCAGTGTATTTAACGTAGATTGCGCTGCAGTGAGCGCTTTATCCCCAAGAGTAGGCCATGCTGATGACATACCTTCATGCAGCAAAAACACGCTATTGGATAGAACTTCGTCTTGTAGCTTTTCATTTAGCCACGACCAAACCGCTTGCTTATGTTCATTAACGGCCGCTTCAATTTGCTGGTTGTCAGGGTAACTCGCCAACGCTTGAAGCGACATACAGCCTCGCGGGGCAAAGCTACTAAGCCATAGCGCTAAACGTTCAAATATGTGGTGAAGTGCCTCTTTTCGAGAAGAAGGGCAGTGTTCCTCTAAAAATGAAATATAGCGGCTGTGCCTATAGTTAAGCGCACCAATAATCATATCTTCTTTTGACGGGAAGTACTTGTATAGGGTTTTAAGCGTTGTACCTGTGTAGTCTTTTAGTTTTGCCACATTAGGTTCTGCGAAACCATAGAGTGCAAAGGCCTTTTCTAATTTTGAGGCTAGTTCAATTTGTTTGGGCGTCATTACCTTTACCTCTTTTAAAAAATTATCTAATGATTCTGTAAGCGGCCCTAGCAGTTGCTTGGGTATAGCGCTTGATTCCATACATGACTATGTAGAATAATCATTCTACCCTCATGGTAGAATGATTGTTCTACATAGTCAATGTGCGCGTTTAAACTACATAAACGTTTACGCTAACGTTGCAGATATTAGTCACATCCTTGTTTGTGATTATTTTTAATCACATTTTAAAGTGTGATTGTTTTTGAATTTGATGGATAGGCGTGTCATAGTGATAACAAGTCAAAGCGTTTCTTGTAATGAAAAAAGATCACGGCGGCGCAAAGTGAACACGAACAAAAACAACGCAATAAATAATAAACTGAAGAGCTATGCTGGCGTGCTGACCGGCGATATCACAGACTCCCAGTCTTATACAGACGAAGACTTCAGAGATATCCTCACTGCACTAAAACAGCACTTATCGAATTACGCTAAGCAGTATGACGGCCATTTTGACATTTATCGCGGCGACGCATTTCAGCTGGCGGTGAACCAACCTCAGTACAGTATGCACATTGCATTAGGTTTACGTTTAGCGCTAAAAGCACGCATGCCAAGCGTTGATGTAAGAATAAGCGTAGCAGTGGGTGAAGCACATTTTCGTCCTAAAGAAGTGAAAACAGGCACGGGGGAAGCCTTTGTTTTATCAGGGCGCGGACTTGATTCGATTAAACCCAATTACCTTGCTTTTTCCAGCAGCAATACCGAGCTAGAAAACAAAACTCAGTTACTTACACGCTTTGCGGATACTCATGCAAGCGGCTTAACACAAACCCAATCAGAAACCTTACTGACCTACCTTGAAGCCTCGGACAAAAGTCATGACAATATAGCGGCATTACTTAATAAAAATAGAAGTAATGTGAGTCGAATTCTTAACGCGAGTAATTACAAGCTTGTTGCTGAATACCTTGAATATATGAAGCACGCCATAACTGGAGCGTTAAATGATAGCTGAAACATCAAAAGGCGCTATCGTTAACGCCGTTCCTGACTTTGCACAGCCTGAACTATTGGTGGGGTTACTACTTGCACACTTGCTTGCCGACTTTTATTTTCAACCCTATTCTTGGGTAAAGCAAAGAAACGAGCGACACGCGCTAGCGTTACCTTTGTATTTACATGCACTACTACATGGTGCACTTGCCTTTATCGCATTAGTGCTTTTATCCGGCAACGGCAGCATGGCTACAATAGGCATCGCAACGCTTATAATAGCGGTTTCTCATTTTAAAATTGACGTGATTAAGTCTTATTGCTCCCAAAATACTACCGCGTTTGTCATCGATCAGCTTGCACACGTGGCTGTGATCTTGGGCGTGTTTTTATATGACACAAACCAATGGCACAGCGCACTAGCGTTACTAAAGCTACTAGGTGCACAACATTTAGCGGTGCTTCTTGCCTATTTAGCCGTGCTTAAGCCCAGCTCAATTATTATAAAGCAACTACTGTCCCCTTGGAGCAGTGAAGTTTTAACTAACAAACCCCCATCAGCCCATCCTAATGATCCGCCTACGATAACCACTGAAGCACAACAAACCTTGTCGCTGGCAGGTCAACGAATTGGCTATTTAGAACGTGTACTCATGTTAACTTTTGTATTGTTAAATCAGTTTTCCGCTATAGGGTTTCTTATTGCAGCTAAATCTATTTTCCGTTTCGGTGATTTAACTAAGCACCAGGATAGAAAACTTACCGAGTATGTACTTTTGGGCACCTTCACCAGTGTGGCGATGACGTTTGCCATTGGCTTGGCATGCGCAGCGGCATTAGGACAGTTACCCATAAAGTCTTAGCAAGGGCTTTATTGAGTAGGTTGTGCCCAAAGGTAACTTTATTCTAGGTGCTGTATTGTTTAATGAATTGGCTTGGGGTAATGCCTTCGTGATTTTTGAAAACACGACTGAAGTGAGATTGATCATTGAATCCCAGTAATAACGCGATGTCGCTCATGGAATGAGTATTCGCGAGTAAGTATTTTTTACTTTGCTCAACACGGTATTGGGTAATAAATTGGTAAGGTGTTTCCCCAACACTCTTTTTAAACTCTCTTAAAAAGTGGAACTTGCTGCAAAAAACAAGCTCGGCCAGCGCATCTACATTAATGGTACTGCCGATATTTTCTTTAATGTATTGCTCAATCTTATCTATCTGTGACTTGCCTATTTTGACACTCTTTGCTGAGGAATCTTGAAGGTCGCGGTAATTTGAATAATTTTGGATATAATGAGCAGAAAGTGCAGACAATAAGTTACTTAAATAGGCTTTCCCATTACGACCCTTTGCTTGTGTCTCTAATAACAGAAGCTCAATTAGCCCCTTTATGGTCTCGTCTTCCACGTTGTAGTTGTTCAGAAACTGCAGTTGTTCGTGTTCTACCTTAAACGGACATGCGTCTAAAAATACACGTTCTTCAACCGCTAAAATAACAAAATAACAAGGCTCGGATATATCGTGTGTAAACGGCGTTTTAGGTGGATTTATCCAAATGTTTCCCGGACTGGTTTTTAAAGAAACCATACTTCCATTCGCTTCTATGTTCCAATTCAGATCGCTTTCAAGGGCGAGTGCGAAATAGAAATAAGGGGTATACACATTTTGAGGGTAAAAGTGAGGCGACTTTCCTTTCTCTAAAATGATGCCTTTCCAATCGAGACCGTCGTTTGAAAACGCAATATCTAGTACGTCTTTGCACGATGAAGGTTGATGTGTCGCATGATCAAAAAAGGCTAAACGTGACTTCAAGCTTTATGTTTCCTTTAGCAATAACCTACAAATAATTAGCATTAATGTGCAATAACTAAGGCGCACTATTTCATATCCTGTGCTCATTGATTACCCACTTAAAGAGCACAGCCAAATGCTTAAAACTACCATAACAGTAATTGCACAGTCACTTTTGATATCGCCACTGATCATACTACAACCGGGCGTATCACACGCTCAACAACCATCGCAAACAGACGCGTTAAACCAAGCCCGAGCAAGCATTGAACAACTAAACGCTGATCAGGCGCAGTTAAGCAGTGAGATCAAAAATAGTCATCGTCAATACAACCAGCAAGGATTTCAAATGGAAAATATCACGTTAAACACAGAAGTGGGCAACTTGGCTGCAAATTTATACCTTCCAAAAGGTATTGCTAATCCACCAGTGGTCGTTGTTACGGGTGCATGGACATCTGTAAAAGAGCAAATGCCAGCCGTTTATGCAACAGCACTAGCAGAGAGAGGCTACGCTGCTGTTACATTTGATTTTAGAGGTTGGGGAGCGTCAAGAGATACCGATGACAACCAAACCGCGTATCTTGAAGATCCTGTTCGTAAAACGCAAGATATACAGGCTGTTATCAAAGCGCTGCCAAATGTCGAGCAGGTCGACAGCAGCCGTATTGCTGGCTTGGCCATTTGTGCCTCAGCGGGCTATATGCTTGATGCTGCGGTTCAAAAACCTCAATTTAGCCAAAATACACGGTTAGGCGCGGTGGCAGTAGTGGCCCCTTGGTTACATGATGAAGCAATGGCAACAGCAATATATGGCGGTGAAGAAAGTCGCAATCAATTACTTGCGTTAGCAGCGGCAGAGAAAGACAAATCCGAGCCATTAGTTATTGAAGCGGCAAGTTTAACCAATGAAAATGCTTTGATGTACAACGCACCTTATTACACTGAGCAATCACGAGGTTTGTTGCCTGCCTACGACAACAAATTCAACGTCACGTCATGGAGCGGTTGGCTTAATTACAATGCGCAGTTAAGTGCATCAAAACAGACTATACCGGTTTTAATGGCTGCATCAGAAGCGATGGCGCTGCCACAAGGTGCACATCAGTATTTGGAAAACGCGACTGATTCGGTAAATGCAATTTGGCTAGATAATATCAATCAATTTGACTTCTACGACCAACCCGAAGCTGTTGAAAAAGCCGTTAACGCCGTAGTTTCTCACTTCGACAGCGCATTTTAAAGCGAGTGTTTACCTATTAAAGGCTCAGAAATGAAATTTAAAGCCATAATTTGTGTCATGTTAGTTGGAGTTTATACTATGGGCCATGCTGCCACACCCTATTTGAACCGTGATAAAGACATTGCAAGTATTCACAGCAACCTTAATAGCTTTTCAGCATTAGCTGACAACAATGCGTATGAATACTTAACCTTACTGTTTGCCCCACATGTAACAACAGACTACACCAGTTTGTTTGGGGGCGATGCGGTAACCCAAAAACGTGAGGTCTTGATGCAAAACTGGGCGGCTTTTTTGCCTGGTTTTGACAAAACATTTCACAACTTGGGAAACCCAAGTATTAACCGAAAAGAAGATATAGCGTTTGCTAACGTGCCGTTTACTGCCAGTCACTGGCTTGGGCATGATGGTTTTTGGCAAGTTTCGGGTATCTACCACTTCACTTTCAGAAAAATAGAAGGGCAATGGCTGATTACTTCAGTGACATTAGAAAAAAGAGAGGAGACGGGCAGTCGCGATATTTTAGCGATTGCGCCAGAAAATGCGAAAGACCGCTTAGCGCATCTGCAGCAAGTTAAAAACGATACCCTAGCGAACTGAAAGCAAACAAGTTACTAACACCTGTTGAGATTTGATGCACAGTAAAAACCAACAGGCGCTAGCGTCAAACGGCGTGCTTTTCTTCAAGAAAGTCGATTAAGGCCCTAATTCTTTGGGCCTTTTGACTATGTTGCTGAAAATACATAAACAGCCCTGAATAAGGAAACCAGTTCTCTTTAAGTACGGGAACAAGCTCGCCGGTTTCAAATAATTCATCCACCATAGGCTCAACAATTCTTCCTATACCTAACCCTTTTTTGGCAGCATCAATCATCAAATCTGTATCGTTGACTACCATAGCAATCGGCATTGAAACACTAACAGCTTGCTGGTTTTGCCACAGATGAAGTGGCGCAAGTTTGTTAGAGGTAATAAAACGATATTGAATGAGCTTGTGTTGCTGAAGGCTATCAATAGACGAGGGAAGGCCATACTTTTCAGCGTATTGAGGTGAGCAGAACAAACATTCTTTCGTGGCTTTAGTTAATCGCTTTGCCACCATGCCTTGTTCTATCCTATCACCAAAGCGAATACCCACATCCATCCCATCGGTAATCAAATTTACGGCTGCGTCGTTTATCGATACCTCAAGCTTTAAGTCTGGATAGCGCTCGCAAAACTCTTGGTAATAAGGCGCCAAAAGCTGTTGGAAGGCGAAGCGGGGAGTGGTGATACGAACCGTGCCCCTAGGGGTATAGCTAAGGGCGTTGACCTCTTCAAATGCAATATCTAACGTGTCGATAGCATGATGAGTTTGCTGCTTAAGTAACTTTCCCGCATCGGTTAATTCAACTCTACGCGTGGTTCGATTGAACAAAGGAACGCCCACACTTGCTTCTAGAGATTTAAGCGCGTGGCTTACAGACGGCGGTGCCATTTCTAACTGGCGAGCAGCGCCACTAATACTGCCTTCATCGGCAATAGCATGAAAAACAATAAGTTGTTGAAATGTGGTGCCGTTCACTTATAGCGCCTCTTGAAAGCCTAACTTACAAAATTGATCAAACTGCTTCGAGCCTGAAATTTTGTCTAGATTTTAATTGTTAGTTTCATTCTAATAATCTTTAAGTTAATCATCATCTAAAACTAAAGGTCATTCAAGCATAAACTTCTATCTGTTCACTTTGAACTAACCATAAAATTATCACGCAAAGGTAGAAGTAATGAGTAAAGTATTAGTTATCTCCGGCCATCCTAATTTAGACCAGTCCAATGCTAATAGCGCTATTTTGCAAAGCCTGACTAAGCGCATAAACGACATTGAAGTTAGACGCTTGGACACCCTTTATTCTAACAACCCAATTGATGTTGAGGCAGAGCAAAAAGCCTTGCTTGACGCTGAGGTGATTGTGCTGCAGTTTCCTTTCTACTGGTATTCTGTACCAGCTTTACTTAAGCGCTGGATTGACCAAGTATTTACTTATAATTTTGCGTTTGGCCCTGAAGGAGACAAGCTGGCGAATAAGCACTTTTTACTGTCCATTTCGGTAGGTGGCCCAAAAGAGTCTTATAGACCGCTAGGCTATAACCATTTCAGTGTGGAAGAATTCTTACGCCCGCTAGAACAGCTCGCTTATCTTGCAAAAATGCAGTACCACAAGCCAATTTACAGCCATCGCATGGTGTACATTGAAGGTGTTTACAACACGCTTTCAGACGTTCAGGCCCGTGGTGATCAACATGGTAAGCGGGTAGCCGATGCTATAGATGCTTTGATGAACTCACCAGAATTGCGTATCAAACAGTTTGTAACGACGTGGTTTGGGCAGTTCGATCAATTGCCGGCGTCAAGTGAAGCTTTTCTACCGAATCTCAGCGAGGAGGTTGTCTGGCAAGCGCCAGAGGGACGATTTCAAGGCCATGCTGGATTCAACGACTGGTACGCGTGGGCACGCAAGACGTTTAAACCTAACTGTGAGCACCGTGTAGATCAAATTGATATCAAACCCGATGCTGATTCAGCGAAGCCCAATGGATTTACAGTAGACCTTCGAATTAACCTTAGCGCTGACACATTTCAATCGTCTGACTTTAAAGGGGAATCGGTTGAGGTACAGGTAAAAGAGCGCTGGCATGTGCATATTGATACCGAAGGTAAAGTAATCATCGACAGTTACGTTGTTAGTCCTTTGTAGAGATTAACAACGTGCTAAAAACTCAAAACCAGAATTTAAAACCAAGACAAAAAGCATTTAAAAAGTTAGGCGAGACAATGAATAAACCTATGCCGTTTACAAGAAAAACCTGCCAGTCTCTGGCGTTAATTGTGCTCTCTGGCATGGGCATTACCGCTTCGTTTAGCGAAGCCTTGGCAAACGAAGCAATCGGGGCGCTCTATTCAAGTAAGTTTGAAAGCAACATAAATCAGAACCTAACACCGCTGCACAAAGCAGTGTGGGATAACGATATACAGCGTGTTAAGGCACTTATAGACAGCGGCGCAGATGTTAACGGACTCGATAGATTAATGGGGGTAGCGCCGCTTCATCTGGCTGTTCAAGGAAGAAACTTAGACCTTGTTAAACTGCTTGTGAAGGAGGGGGCATTCGTAAACTTGCAGTCAGTACGCCTGGGCGGAACGCCACTGCTATTGGCCGTGTGGCACCGAAATATTCCCGCGGTGGAATATTTATTAAGTTTGCCCGACATCGATACCACCGTTATTTCAGCGGCAGGCGCTACAGCCCTTGGGTTTAATCGAAGCGGTACAAAAGCAAACGATAAAGCGTTAAATGAAGATGTTACCACCATTAACGCGCTATTTGCGGCTCATGAAGCGAAAACGCTGCAGCAAGCGCAAGAAAAAGCAGCCATTTATATGGTCGTTGCTAACCAAGCGCTGTCTGAAGAAGAAATGGTAGCTGAAATAAAGGTGCTGCTAGAAAAAGGGTATGACGTTAATGCGGTTGCGCCCGTATTGAAACAAGGCAGTGATTTTCATAGCGCGCTGCTGCTTGCAGCGATGAAAGGCTACCTGAAAGTAGCAAAGCTGTTGCTAGATAACGGTGCAGATCAAACGCTTACCGGCGCCTACATGGCCGCAATTGCTTTACACAAAGCCGCATATTTTGGGCGTGCAGACATGCTGACGTTACTTAGTCAATATCCTGGCTTTCAGGAAGTGCTTAACGCGCAAGGTCCTAACAACGGGTATACACCGCTTCATGACGCAGTGTGGCATGGGCATTTAGAGGCAGCGAAAGTATTGGTGGAAGCAGGAGCTAGGTTAGATTTGAAAGGTTATGATGGCAATACACCAGAGCAGCTTGCAAGGCAAAACGGTTACGAAGTTCTTGCTAACTATCTGCTCGCCGCCGAACAATAAATTGAAAGTAATAAACCGTCATTACAAAGATACTTTAAGAAGCTTTTCAGTTGTTTAAAAAATATGAGTCATTTGTTGGAATTGCGTGAAAATGTGCAGATTTTCCGTATTTTTTAGGAAAAATTGAACTAAAGTTTATTTTTGTATTGAATTGAATGCTTTCTCGTCATAACATCCGCGCCCTTATCAAAAGCGATAACTATTATCATTTAGATTTGGGCGAAAAATGAACCACACTTCACACAAAAAAAGTAAAGTTGCTAATGCAATTCTTCTCTCTCTTTTATCTGTAACGTCTACAGTTACTGCCACGTCGGCACTGGCGCAAGACAACGATGCTGAGACACCCGTAGATTCTCAAGTACAAAGTGCGGAAGAAAACTTAGACGTCATTACCGTTTACGGTCGCCACAATCGACTTATTCTGGAGTCGGGTACGGCCACTAAATCAAATATGAGCCTAATGGAAACGCCAGCGGCTATCGTGGTTGTTGACGGTACTTTGTTAAGAGAGCAGGGTGTAGATACGCTGCAAGAGAGTATTCGCAACATCAGTGGTCTAAGCCAAGATGGAAACAATTACGGTGTAGGTGATAATTTAGCGATTCGCGGCCTTGGTGTTAACTACACCTTTGACGGTATTTATGCTGGTGCAGATTTGGGCAACAGTTATAACCCAACACGTTCAATGACTAATATTGAAAGTATTGAAGTGCTCAAAGGCCCTGCAACCGGTCTATACGGCATGGGTGAAGCGGGCGGTATTATCAACCTTATTGAGAAGAAGCCGCAGTTTCAAGAAGCCTATGAAGTTAAAGCCTCAGTAGGCAGTTGGGATAGCTATTCAATAATGGCTGACGCAACAGGCGCGATTAACAAGGACCTTGCTTATCGCGTAGTAGCAAACCGTGAGCAGTCTGACGGTTATCGTGGACTTAGCGATGAGCGAAGCGAGCTTTACACATCACTTAAATATGTTGCATCAAGCGATAACCAGTTCCTATTGTCTGCTGCTTATATTGATGATGCTGTACAAATTGATTCGGTAGGTCATCCCGTTCGACTTATCGACCTAACCATGTTCGATACTGACGCACGTAGCTTAACTGGCGCTGACTTGGTTAACGATACTGCAGAATCAGGTGGTTTACAGCTTACCGACGCTCAGCGCGACGAATTAGCTGCTTCGCTAGTTTCTACTGATGGGGTTCAGCCTTTTGACTTGGGTGATACTAGCCTTATATCACCAATTTCTCGCCCGAATGAAGGTGAAGAGTTCCGCGTGAAGCTTCGTCAAGACTTGGTCATTAGCGACGATTGGTCTTTAACTCAGCAACTACAATACCGTACCTACGAAACAGAGTATATTCGTCAAACCAGCGCGTTTAACTATGTTTACGTAGACAGAAACGGAACGACTAACCTAGAGCCGCGAGCGCCGCTTGTTATTGACGATGTATTGTACCCATATGCAGCACGTCGACAGGAATACCGTAAAGTTGAAGCACAAGAAAGTGTGTGGCAATACTTTATCGACCTTACAAATACTTGGTCGCTAGGCGATATTCGTGGTGAGCACCTATTTAGTGCTAACTATGAAAATATGGACATAGAATACACGCAATGGTCTATTTGGGATGCAGACGACACACGAAGCGATGCTGTGCCTTACATCTTAGATATTCGTAACCCAAATTGGCCCACCGGCACGTTTGAAGACTATAACCCAGCGCTTCGTAGCAAGTACGACAAAGAGGTATCTAGCTGGGGCGTTAGCTTCCAAGAAGTTCTGTATCTAAATGATAACTTTACTGCACGTATTGGTGGTGCATACGGTGGCGTAAAGCAAACCTATCAGAACCAATTTAGCGATGGTAACCCAGAGTACGATGCAAATGATGATGGTTTCACCTACAACCTAGGCTTAACCTACATGTATAGCGACAGCCTAAGTACTTTCATTAACCACTCAAAAGGTCGCACTGCGTACAGCACACTAGGTTCTCTATCAGAAGAAAACAACCGACCTGACTCTGAATCAGAGTCGTGGGATTTAGGTGTACGTTTTACTGCGCTAAATGAACAGGTCATTGGCTCGGTGGTAGTGTTTGATACGGCGCGTACAAACCTTCAGTACACCAACCCACTGTATGAAGATAATATTGAAGACCCGTCTTACAACATTGATGTACCTGAGTTCTATTACGACGAGCAAGACCGCACTACGGGTGTTGAAGTAGATATTAACTTCGATATTAATGATCAGTGGTCGCTTAATGCAAACGGTACTTATCAAGAGCCGCGTACTGAACCTGGCGCATATGCATCGAGCACTGATGAAGAACAGACAAAGGGAATTGCTGAAAAGTTCGCAAGTACTTGGTTAACCTATAGCCATAGCTTTGAAGCGCTACCTGCGCCGGTTAAGTTCAGCGTTGGTGTAACCTATGAAGACGAGCGTACCATCTCAGCATCGGCATTTGGCGTAGACTACGCATTCGTAGACTCATACACGGTATGGGATGCGGCAGTTAGTTATGTATCAGACGACTGGGACGTACAGCTTAACCTACGTAACCTGGACAACAAAGACTACTACAGCAGTGCTATGTACCTAGGTGGTTTACCTGGCGAAGAGCGTAATGCGAAACTTTCTGTGGCGTATCGCTTCTAAAAAAGAGTCAGCACATTGAGTAACAACGTAGACGTTGCGCTGCGTAGCATAGCCGCCATTCTAGGCGGCTATGCCGTTTCTGCGCTAATAAGCTTTTACTTCGCTTATATATTTTTCCACATGTTTAAGCAGCAAGAGGGAGTGGCAATACTAAGTGGCAGTATGGCAAGCTACTTCGTATTTTTTGCTGTATTTATCGCAAGCTTTGCTATCAAGCACACGAAGAAGTGGTGCGCGTCTTTAATTGCTTTTATTAGCATACTCGCCGCGGCGCTTCCGTTAGTTTCACCTTTAAGCGCCCCATTATGAAAGCTACATTCAGAAAGAGTATGATTTGGTTGCACACCTATTTAGGTGTGATACTCGGCTGGTTGCTTTTCGCCATATTTTTCACTGGCACGTTAAGCTATTTTACACCGGAAATAACGCGCTACCTGATGCCTGAACGAGGAAGCATTTCTCAAAGTCAGCAATCGATGCTCGCCCACTCTTTTACTTATTTAAATGAACATGCAGGTGAAGCTGAGCAGTGGCGGATAGCCTTGCCTTCAGAGCGTTCTGCACTTTGGAGTGTGCAATGGCGTGAGGGTAAGCAAAGACAAACCGTGACCTTCAACAATCAACTCGCTGCAAGAGAAAATGAAACAGAAACAAAAGGCGGCTTGTTTTTTAGAAATTTTCACTACACATTGCAACTTCGAGGCTATGGCGGGCGGTACATTGCCGGCATTGCTGCAATGGCAATGTTGCTTGCTATTTTTACCGGTATTTATACACACCGCAGATTTTTTAAAGACTTCTTCACGCTTCGCCCGCAAAAGCTAAAAAAGTGGACCACCGACTTTCATGCCTTAGCCGGTATTCTCACTATTCCATTTTGTATTATGATCTGCCTAAGCGGCATTTTCATCTACGCGATTATGTATTTGCCCTATACCGCTAACGCTAATTTCGAGCGGGGAGAACGAGGCGTAAACAGCCAGATTATTCCTTCACTGCCGAGCCTGCAGCTAGGTGAAAAAGTTATTGGTAGCGATCACTTGTTAAACGTGCCGCCCTCCATGTCGCCCTCCATGCCAGTCCCTGTGCCGAACTATGCGCATATACAAGAAAAAATTGCTAATCAGTGGCGCGAGCCCAACCCAATAGCAAGAATTACCGTTGAAGGCGTAGGGTATAAAAATAGCCGAATGATTGTAGAGCGTAGCAAGGCCACAACAGTATCAAACCGTGCAGATCGTTTAGTTTTTGAAACCTATACAGGTGAATCTCTTAAAGGTTACGATGATGAAACGGTTCCAGCTCAAATACGACGTATTCTATACGGACTCCATCAGGCAAACTTTGCCCCTATTGGCATGCGATGGTTGCTATTTGGGTTAGGTATTTTAGGCTGCGCGCTTATTGCCACTGGCAATATCATTTGGGTCACTCAGCGGAAAAAAAGCGCTAAGCAAAACCCGTTCACTTTAGCGCTTGTGGAAAAAGGCAACGTGGCGGCTGTTGCTGGCTTAATATTGGCCAGCGTTTCGTTTTTTATTGCTAACAAGTTGATAGCGCACGATGTTGCAGGCCGCGCCCAATTAGAAGTAAACACATTTTTTACTGTGTGGGCATTAAGTGCTGTTCACGCACTTTGGCGTGCAAAAGCTGCTGTTGCTTGGAAAGAGCAGTTCGCGCTAGCTAGTGGTCTTTGTTTTGCCACCGTTGCTATAGAACTCGTGTTATTTAAAGACCGAATAGCAAACAGTATCGAATATTTAGATAGCGTTTATTTAAGCTTCATTCCTGCTTTTTTCGTTTCAGGTATCATTTTGTATTGGACTGCAAAGAAGATAGGTTTACGTATTGCCAATGCGGATATATCTGCAAAAGATACAAAACCTAGCACTTGTGTGAAAAAGGAGCAGGAATGATAACACTGGTTTTTATAATACAACTGTTAGGCTTCTTATGCTTAATGTTAGCAATGAACAAACACGCGAAGCAGGCAGGTAATAGTAGGGTATTAACCAAGGTGTTACGTCTATTACCCTCGCCACCCTTTACCAAGTTAATAGGCTGGATGCTACTCTCTGCATCTTTGTGTTTAGCGTTAACGCGTATTGAAATTATCAGTATCGCAATAGTGTGGTGGTGCTGCACATTAAGTGCAGCCCTCCTAATTATTGCCGTGTACTTCAGTTCTTTACTTGATACTTAGATGAGCTTCTAACATAAACGATAGCGTCAGCATCACTTACGTTGCGGACTTTGTGTGTTGCTGGTGTGGATGATTCAATATAGCTTCCCGCATCAAGAGCTAGTGCTTCAGCGTTGCTATCTTGCTTATAGTTTAGGCTGCCCTTTATCACTACGGCCTTAAATTCATCACCGTTAGATGTTATTGAACCTTCAAAGCCGCTTGGCAGTTTAACTAAAGTACCGTAAACACTATTGGTATCGCCCCATAGATAAGTGGCGGATACGCCGTCAGCCGCAATGTTGACTAAGTCACTCTTTTGCAGCCATACCATGTTATCGATATGCAAATTAACGGGGCGTTCTCCATTGTCGAAATGTTCTTTTGACGGTTTAACTAAATACGGACCCTCGTCAATTTCTAGGTAAATCAGGTTGGTTTTGTCGTTTGCTGCTGTAGTGTGATCTTCACCGGCAGGCTGAGTCCAAAACGAACCCGTTGGCATCCACATTTTAGCGGCACTTGGGTCGTCATTGTGCATTTCACCTTCAATAACAATACCGCGATAGGTAATGTTGTGGATGTGTGGTGGCGATTCAAAGCCCTTATTAAAACGAACTAGCATACCTGTAGCTGTGTCTTTTGTTCTATCACCCCATAGGTCGGCTGCGCCTGGGCTTTTGTCACCGCGTGCAGGGTTTAAGTAACCCCATTTAACATCTTCTGCACTTACTACCTTTGTTTCAGCATAGGCGCTGGGTAAAAAAGCAGCACAAGCGCCTACAACTAGCGACGCCATGGTTAGTTTTCGCCACGCGATATGTTTCATATAAAGCTCCTGTTTATCCTTGCTACTAATGTCATTAACGAATGAATGACAGTTTATTCGTTGGTTAACGGATAATAAACGACCAAAATCGATAAGAACTTTCCCGAAAACGTGGATAATGAAAGTGATCCATTTGCTTTTTCTTTATATGCTTTAAAGGGCGTATGTGGACTAAACCTATGAGGGAAAAATGAAAACCGAAGACCTTTCTGTGTTTGTGAAAGTCGCTGAAGTCAATTCGATAACGGCAGCGGCTAAGAAGCTTGATATCAGTTCATCCGCTGCAAGCATGGCCATTAAACGTTTAGAAGAGCAGCTTGGCGTAGCGCTTTTTGTGAGAAGTACACGCAAAATTAGGCTGTCCCATGAAGGGGAGCAATACTTACCTATGGCTCAACAGGCGCTAAATACACTCCAGCAAGGTTTATCTCTCATTACGGAGGAAAGGCAAAGTGTTAATGGTGAGCTTCGCATGGCGATGTCATCGGAGATGGGACGGAATCTAATGCGCGAACTGCTTAATAAAGTACAAGGTAAAAACCCAGAACTCTCGTTGCGACTACATGTAAGCGATAGCCGAGTAGATTTTTATCGCGACGGTGTTGATGTTGCTCTTCGTGCAATGACTAAAGAAGCAGTAAAAGAGTCACAAATGTATGGTTTTAAAGTGTGCAATATTCCACATGTTATTTGTGCATCGCCCGCATACATTGAAAAGTACGGTGAACCACTAACAACAAACGACCTGATTCAGCATAATGCCTTACTTTATAAACTTTACGATCAAACTCATAACACATGGGAATTGGTGAAAGAGAACGAAAAAATTAAGGTAAAAGTGCGCAGCAATCGCGCCGTTAATGACGGAGACATTGTTAGACGATGGTGCATTGACGGTATGGGTATTGCCAAGAAGTCAGCCATTGACGTGGCTGAAGATTTATTGAGCGGTAAATTAAAGCGGGTGTTGCATCAGTTTCAGGTGCCATTAACTGAAATGTGGATAATGTTACCCAGCCGACATCTGATCACCCCAGCAGTAAGATTAGTTAGAGATGAATTGAAATTGGCCATTGAGGAACGTCGACACAAGCTTATAGAAAAAGGGTTACTTAATGAAAATGAATGGCCAGCTTTAAATGATATTGCAAACCTGTAAAACCAGGGCGCAATGGATATTGCTGATTCTAAGTGGTTAAAATATAGGCGTTTTGCGTGATTTCTAGATTGAATTTATAGTCTAGATATTTTCTAATAGTCTCGGCAAAGGAATGCGAGACAAAAGTTCGAACATGCACAGTGCAGGGTAGCGCTGCCACAGCATCACTTCCTCTACATTCCTTTGTTTTCATAAAAAAGCTTCAGTACAAAACAATTGGCTAGAAGCACAAGTAGAGAATAAACATGAAAGCAAAACTATTAGTTCCATCATTAGTCGCCGCCGCGCTTATCAGTGCTTGTGGAAGCACACCTCCCACCCCTGAACAACAAGCTATGGCTAATCAAATGCAAAAAGCGTTTTTAGCTAAGCTGCAGGGTATGCCAATTCAAGCTCCTGCGCAGCAACAAGCAGCACCAGTTGCTCAGCCAGTAGTCGTACTAAGCGCAGCAGAACTCTCTGAACAAAAGCAGAAAGTAGATGCTACGGGCGGCCCTGCTATTTTTTACCGCAAAAAAGATGGCATCATGATAGATGGTCAGATGTTTAACGACTTCGAAGGGCAGGTTGCGAACTTTGGTGGAAATAGGTTTACCGGCGAATTCACCTATGCAGTAGAGAATTTTGACGGGTCTTTTACGCTTAAGTATCACAAAGCACACTCTGCGGAAGCGCCTATAAAAATAGGTACTGTGTGGAAGCGTGGCGGCCAGTTTGAAGTGCGAACGGTGACAGGGAAAAAAGCGACAGGCAATAGCGTTATACCTACGTCAGATGGTTTTATTGTAGGGCGTCCTGGCTCAGCTTTCCGTTATTTTATTGATGGGGATAGCGTTAAAAATATCACTCTGCTAGATAACTACCACATTGCTGAGCATCAAAAAGGCGACGCTGCATCTACCGGTTTTATTCTTCTAGAAAAAGACCCTCGTAATGAAAACGATAAAGTAGGTGGTTTGTTTGACTCATTTAAAGAGTTGGGCAATACCTTCGGACTAAATAAGTTCGACGACTATGTACTCGTAAGTATCGATGGCAATACTACTGTACCTATGGACGTAGGGTTGGGCGGCAAAGAAATCGCAGAGCACTCTAACTGCAGACGCCAAAATGCAGCTATCAATAAGTGTGAAAATGTTGATTTTAAAGAGTCTCTTTACACTAAGTTAGGTTTGCCAAACTACAGCCACTATTATTGGTCAATCAACTGGGTTCAAACTAAGTCTGGTCCAATGGCAATTTACAGAACGTCGACCAAAGTTAAGATCGTAGATATCAACAACAAGCAAGTTCACACCGTGTTTTCACGTACGCTTGGCGTTAACGACTTTGTTGTAATTGAAAATGCTGACGGAACAACGGGTATCAGAGCGCGCCTAGGCTTTAGTAAAGAAGAAGTAAAAGATATTGAGTCGTTTATCAAAAACAACACAACCGATATCGAACCTATGCAAACGCTTCAACCTTCATAGGGTTAGCGTGAATAAGCTTTAAAAGCGATTAAGAGGCTTACTACCTGTAAGCCTCCATTTTATAGCCTGTAATTTTGAAATTAACAGAATATTGCATTTCTGAAAGCTTTTTAGGCAATAGTCGAGGATAGCTTCGACAACTATTACTCAGGTACGGATAGTATCTACAGGTTTTATCGCATCAAGGGCGTTATCTCACTGCTTTTAAGCGGTTTATGGTGCAAATAACCTTGGACAGAGTCACAGCCCATTTCTGCAAGGGCCTGCTGCTGCTCTTTAGTTTCTACGCATTCGCCTAAAGTGGTCAACTCTAAGCTCTTCGCAAGCATTATAATGGTGTTAACAATTCCGTCGTTAGAGCTTGATTGCCCTAATTGAGAAACGAAACTGCCATCGATTTTAAGCTTGTTGATAGGAAGTGTACCTATGTAACTAAGACAAGAGTAGCCAGTACCAAAGTCATCAATGGAAATATTGAGGCCAATTTTTTTCAGTTTTTTTAGCGATGTTAGTGCAAAGTCTGTAGAGCTAATAAAGGTGTTTTCGGTTAGCTCAACTTCCAGTAAATGTGGTGGGACCTGATACTTACTTAATACTTCTTCGATTTGCTCTGCACAGTCTAGCTGTATCAAAAAGCTTGCAGGCAAATTGACTGCGACTGGCACTAAATTTAACCCTTCATCTAGCCACTTTCGAATTTGCTGGCATACATTTGAAAGTACCCAGGTAGTAAGAGGGTTAATTAAGCCCGCTTCCTCAGCAACTGGGATAAACTGAGACGGCGGTATATCAGTGCCTTCGTCATTCCAGCGTATCAGCGACTCTAGACCGATAATTTTATCGCTGCGTATACAGACCTGAGGCTGATACACTAGTGAGAATGCCCCCTCAAGCTTAATAGCTTGTCGAATTCTACTTTCCAAAGATAGGCGTACCAAAGACTCTTCAAGCATTTCAATATTAAAAAAGCTATAGTGCCCAGGGCCTTTTTCTTTAGCGTGATACATGCTGGTATCGGCGTGCTTTAATATTTCTATTCCTGTTTCTAAATTTTTTTGATGGAGTGCAATACCAATGCTAGTTGAAATGTGAAGCTGGTTGCTACCTATCGCCATAGGCTGGCTAAGACTTTCGATAATTTCAGAAGATAAAGCAACAAGTTCATCATGTTCGGCAACACCCTCTAGCATTATTACAAATTCATCACCACCCCAGCGACAAACACAATCTTCTTCGGTAACTATTGCCGTTAGCTTTTTGGCTACAATAATTAGGACTTCGTCGCCAATATCATGGCCTAGCGTGTCGTTAATCAGTTTAAATCTATCTAGGTCGAGAAATAAAATAGAAAGGGCAGTGTTTTGAAAATTAGCTTTGTTTACGGCTTCGTCTAACTTTTCTACAAACAAATGTCTGTTTGGAAGCTGGGTAAGGGCATCGTAGTTCGCTTTTTGATATAGCTGCCTAGTGCGCAGTTCTACTACTCGCTCTAATTCTGTGTTCTGGGCTTTTAGCTGAGCCTGGTGACTTTCTACCGTGGCTAGTATGTGATTAACGCCTTCAAAAAGTTCACCGAGTTCATCATCTCTTTTGTCAGGAAGACGTTTCGAGTACTCACGTTTGCTTCCTACAAACTTAACAAGTGAAATAAGCTGTTGAATGGGTTTTGATAGAAAACTCTGAAGCCGCCAGTGAAAGAGGTAAGTAAACAGCATGCTGACTATGAGCACGCCTAATACGACATACATAGCATGCTGCTGTTGTTCCTCCAGCGAAGTGGTGCTTGCAGTAAGTATGAGATAACCAATAACTTCATCGTTGAATTCTATTGGCTTCAGGTAATGGATAAGGTGTTTACCGAAAGTTGCGCCTTCTTTGACTGTTGAAGGAGATATATCTTCCTCAAAGTCACCCATGGTGTAACTTGCAATGACCGTATAGGCGTCGTCATAAACTTTTGCACTCTTTATTGCGGGTAATTTAGACGCGGCATCAAGCAATTCTTGTGTGGTGTCGACATCGCTAAATAGAACCGATGTACTTGCTGCAGACGCAAGAAGGGTAGATTGGTTGTCTAGTACATCTACCAAGTTACTTTTGTAATCGGCGACGAAGTTGTTGTAAAGCAAACCCGCTACCAAACACAATGAGAAGAAATTAACGACTAGGACAGCTAGAAGTTGTTTGGTAAAGAACGAGGAACGTCGAAACATCATTTAATCCTCGCCACTTGTAAGAGCTTAGCGCTAATCTTAATGTTTAATTCGTCCGCACGTGCTACGTCGATCTCAAACCTGAGTTTTTGGTTTTCAGTGTAAAAGCGGAAAACGGGCGCAATGCCTATCATTTCATTGTTTTCAGTGATCAAAACACTGTTGCGTACTTGGCTGTCGGCTAACTCATCACTTGCCGATAAATAAGTCATATGACAGTAGCTTGCATCTTTACTATCAGATACTACAAGGCTTATTTTATCTTTTTCCCGACTTTTTACTAACGCATCGAAAAACGACAAAAGCTCATCATTTCTGTGTATACAAAAGACGATAGGAACAGACTCATTGCTCTGCCATGTAATAAACTTGGTGAAGTTGTACATGTAAGCGGCTTTAAGCTTATCGATTTTAGGTAGCTCGGCAAACGCCTGAGAACAGAGTAAGCAATATACAACTGTTATCCATGCTATCTTGACGGCGTAAGCGTTTGGTAGTTTTATCACACAGTTTACTTAAAATAGAGTCGACAATTGAAAGCCAAATCGCCACAATTCTTTAGGTTGAGGGCCATTTAGATTTTGGTATACCGGCTTACTGCCATTAAGTTGCAGTTGCAGCCAATCCGTAGCGAAGTAATTTACTCCCCCGAACAATCTTACTTTGCTCCCGCCATATAATTCTGGGTTAGTTATACCCGCAGGGTAGGGAAAATCACCATCCACCGTTATTTCTTCGTCTCGTCCGTGTATTGAATCTGCATAGCTAAGTTCTGCCCCCGCAAATAGGGTCGTTTTTTGCGAAATAATAAAATTGTATTTGCCGTTAAGTTCATAGTTATTGCCTAAACGATAGTTTCTATCGTTATCACCGGTGCGGACTCTTGCTGAAAACATAATAGAAAACGGATAACGCCCCTTATTTTGATAGCCTATTTCGAAAGGGAAATCATAGGTGCCAGAGCCGAGTTGCATAGTATAGGGGAGTTGTTGGTCACCCGCAGCGCGCGGCGTGTCTCCCTCTTCGTCTATTGACCCTGAAGGAAAGCTAATTCCGCCACTTAACCAAATGCTGTAGTTTTCATTTGATGCAAATTCATAATGGCCAGTAACGACAACATCACCTAAGCCTTCAGATGAAATCAAAAACTCGTCATACCCGGGCACTACACTAATATGATCAGTTTCTTGCCGAATAAGTGGTATCTGAACACCAATCTTGACGTCGCTTCTAACTTGATAGCCTATTTGTACAACTTTAACGTATTGATTAATAACGGTGGGGACAACCGGGAAGTTTTCCTCGGTTCGGCTTTCTTCCCCCGGGCTGAACAAAACCTCATCCAGTGAGATATCACTATCATCAATCATGTAACCGTCAAACTCGGCCGCTTTAAACTGCAAGGATAGCGACCACTTTCTTTGTTCAACGCTATCAATATTGTCATTGACATTGACGTTGAGTAAATCTTGAAAGCTCATCTCAGCAAATTCTGAGGGCGTGCTTTGTGAGTAAGCGAAACCGCTGGAAAAGAAAAGAGCGCAAGGAACTAAATAGCGAAGCAACATGTAAAAAACCACTGAAAAAGAGATGACTGCTTTAGTATAGATTATTATAAGGGAGTTAAAGAGTCTTGCTTATTAGCCTTTAGTATCCTTTAGATATTTAGTGTTCTGATTAATAAAGAAAAATTATAACTTGGTCGAAAATAAAAAAGAGGCCAATTCAATATCGGCCCCTTCTTAATTTCTCGTATAAATTCTATATTTCTAACAATTAGAAACGATAGGCAGCCGTTAGCCTAAAGCGCTGCGGTGCGCCGGGTTCAACCCATACATCTGCGAAAGAGTTAGTATAAAATTCTCTATCAAATAGGTTGTCTACTGCTACTTTAACCAATAGATTTTCGACAGGCTCTATCTCAGCAAACGCACGTACTGTAGTGTAGCTTGGTAAGTAGAAGTCTGTGGCAGTTTGACCTAAGCGTTCGTCTACATACAATAGCCCAGAACCAATACGCACTGGCATATCAACTAAAGTAAGATCTTTACTTAGTTGAATACTTAACTGGTTTTTTGGAACGTTAATTAGCGGGTCGCCAGACTCAATTGCGGCAACGAAGTTAGCATCTGCCGCATCATTTGTACTTTCTGCATCCACAAAGGTGTAAGACACCCATAGCGAAATATCATTTTCAAATTCGGCATTTATGTCTAGCTCTATACCGCGGCTTCGCGCTTCGCCTGCTGGAGTTAAGAAAAAGCCGTCTGAAGCTTCTTCACTGTCATCAAACACCAAAATATTGCTTTGCTCAATATTAAATAGTGAAAGCGTGATATCGCCTCGTACGTTATCGAACATAGACGTTAAATCGGTTTTAAGGCCAATTTCAGCAGATTCTGATTCGTTCGGCTCGAAAGGGTTACCTGCAAAATCAGAACCCGTTAACTGACGGAAACCTTCGCCGTAGGTGGCATAAACGCTGGTGCTGTCGTTAAACACGTAAACGGCGCCCACTTGCGGCGAGAAACGGGTATCATCTTGCGACGTAGTGCTTACCGGGCTTGCTAATCGATTATCTATTTCTTGTTCAAACTTATCAAAACGACCGCCTAAACGAATTTGAAGGTTGTCGGTAAGGTTAATTTGGTCTTGAAAGTAAACGCCCCAAGCTTTTTGTACTTCTAGACGGTTTAGATTGTCAGAAAGCTCAACATCGGGAAGGGGTGAATAATCGGGGTTGAATATATCGACCACAAGGTACTGATCTAAGTCTAAATCGTTAATGTCGGTATCGGCCGAGAAAAAGGGCGGGCGATAGCGCAGAATTACCTGATCGTTTTCAAATTTGTCGTAGTCAGCACCAATAATAACGCGATGGGTTAGTGAGCCTGTTTCAAATTCACCCGCAATTTCGCCTCGTAATACAAGATAATCAGTTTCAAAATTACGATAACGCTTAAAGCGCGATAACAATGCTTGATTAGGGTCGATAAATAGCGTTTGACGGCCGCCAAAATTGTTCTCTAATGCATTGCCTTCAAATGTGGTATCACGCAGACCTGCACCTAACAACAAGTTCCAGTCATCAGCAAGCTTGTGAGAAACTTCAATTTGATGACCAACAACTTCGGTATCGATTGTGTCGCCATTCGGATCGCCAGTAAAGGTTTCAATGGGTTGATGGCCTAATTCGCCGTCAATAGCCACTACACCGCGATCAAAAGGAATCTTTTGTTCTGTGTACTCTAGCTCATAAGTCACGGTAGTATCTGCCGACGCTTCCCAGGTTACCGATGGATAAAACCCAAAGCGCTCGGTTTCTACTGTATCGCGAAAACTTTCAGCGTCTTCATAAAAACCAACTAGGCGAACACCGACATTCTCGGACGCGCCTGCAACGGTTTGTACATCAGCCTCAACTCGCATTTGCTCCCAGCTCCCGTAAGTGGCTTTAACTTCACCACCTTCACGAAACTGAGGACGTTTAGTTACCAGGTTAATTGCGCCACCTGGTTCACCTCGTCCGAAAAGGGCAGCTTTCGGGCCTTTCAATACTTCAACATGATCGATACCAGATAGGTCACGAGGGCCACCAAAACCACGACCTGCATTAAAGCCGTTTACCAGAAAGCCACTGGGTAAGTTTTCATCACCAGAAAAGCCACGAATTGCAAAGCTATTCCAAAGACCGCCAAAATTATTTTGACGTGCTACAGATGCCGACAGATCTAGTGCGTCATTCAAATTAATGGCACCAGCATCGCTAAGTAAGCCTAAGTCTATATCTTGAGCTGCTGCAGGTACCTCTTTGTATTCAAAAGCCCCTTGATACGCGCGGTGCATACCGTGCACGGTTATTTTTTCAACATCAGCTTCATTTTGGCTGTTATCGCTTTGCGCCAAAGCCGACGTGCTTAATAAAGCTGATATAGTGGCTGCAAGTGATGATTTAACCCAACTCGTTTTCATTCTTCTTTTCCTGTGCGGTTCTCGTGTGAGCCTTTAGTGTGTGGTGTAAATTGTGGTAGTGCTTCAAAGCTCTCCTGAGAAAATTCAGGGTCTTTGAAAAGGTGGTAATAATAGAATTTTCGTAGCGCTTTATGAAAAGCGCGTACATCATTTTCATAGCCCACCATCGCGCTTACACTGGTATCAGCGGCACTTGATAATAAACGTTGTGTAAGCAAGGAAGGAGAAAGCAAGGCTATGTAGCTTGCAATGGTGTCTTTTTGAAGCGTAGCTGCCTGGTAGCCCTTCGATAGCTCACTAGCCGTTTGGTCGCCCACTTGTTGAAATGCGTAGTACCATTTCCAATTAAATGAGCTGTCTCGTTCAGGGTCAAACTCTGTGTAGTCGGCCCACTGCGGGTGAGTGGCAATGAATGCACGCCATGTTTCTTCAACAGGCTTATCCCACGCACTATTTACCGCTTCACGTTGGGTAAGCACAATGTCGCCGCCTTCAGGTGTTTCAACCACCGCATTAATGACCGTGTGTGCGGTTACAGGCACTACAACTGTTGTAACAAGCCAAACGCCTAGCATAATAGAGGCAAGATGCGTTGCACTGAAGTTTGCAAAACGTTTTGCGGCGCCAATCGCAAGAACAATGGCACTCCATAACGCAATGTTACCTATTACTATCGCGCAAACGGTCAATATGGAGAGTAAAGATGCACCGTTGATTAACGCGAATACAACAAACGGAGTAAGCGTCACAAGAGCTAAAGGCACTAAGGTGACTAATACTCGTGATGTCCATATCGCATGGGCATTGCGTGCTGTTACATTTAGTAAATCGAAGCGGCGGGCTTCCCGTTCTTTTGCTTTTAAATCGTAAAGTAGCAATATAATAAATAATGGCAGCAATACGCTGGTCACAAAGGCAAAATCGAAACGCCCTAAAAACGCAAGCTCTGGGTTATCTGTATCGCTTTCATAAATTTGCCCTTCTAATGCAAGCATGCGTATACGATGCTTCCAAGGAAATACATCTCTTTCGCCTACGGTTGCAAAAGCCAGTGGGGAAGGGGGCGCATAAGTCAGGTGAAACGCGTAATAAGCAACCATGCCGAAGTTAGACTGGTGATTGATAACGGCTTCACGCTCTACTTGGTCTTTTTCTAACAAACGTTCAATAGTGGCTTGTTGTTCCTGCATTTCTGCATGACCTGACCACAAAGACACTGCGCTTAGAAGAAATACGACTAATAACGTAAGTTTTATTTGGCGGTGACCAAAAACAAAATTAGCTTCACGTTGAAGATCGGTAAAACGCATCATGGGTTTAACCTCCTAACAGCCGCTTTTAAAAGCAAGGCGGTAATGCATACCCAAACAAACAGTTGTAGAAAATAGATAAGCGCGTTTGAAATGCGTGTGTTTGCTGCCTCTGGCTTAAAATTAAATTCCGAAAGCAATGCCCAATTGTCTGCACCCACAACAGCTTTATCCGCCGCTTCTTCGCTTGCGTTGCGGTTCATGTCGAGTTTGTAATCCAGCTTTTCAACATGCACTTTATTTAGCCCTTGCACGAATTCAAGGCGCAGAGCTTCTGCTTCTCGTAAAAAACGATGATGGGTTTCGAGGCTGGTACCCGCTAATATTGTAGAGATTGCGCGAACGGCAACGGTAGGCGATAGCCAACCAAACTGACGTGCAATATGGGCTTGTTCTAATTCTTCACCCATTCTGTTTTCGGCAAATTCATTAAGCACTTTTGCCTGTCTGCCTTCAGAGTACTGAGCAACAACACCGCGGAAATTAACAGGAAGGTCGTCTACGGAATCCACTTTGTATTTTGCTAATAAATCTTCTTTTAGCTTTTTAAACGCAGGGTCGTTAACGTCGTGACCGTCGCCCAAACTTCTAAGCTTTTCTTCTACTTTAAAGTCCGCTTCAAGCTTGCCCATTGAGGGGGCTGCATTCGTTGCGACGCTGCTCCCTAGGCGAGGAAGCAACACACACGCAGCCATCCAGATAACAATAAGTACGGTGAAGCTAACGCTACTTTTCTCAAATAACGCTGAACACGCAATTACAACGATAGCCCATAGCAAGAAGTAAACGGCGTAACTTAAGCAAAATAGCAGCACTACTAGCGGGCTTTCGCTTGAAAAAGCGACATATAAGCAGGCCAGAAGCAAAGGGAGTAAGAACAACCCGCTAGCAGTAATTAGGGCTAAGAGTTTTCCTAACATTAGCTGCCAGCGCGTAGTACCTTGCGACAATAACAAAGTAAGTGTTCCGGCCTCACGCTCTCGCGATACACTGCCGTAACCGATAAGAATAATAAATAGTGGCGCGAGTACTAACGCAAGGAAGCTAGGGGTTAAGCTACTAAAACGCGTAAGCCCGGCCGATTGTCGCTGCTCTGCAAACATGGCGCTATTTTGTCGGTGCCCTTCTAGAAAAATAGCGTTGCCTGTGTAGGTGTCGACGCCAGGTTCAATCACGCTTAATGGAGTAGGGGCACGAAAGACATAGTGACCGTAATGCACCATGCGGTGAGGGTGCTTATCAGGCTGCGCTTTAAAGCGTTCTTCTGCTTCAGTTTGAAGGTGGTCTCTAGCGTGCGCGGCTTCCTCAATGTGAAACGCATTTACAACTAGGGCAGCCAGGGTCAGTATGGCCCCGAGCAACAGTACTGTTGCGGCCACTTTAGTGCGCAGCCAATAGCGCCACTGATCTGCACAAATGGTTTTTGCTACACTCAACATCATGCTTTGCGCCCTGCAAATGCTGCGTGTACCGCTTCAGTATCAATAGGCGTATCGCCAACACGCTCGAAAGAGCCGGTTAGCTTACCGTTACTTAAAAGCACAATGCGGTGAGCGACCTGGCAAGCACCGTACACGTCGTGGGTTACCATAAAAATGGTAGCGCCGCTGGCCGCAAGTTCAGAAACCAACGCATTAAACTCGTCAATAGCTGCAGGGTCTAAGCCTGAGGTAGGCTCATCTAAAAACAGCACTGGGGCATTACGCAACAAAGCAAGCGCAATTGCGGTTTTCTGACGCATACCTTTCGAGTAGTTTGACAACGCCTTATTCCATGAATCTTCTTGAAGAGCCACTTTGCGAAGTGCCGCAAAAATGTCTTCGTCTGATTTTTCTACACCAGCTACCGAGAGAAAGTAACGGATATTTTCCAAGCCAGAAAGGTGACCATAAAGGGTTACAGATTCAGGTAAATAAGCGACAGACTTTTGAACATCGTTAGGGTGAGTAGTGGCGTTGTGGCCCAGCACAGTAGCGCTACCACTGTTTGCTTTCATCAAACCTAAAAAGGTTTTAAGCGTAGTTGATTTACCGGCACCATTACCGCCTAAGAGCGCGAAAACTTCACCCTTACCAACATTGAAGTTTAGATTGTCTAAAAGCGTGCGGTTTTCAACGCGCACGGTAAGCGCATCTGCGCATATCACTGAATTTGTTTGCATTGTATAACGTGCTGTAACAGAAATTTGTGCGCAATGTTATATTATAACTAATTAGATGGGAATACGTTTTACTCTTAAGTGACAGTGGAATGACCAATCGAAAAGAAAAAGTAGTGCTTGAATAGAAAATTGCTGAAGATCTGAACGAAAAAGACTGGCCGATTGGTAGTGGTCTACCTTAATAGGCTAAGTTTCTCCTCTTTATAGATGATTTGCCATTTTTACCTAATTAAGTGAAATTATTAATTTGTTTTACCTGTCTTATAGCAACATCAATAAATGCTACTTACATATCTAAAAGAAAAGAGAGCCATAATGGAATTTACTCATAAGCGCACCATTCAAGCGACCGCATCACTATTACTGCTACTAGCAATAACACAAGCTGTTTTCACAGCGCTTTACAGCAGCGGAATTAGCTTTTCGAGGCAGTATGCCTGGGGATTTGAGGCTGTAATTTTTACCGTACTCGCTGCTTTTGCTAGTAGCGCTATGGTGCAAGCAAAAAACGCGCAGCTAGGCTGGTCGGCAATTACTTTTAGCGCCGTTCTAAATATTGTGCAGGTAAGTATTGGCCTAACGTTATTTTCAACCTTCGGTCAGGTTGCTGGCGCAGTAGAAGGCGCTAAACCTTTAATTGGCGGCGTAGTATCTTTGTCTTTCATGATTTACTACGCAGCGAAGTTGTTATTAGGATTAGCAGCCGTCGTTTTCGGCCTATTCTTCGTGGTAAAGGGCGGTAAAACGATTGGTGGTCTTACCGCTATAGTTGGCATGGTCGCTATGTTTGCCAATGCCATATTAATCATATTTGGTCGTGATGGCTTTCTACCATCAGGCGTAGCTGGCGCTTCAGGTATGATTGCGACATTGTTGTTGGCTATCTGTTTGATCAGCTTAAACCGCAAGGCAGACTAAGGCTTAGTAACTTTCAAATAAAATACTTTATTAAATAGAACGTCGGAGTATGTTAGTGGTCGGTTGGGGCGCTACGTGTTGTTCAGCAACACAAAACCTGCTGCTAACTCTTTTCCCTAATTTACATGCAGTTAGACACGGCAACGCGAAATGCACTACTGGCAAATATCACTTGATAAATTGTTTTCTGTTGCAGGTTATCTCATAGCTTCTTGTCTTATAAAAAAACATATCTTCTATACTAAGAGTAATAAATCTGCTCAAAATTAGTCTAACTATTAATCTGTAAAGTTTATGCGTTGTATGTCCCCGGGGGAAAGACTCTGTTCACCGCGAAGAGCATTTGTCATGTTTTTAAGATATTTGAAGTTACAAGGGCTTATATTCAAAGAGAGCCTTTGCCAGAATTGCAGGATCATAATAAATAGCATCCAAAGGACACTTCAAGACATCGCGTAAGCCTTAACTTTTTAGTTAAGGCTTTTTTTTGCTACTGAACACTGATAGGTTATTATTTGAACAAATTTGTTGGCTAACATAAGGCTAATACGAGCTGAACGCCTCATGCTCAGTCAAGAATGAATAAAGGAATTCGTGTTGAAAGGATTAATAATTGCGTCATTTTACATTATTGGGGTCATTCTTTGCCAGTTTAGCAATGCTGCAACCGTGTTATCTGAGGTATCCAAAGACTGGACCGGTCTTATTGTTGAGCAAGGGCAAGTCAAACGTATCAATATTCGGTTTGAAGCCAGTTCTTCGGCGTATTCAGCTAACACATTACAATCATTTAGGCGTCAAGGCGAGAGAAACGGGAAAAATCAGGTTAAGCAATTTGGCCAGTGGAACCCTATAGCTGGCCAGGTGATACTGGATGTCGCGAAAATTGATTCCTTTAATACCATCCCAGAGCCCACTACATACGCGCTAACCGGCGAATTTATGCCTAAGCTAAACCTGTTCAAAATCCAGTATCAGCCTCATAGGCAACCGGCTGTTATGCTTTTGGGTGTGATAAGCGAAAACAAAGATGAGATATATCTATTTTTTGCTGGCCCTCAAAGTAGCCAAAAAGCGCCGCTTTTGCTAGTTGCTGGTAATACACTGCCTAAATACATGCAGCGCGCTGTAGACAATGGTAATGAGGTCGAGAAAGCCAGGCTGCGTGCTGTTGAAGAAAGAAACAGAACAGACTTCATTAACCGACAGCTTGAATCACTTAGAATTCAAGGGCAGCAAGCCAAAGCCGAAGGCAATACTGCATTAGTTGCTGAACTGCGTAAAAAAGCATATGACTTAGTTAGCGAAAGTGCCAACATCAACGCCGAACAAAATCAATCACAAAAAGAGTTAATGGCTAAACATCAAAAGGGCCAACGAGAAAAACAGCAGCAAAAACAATCTCGGTTAAATCAAATCAACGCAAAATTACAAAAAGTACAGTCACAAATAGCGCGAGAAAAACAATCCGGAAATCAAGAGGCGGCGAATTCGCTAATTCGACAAATACAGTTACTTAGATCGCAGCAACAGGACGTTGCCATGGGTCGGCACCCTATATTACAGCAAAAAGCCGGCTCGGGCTGTATACCTTCGCTAATCGCATGGCTGGAAGAGTTTAAAAACAACGAGGGAACGTCGAAGCAAAGCGTTCAAATCGTTCAACTGATCAATTTGTTCAGACCATCAGTGTTCAACAGTTACTTTGAAAATAGCTTGTTAGATATGGGTGATGAGCTGCGTGAAGGGTATGGTTACGAATTAGCGCGGATTTGCTCGCAGCAGAATAACTTACCGCTAAAAAAGTCGCTCATTAACGTCTTATCGAGCGGCTTTAGCGAGAAACAACGTGTATTAGACTACTTGAGTGCCGCTATTGGTGGCATGGCGCTTGATGGTGCGGCCGAATGGCAGGCTTACACATTAAACGAATTAGCAAAAGCTAATGACTTTTCTTCGTTGGATGAATTTGAAGTGCAATCTGTTTATGTTCGCAATGCATTATGGCCTAAAGAAAAAGCTCAAACAGAAACCTGGCTTGTGGAACAAAAAAGAGAAACTGATAATGAATTTAAGGCCGCTAAACCTAAAGAAAAAGAACAGAGTGAGACAAAACTGGTTGAGCGCAAACGCAAACCGCAGCGAGAAGAGGTTTATGCTGAAATTAATGCGCGCATTAAACACGCTCAAAACGGAGATTTGAAAGCACTTATGAACGCCATAGAGCCGCGGACATTAGCCAATTGGAATTCATTGAATATAAGAGCCAGAGATGAGGTAAGAGGCTATATAAATAGCAAACTTCCTAGTTTACTAAAGAATTATTTTTCAATACATACGTTGCCAGCGGATATTGGCTATGCAACGCCTGAGGAGGCACTTCTTGTCTCTAAAAACTGGTTTGAGCAACACAAAGACTTGTATATTGGATTGAGAAATCAGCCTGTAGTGAGTAGCTTCTTTGATAAGCTGTTTAAAGTGCGAGAACCTTACCTTAAACAGATCAGCCAAAGTGTAATTGACAAAATTTTTAAAATTACCAGTGTCGATGAGCTAAACAAAGTCAGTAAAGAGCTTTTCATCGGGCCAGATAAACAGCACTCTTCTGTCTGGAAAGTGGTTAACAACGCTAAACAGCGCCGCATGGCAGAACTTGAACAAATCGCCCATCAAAGCCGTGTTGGGTATGGGCCGTTGAGTGCCGAAGACAAGGGAGCGATTTACATTAATGCACTTTATCGAAACGACATGGAAATTATTGCCTACGAAGATAAAAAATTTGAGCGAGCGATGGTTGAAGCAACAAGGCCGTTACTTAATTCTGGTGTAGTTGAACTAACGTCACTTTTTGCTGGTAGTCATAGTGACCCACAAACCATAAAGCAAGACATGCTAGATAGCTTAAAAGGTATCAGTATGAGCACCGCAATGACCGGTTTTTTTATTGCGTCATATGAGCACCTGGCGCCTAAATGCTTAGGCTCCAATACTGTCGATTTTGAACGTACTAAAGTATGGGAAGAGATTACTCAAACGGTTATGGGTGAAGAATTATACCGAAATACATTTAGTAAAACGCGCTACTATACGATAGCGAAACGACATGCCGATATATTCACCGAATTAGGGGAAGAGACCAACGCCGGGAGCCTAGATGCGTTAGGTAGTTTATACGGCTCATTTGGCTTGATTTCTGCTGACGCACAAAAGTCAATATTTACAATGAGTGACAACCTCCGCGGCGTGGCAACAGTTATGCGGCGATACGCTTGCGACAGTGAAGAAATGAGAACTATAGAGAGTGCATTGACCAATATGACGCGTGCGCGGTTAAAATAATGTCGAAAGAGGTGCAACTTACATTGCATTAAGATTGGCCATATAGTTTAAAAATGCCTGACCCATCCAATGCCGCCGCCAACTATATGGTAACAAATATGTATTTCACATTACGGCGTTTATCTTCGGCTAATGTGTGGCGTATCGCTTTGAATCGACTAAAAATTATCAGACAGCTTTACGCTCTAATTCTTCTAACTTTTCATAAGTCAGTTGAAACTTTCTACTCGGTGTAACGACATTTGGGAAAGCTAGAGCAACCTAAAAAGCGGTTGCCTGCGTTAGCCCCGCGTTTTGCCTGACGCGCTACAAGCTCGCTTCCGCACCTTGGACAGACTACTGGTTTAGCAGTTTCTAACTTAGTCTCGGGTTGCACACTTTGAACGAGGGAAAGTCTCATCTGCGCCCATTAGGGAAATAGGCTTACTTAACGCGAAGTCGATTGCCTGTTGTGTGAATTTACCAGAACAAATAATGAAAACACGGCTAGCATTGCTTGCAGTGAGCACACCAAACATCTCACGTACCACACTCACACCAACTTTTTGTGCCTTCCACTGTTTGCATTGAACAAGTATTTTCTCATCCCCTTTTTTTAAAACCAAATCAATGCCACCGTCTGCACCGTAACCGCCCTCTGTAACTCTGTATCCTTGGCGACGATAGGCTTCAGCCACAAGCTCTTCAAAGTTACGCCAATGCAGATCGCGAATAGTATCTAAACCACGTTGCGTATCTAATTGTTTAGCTTTACGGCGTGAATTGAAGTATGCAAACGGTGCAACTAATAAAGTCATTGCGGCAATGAACGGGGCGGGGATTGAAAACGCGTTAAACACCATGGCAATCATTGGGTTATCAGTTTGCACATTTGGTAATCCATGCACCATGATTACGTAAGTACTTGCTGAAAGTATTAGCGACACCCACCAAGGCAATTCAACAAGTAAATCGATAAAGTTAGTTTTGTTTCTTGGCATATATTACTTCCTTGTTCTACAACACTCATCATACACGGCCAATTGAAAACCTTCGGTATTACTGTCTAACGATAAGTATGTAAGAGAGATAGGCAACTTTGCGTATTCAGTTTAGAAATCAAAGAGGTTGAAGGAAGCTATTGAAAGTTAGATTAGGCTAAGTTATTGATTTTACGTTGTTGTGGACATAAAAAAAGACGTCATAGGACGTCTTAATTTATTGAATTGGTGGAGCTGGCGGGATTTGAACCCGCGTCCAGAAAATGTCTACCTTTGGTACTACATGCTTAGTTTGTCATTTATTTAACTGCTTGGAACTCCGACAAACAGGATTTCCTTGCAGCTGGCCTAATACTGTTTCGCGGTTCACCCTTAGACAAGGTTCCCTCGCTATCCTACTTGGATGACCTTCCGAATCCCCGCTAGCAGGAAGAGACTAGGGTGGAAGGGCCTATACCGGTTATTAAGCGGCTAGTGCGTAAGTTTCGTCGTTTGCGACTATTTAAATGCGGCTTTTTTAAGAGGCCAACCGCTCCTCTGCATGCACCTCCGGCTTCCTAGATCCTGTCGAATCCTAATCAGCCCCGAGTGTGATTTTCAATAATAGCACAAATGTTACGTCATTAAATGCTTTCTTTTAGAAAACGCTTTAAATTTTAAGGGTTTGGCTATAAAACAACCAAAAATAACACTTATGTTTTCAAAAGCTTACTATGCGAGCTAAGAAAACAAAGCTAAGAAAACAAAGTTACCTTCATAACAGCAAGTCTATTTTCGACTTAACTTTGATATGTGGCTAGCAACATTAGTTTTCAAGGGCCTGCTCTAATATAGGGATAAGAAAGCTAAAAGATAGCTTTCTGTTTCCGTTAAAAGGGCCCAACGTTTAATAATTTTTTAGAAAATTTTTAAGGAATAAGTACCTATGTAAGGATGCATTTAGAGGCAAGAACCATTAAAGTACGTCAGCATAATTAAAAGGCTTGTAGTGTAAATGTCTTCAGATTCCATATTGTATTCTCCTTATACCCTGCCGTGTGGCGTAACAGCGCGAAACCGTCTTGTTAAAGCCGCAATGGAAGAAAATATGTCGAGCATGGGAAACATTCCCGGTGAGTCTTTATATTCACTGTATCGATACTGGGCCCATGGTAATTTAGGCATGGTAATTACGGGTAACGTTATGGTTGATAAGGCAGCTATGACAGGGCCGGGTGGTGTTGCACTAGAAAAAGATACCGATATTGCGCCGTTTCATAAGTGGGCGAAGATCATTAAGTCGAATGGCGCATTAGCCATAATGCAAATTAATCACCCTGGTCGCCAAGTATTTAAAGCCATGCAGGGCAAAGCTATCGCGCCTTCTGCTGTACCCTTAGATATGGGTAAACACTCTAAGCTATTTGCTCAGCCCCGAGAAATGACCTGCCAAGATATCCATGATGTATGCAAGCGCTTTGTCGAAACGGCTAAGCAAGCTGAAAAAGCTGGCTTCGACGGCGTTGAGATTCATGCTGCTCACGGCTACTTGCTTACGCAATTTTTATCTCCGCTTACTAATCAGCGCCAAGACGAGTGGGGCGGTTCTATTATTAACCGCGCCCGTTTATTAATAAATATAGTCAGCCAGGTTAGAGCGGTTTGCGCTAAAAACTTCATTGTTATGGTAAAGCTTAACTCTGCTGATTTTCAAAAGAACGGATTTTCGTTCGACGATGCTTGTGAAGTAGTAAACCGCTTAGAAGCCTTGGGTGTAGATGTGGTTGAACTGTCTGGCGGTAGTTATGAAGCGCCCGCCATGCAGGGCCAAACACGGGACGATACCACTCTTGCCAGAGAGGCATACTTTCTAGAATTTGCACAGGCCTTGGTGAGTAAAACCGATATTCCACTTATGACCACAGGCGGCATTAAGAGGGCCGAAGTGGCAGAAGAAGTGATAGAGCAGGGTTGTGCTATGGTAGGCTTAGCCAGTGCACTTGCCATTACGCCCGACCTCGCTAAAAAGTGGCAGCAAGAATGGTCTTACTCAGGCATTATTCCACACTGCGCTTGGAAAGATAAATCGCTAGCGAGCCTTGCGAACATGGCAATGGTGCGACGACAGCTTAGGCGATTAGGAAATAATCTAACCACACTAAGAAACCCGTCACCGCTTTGGAGTCTTATTCTTGATATGCTGCATCGAAAGAAGATGACCAAACGAGACGTAGGCTAACGCCAATACCGTTTCGGTAAGGTTTTTTTAAAAGGCTGCTTTATAAAAACGCAGCCAAAATCAAGCTTCTTTTATAGCGCCACATATAAAAACACAGCGTTAAACGCTGTGTTTCATCATTCTTTCTTTTTGGCGTTGCCAGTCTTTATCTTTCAAAGTGTCGCGCTTGTCGTGAGCGTGCTTACCTTTCGCTAGGTGAATTTCTAGTTTCACCCAACACTTTTTCCAATACATAGACGTTGCCACGATTGAATAACCTTGGCGGTCACGTGCGCCCATTAATCGATCTATCTCACGCTTTTTAAGCAACAGTTTGCGCGCGCGTTCAGGCGCAGCAATAACGTGGGTAGATGCCTGATTTAGCGGGCTGATTCTACAACCTACCAAATATGCTTCGGCATTTTGGATAATGATGTACGCGTCGGTAATGTTTACTTTACCGGCACGAATACTTTTAATTTCCCACCCTTGAAGCTCAAGCCCGGCTTCGAACTTGTCTTCTAGGAAATAGTCATGACGCGCCTTTTTGTTCTGCGCGATATTTCCTGAGGTGTTTTTGTTGGCTTTATTCTTTTTCATGCTGGCTATTATACTGATTGTTCAAAGGAATGTCTTTAGTTGTCATTGTTATCTTATATTGGGGCATTTGGTTCAAAACCGAATACAAGCGATACAAAATTTCTGTGATACAATGCGACTAAGAGTTTTAATTGTAGTGGGATCAATGCCAAGTATTCATAGAAGCGCGCTTGTAGCTCATAGCGCAGAAGCCATGTTTAACTTAGTCAACGATGTAGCTTCCTACCCTGAGTTTTTACCAGGCTGTACCGATAGTAAAATCCTCGACACTTCAGCGCAAAGCATGAAAGCATCTTTGCTAGTTGCAAAAGCCGGCATCAAACAGTGGTTTACAACACACAACGTACTAGAGCCAGGTAAAAGTATTCAAATGCAGCTAGTAGACGGGCCGTTTCGTTCGTTAACCGGCGGCTGGACATTTTCAGCGCTCTCTGATGAAGCGTGTAAGATAGAGCTTAATCTTGAATTTGAATTCAGTAATAAGCTAGCAGAGATGGCATTCGGAAAAGTGTTTAACAGTTTGGCTACTAGTATGGTTTCAGCTTTCACCGACAGAGCGCGGAGTGTGTACGCATGAGTAATAAGCTCATCAATATTGAGGTTGCCTACGCATTGCCCACCAAGCAAACCATCATTGATGTTGCTATTCATGAAAATGCGACAGTAGAGGAGGCGATTAATGCGTCAAATGTGCTTGAGCAGTTTCCCGAAATTGACTTGAAAGCCACAAAAGTAGGTATTTGGAGTCGCGTTGTTAAACTGCGAGATACGCTTAACGACGGTGATCGGATAGAAATTTATCGCCCGCTGATAGCTGACCCTAAAGAGATTCGAAAACGTCGTGCTGAAAAAGCCAAAGAAGAGGGAAGGGCAGACAAAATTACTGGCGGAAAAGTAAACCCGCTGAAAGCGAAGTCGTAGTTTCGTACAGTTCGTTTTACTTTTATAAAAAATACAAAAATGGCCTTCATATTGAAGGCCATTTTTTAGAGAAAACAGAAACTATTAGCTTTTTTCTGAAATACTGCCTAGTTCCAAGAAAGGCGAGGCATCGATATCTTCAGCATCCATCATGCTAGCAATACGCTGAACGGTAGCTACCATTTGGCTTTGCTCCCATTCTTTTAGCTGAGAAAAACGTTCAACAAAGTGCTCTTGAAGCGGACGCGGGGCGTCTACCACCGCTTCTTTTCCGCGTTCGGTTAAGAACACACCCACTTTTCGTTTGTCTTGCGTACTTCTAATGCGCGTAGCTAAGTCTCTAGACTCTAATCTGTCCAAAATATTGGTGATAGTTGCAGGGCTTAAATTAATATTTTCTGCAATTTCGCGCACCATAATGCCGGGGCGCTCTTCAATATTTTGCATTACTAACAATTGTGGGCCTGTCAAACCCACGTGTTTACTTAGCTGCTTGCTGCGTAGGTCTACAGCGCGAATAACGCGCCGTAGTGCCACTAATAGTTCTTCTTCTTTTCGCATGTTACTTCCAACAAATGCGTAACCACGTGGTTACTTAAGCAAATGAATAAAATGTTGGTGCTTATGGTAGTGATCGATTACGTCATTAATTACTGAAATTTTCGACCAACCCATAATGTCATAGTTCTGACCACCTTCACTCAGGTGAACCTCGGCGCGATAGTACGTTGCCTTTTTGTTTTCGTCCAGTGTTGGTGTGTCACTTGGACCAAATTCCGGCTGTTCTGTCGGCACTAGATATACCGCGTAGATAAATTCGGGGTCGTTACCTAAATCAACGGTCAAGATAAGAGCTTCTTCATTATCTTCAATATTAATATTGAACTGCTGAGACTTAAACTCTTCACCAACTTCTGTTAGCGCAGGCATAACTACCTTATTTACATATCGGCGAACAGCACTTTCATCCGGAAAGGTCACGATGTTTTCTAATCGGTCTTTCCAGTTTTTATCTGAATCGTTATGTAAAGGCGTACCAGCCATTACCTGCAGACTTTCTCGTTTGTAAGATTCAATCCTCAGTGCTTTTAACAAACCGGAAATAGCGATAAGCAGCACGATAGCAAAAGGCAGAGCAGCAGCAATTGTCATTGTTTGGAGTGCACCTAGTCCGCCAGCATAAAGAAGTATTGAACTTACAATACCTACACCAAGCGCCCAGTACACGCGTTGCCACAACGGCGTATCGTTTTCACCGTGGGAACAGAGCATATCAACTACCATTGCGCCAGAATCACACGAGGTTACAAAGAATATAATTACCATAAGTACAGCAATAAAACTAAGAACTGAAGCAAATGGAAATTGCTCTAAGAATACAAACAACGCTACGGAGGTATCGTCGTTAACCATTTGTGCCAGTACGTCTTTTCCTTGCACCAAAACTTGGTCGATAGCACCGTTACCAAATACGGTCATCCAAAATAGCGTAAACGCAGAAGGGATAAGTAGAACGCCCATAACGAATTCGCGAATAGTTCGGCCGAACGAGATACGCGCTATAAATAGACCTACGAAAGGCGCCCATGCTAACCACCAGCCCCAATAAAAGATGGTCCAGCCACCAATCCAGTCGGTTTTTTCATAGGTGTACAGATTAAAAGTGTTTCGCACTATGTCAGACAGGTATGCGCCAGTGTTTTGCATAAAGGCCTGTAGTAAAAATACCGTTGGACCTAACGACAATACAATTAGCAGCAAAATAATAGCCAGCACCATGTTGGTTTCTGAAAGGCGACGAATACCTTTGTCTAGACCAGTTGTTACTGAAATAACCGCCAGGCCAACCACGCCTGCCATAATAGCAATTTGAACACCGGTATTAGAGGGCAAACCAAATAGATAGTTAAAGCCTGCATTAACTTGCGATGCGCCAAAACCGAGAGAGGTTGAAATGCCGAATACCGTTGAGGTTACTGCAAATATATCTACCACGTGTCCAGGCCAGCCATAAATACGATCGCCGATAAGTGGGTAGAGTGCAGAACGAAGGGTTAAGGGTAAGTTTTGACGGTAGGCAAAATAACCGAGTATGAGTGCGACCACCGCGTAAATAGCCCACGCGTGTATACCCCAATGGAAGAAGGTCGTTTTCATCGCTTCGCGTACGGCGTCTATACTTTCTGCCTGTGCCGTGGGTGGAGACATAAAGTGCATTAATGGTTCAGCTACACCGAAAAACATTAGCCCAATGCCCATACCTGCAGCAAACAGCATGCTGAGCCAAGTACCGAAACTAAACTCTGGTGTGGCGTGGTCAGGCCCTAATTTAATTTCGCCATAGCGAGACATGCCCAAATACACCACTGCTAGGACAATGATAGTAACGGTTAGAACGTAAAACCAACTGCCGTTTGAAACAATTACACTTTGCAATTTTTGGAAGACAGAGTCTGCAAGTTCGGGCGTACCCGCAGCGAAGATTAGTAAGCAGATGATTAACGCAGAAGACGTTATAAACACCGGCTTATTGAGTGGAGATTTCTTTTCGTTCTCAATCACGCAGTAATTTCCTTTCACCTTTTATTTCAACTTAGGTTATTACGGCGAAATATACAGCATGGAGCACTTTTAATAAATATCAGATGAAATAATTCGATTTATATGTATTTTAAAATTTCACTCAGCGCATCGCGTTCGGGGGCTTCTAAATAACCTTCCAATATTAGACTTTCCGCTATTATTTACTATGTTTTGGTTAAATATTAATCGTTAGTGTAGTAATTAATTATAGTTGTTGTATTGTAATATATGATCTTTTTGATATGTGTATGAAGTAAACACAATCCGAAGAATAAAAAACAATTGAAGGAAACACACACAAATGCGAAAAACTCAGCTTAGCTGTGCCATCATCGCTGCATTGGCATCTACCTCTTTGGCTGCGCAAGAATCAGACGCGCCTGCTAAACTTGAAACCATTGAAGTTACCGCCACCAAAAGAAGTGAATCAATCCAAGATGTACCTGTTGCCGTCTCTGCTTTAGACGGTAAGGCGTTAGAGAACCTTGGTATTGATAACTTTCAAGACTACGTAGAATTCTTACCTAACGTAGTTTTCCAGGGTACAGGCCCTGGGCAAAACGAAATTTATATCCGCGGTGCCGCTACCACGCAATCAAGCATCACACTTTCATCGGTTCAGGCGCTTCAGCCTTCTGTTGCTTTTTATTTAGATGAAATGCCAGTTTCCATGGCAGGACGAAACTTGGATATTTTCGCTACTGACGTAGAGCGTGTAGAAGTACTTCCTGGGCCGCAAGGTACGCTATTCGGTGCAAGTTCACAGGCAGGTACTGTTCGACTAATTACAAACAAGCCCGATCACTCGGGATTTGCTGCAGGCTTTGATACCAGTATCTCTACCACCAAAGGCGGTAATATGAGTAACACAGTTGAAGCCTACTTTAACGTGACGCCAACTGATAATTTAGCCTTGCGTGTAGCGGCATACAACGATAGCCAAGGCGGTTGGATCGACAACATTGAAAACGATCCTAGCAATGGTGGCTACATTGGAAGTGCAGTGGTTATTGACCGCATATCTGGCGGTGCTCTTCAGGTAAAAGGTATTGACCCTACTGAGATGGATGCGCGTCGCAGCATAAATGGTTTTGACCCTAGCGAAGCAGCCGTAGTATCACCAAGAAATAGCGAACACGTTGAAGATAACTTCAACGATGCGGTTTACTCTGGTGCTCGTTTTGGCTTGTCATACATTATTAATGACAATTGGGATGTAGTGGTACAGCATACCGAGCAAACCCTAGACACTGAAGGTGTATTTGCTTACGACCCAACAGTTGAAGGTGAAAGCTCAGCGATTCGCTTCCAAAGCGATGAAAACTCTGATGAGTTTGGCTTAACCACATGGACCTTAAATGGCCGTCTTGAAAAACTTGATGTAGTTTATACCGGTGGTTACCTAGACCGTGAAATAGACACACTTACCGATTACACAGGTTATACAAACGGTGGTTTGTTCTCGGCATATTATGTGTGTACACACTATGAGACGCCAGATAACCCAGACGATGCCCGTTGTCTTGACCCAACTAAGTATTACAAAGAAGACACTACAAGCACTCGTTTAACTCACGAGTTACGCTTTAGCACTACGATGGACACGCCATGGCAACTAACTGCTGGTGTGTTTTATGACGAGCAAGAAGTGGCTTCGGTAGGGCAGTTCAAAATTGCAAGTACTGAGATATTCACTGACCTTGCGAGAACGCTTCAGGGTAATAAAGGCATTAACAGTGACGGTGGTCCTTTCTCACCTGAAATTAGCTTTGTAAACGATGTAACGCATACAATCGAGCAAATCGCGGTGTTTGGTCAGCTAGGTTATGAAATTACTGACACGGTAACCGCTACTTTTGGTGCCCGCTGGTATCAAATTGACGACATTTACCGCGGCGCTACGTCAACTCGTGACGTAACAAGTCGTTTAGAAGCCTACGGTCAAGGTGTATTAGACCCAGCTGTTTACGATGGTTTAGGTTTAGACGGCCAGGGCGTTGTGGATGCTATTCAAGACGGTTCACTTGATATCAGTTTGTTGGGTGATGACGGCGTATTAACGGTAGATGACACTATCTTTAAATTCGGCCTAGACTGGAAGGTAAACGAAAACGTATTGTTATTCGCGAACTATTCAGAAGGTTTCCGTCCACCGGTAACTAACCGTTTAGGCGGTGACGCAGCAGCAAATGATACAGGCGCCTTTGCTGACTTTCGTGTTCCGGTTTATTCAACAACAGATACTTTGGACAACTACGAGATTGGTCTAAAAGGTGACTTCTTAGACGGTATATTGCGTGTTAATGCGACTGGTTATTACTCAGAAATTACTGATTTACAAACGTCACGTTTTGACCCAGCTAATATTAGCTTCCTAGTATTTACCGACAACGTAGGTGATGCGGAAGTTAAAGGTATTGATGCCGATATTTCATGGCTAGCTACCGATAACCTAGTGATTAATGCAGCGTTTAGCGTTTTAGATACTGAGCTTGTTAGTATTAACCCTGAGCTTGAAGGTATTGCTGCAGGTGTGGGAAGTGAACTGCCATACTCAGCTGACTTCTCGGGTAATATTAGCGCGCGCTATTTCTTCGAGTTGGAAGGTGGTAAAGAAGGTTTTGTTAACGCATCACTGACTTATACCGGCGACCGTCTTGCTGGCATGGTTATGAATGCCTACGCTATGGAAGACGCCACACGCCTAATCTACGGCACGGGCTCTGGTCTTAAGATTAAAGATGAGGGCGAGGTATTTAACGGTGCAACTTATCCAGGTGCTGACGGCGAAGTTATTCGTGGTGGACGCTACATTCAGGAAAGTTACGTTATAGGTAATGTATCTGTAGGCATGTCGTACGAGAGCTGGAAAGTTGAAGCATTCATCGATAATGTTTTCGACAAGTCGGCGATTTTAAACATCGACACGCAACAGTACACGCCTAAAGTTGTGACAAACCGTCCACGTACCATCGGCTTGCGCTTCTCTTACGACTATTATTAATAGTTATCAGTGGTTGATGTAACGTTAACCACGCAATAGCGATATCAAACGGCAGACATAAGTCTGCCGTTCTCATTACTAAAGCTAAAAATTTCGGTAGTATCTGTATTTTGTAACCAAGGCGTAAAAGAAAATAGCAGTTGTGCTGAAACGCTCGTATTTATGTTTTAATTAGGCTCATAAAAGCGCGCTATATTTTGCAAATAGAATAATAAAGTAGGCTATGACACCAGAAGAATTTCAACAACAAGTACGGGCTGTAAGGCAGGCACTGCAGCGTGGACAGTTCTCAATTGCAATGGAAAGCATGCAAACGCTTTTTTCTGCATCGTTGAGCGATCAACAGAAGGCGGAAACACACTATTTAACAGCGGTTATTCAAAGGCTGTCTAAACAATATGGTGAGGCGTTTAAACATATTGATGCGCTACTTGGCCTTAAGCCAGATTATGGTAGAGGATATCAAGAGTTAGCTTATTGCCATGAAGCCACCGGCAACCATCAAGCAGCGGCTAACGCATTTTTTAAAGCTACGCATTTTAACCCCGCGCTAATTAGCAGTTGGAAAAAGCTCCTTACCATTTATAAAAGCCATGACGACGTACCTGCAGTATCAATGGCGACCCAGCAAATCGAACATTTGCAGTCACTTCCTGCACCGGTACTCGGTGCTTACGATTTAATGTATGAAAAGCAGTTTTCAGCAGCAGAGCAAGTATGCCGACAGTTTTTAACTAAGCAAAAACATCACCCAGAGGCAATGATGTTACTTGCTGAAATAGGCATGCAGCTTAAGGTATATAGCGATGCTGAATTTCTTTTAGAAAGCTGCGTTGAGCTTTATCCAGAGAATGAGCGTGCCGCATTAGCCTATCAAAATGTTTTATCTAAACTAGGAAAGTTTCCGGATGCGGTGAAGGTAGCGACGGCGCGATTAGCGCTGAACCCAGAAAGCTTTGCTATTAAAACCAGCTTGGCCCATGCACTTGTTGGCGTTGGTCAGTTAGATGAAGCAATAAGCCTATACAAAGAAGTGCTGTCACAAAATGCTGATAGACCTAAAGTGTGGGTTGCATTGGGCCATGCGTTAAAAGCAAAAGGCGATACTACGGATGCCGTTAACGCCTATGAAAAAGCGGTTGAATACGCGAATGATTACGGCGACGCTTATTGGAGTTTAGCGAATACAAAAACCTACAAATTTAGCGACAACTTGCTGTCGCAAATGTGCAAGCAAGTTGAAGCTAGCTCGATAAAGTTAGACGATAAAATTCACATCTGTTTTGCGTTAGGTAAAGGGTTTGAAGACAAAGGCCAGGCAGATAAAGCGTTTGCCTACTATGACCAAGGCAATAAACTTAAACACAGTACGCTTCAATTTGATATTAGTAGAACAGAGAAGGCTTTAGACGCTCAGCAGCAGGCTTTCACGGCGGATTCTTTCAGTTCAAAACAGGGCTGCCAAGCTCCCGATCCTATTTTTATTGTGGGCTTGCCTCGCGCTGGTTCGACATTATTAGAGCAAATCCTCGCGTCACATTCGCAGGTAGACGGCACCATGGAGCTACACGATATATTAGGTATTGCTTCATCATTAAGTCATCAAAAAACACCTTATCCGTTTAACGTGAGCGAACTAGATAGTGCAACCCTCGAAAAGCTTGGTGCCCGTTATATTGAGCAGACTAAAGCTTACCGACAAGGCGCGGCATTTTTCATTGATAAAATGCCTAATAACTTCATTCACATAGGCTTAATTAAAAAAATACTGCCTAACGCCAAAATTATTGATGCACACAGAAACCCAATGGACTGCTGTTTTAGTGGCTTTAAACAGTTATTCGGTGAGGGGCAAGAGTTCAGCTATTCGCTTGACGATATTGGCCGTTACTATAATGCTTATGAACAGCTTATGGATCATTGGCATAGTGTGTTGCCTGGGGAAATTCTTACTGTACAGCACGAAGATGTTCTGGATGATTTGGAAGGGCAGGTTAAACGCATTCTAAATTTTTGTGGGTTAGATTTTGAAGAAGCATGCTTAGCATTTCACCAAACCAAACGGGTGATAAAGACGCCAAGTTCTGAACAGGTTCGCCAACCTATATACAAAACAGGAATGGGGCAGTGGAAGCCTTTCGAAAACTATTTAGCTGAGCTTAAACAAGCACTAGGTAGAGACACGAAGACAAATAAATAATGGATAGCCAAAAATAAAAAGTCATGGCTGTCTTTAAGCCATGACTCTTTTTTAATTAGTTAAAACGTATCAACTACCTTTTAAGGCTGATACGGAAGCGAAGATTGATGAAGGATAATGCGAATTTTTCCGTCTTCACATTGTTTGAAAACAAAGCTCTTGTTTACAAAAATATGGCTGTCGTCTTCGCCGATAAAGTGTACGTTACACTGAACAATGGCAAGTTCACCATTCAAAATAAAGTCTTCTTTGCTATACCAAACTTTCACCCATGGCTTTAATTTAAAGCCATTATCGTTTGGATAGTCGCTATTACCGCCTACGAAATAAGATAAAGCGCCTTCTTTTGTTGGGCGAAATGTTTGAGAGCCAAAAGTGAGCGTAGGTTTAAAGAGTACTTTTCCATTATCGTAGTCGTAGTTATCTGACAGCACTTGTGAAGCGAATGCTTTTACATCGCCACCTTCAGCGTGCACTTTACCTACCGCTACTACATTGTCGCACCAAGTTTGTAGTGCGGTATGAACCATTTCTTCTGTGAACATGTTATTTCTCCTAAGATAATGTGCAATGTTATATTGTATCATTTTGTTTGTTTACAATATCGATAAATTAATGAATTGTAACTGTTTATCCGTGATAGTCATTTTCTATCAGCAAGCGCTAAGACCTGTCGATTGCATAACTTCAACTTCTCCAATAAGAAAACCTGTCACCTATTAGACATTAAAAAATGTTAATCATTCTTAATCTAATCTTCTGTTTTCAACGTTACAACGTTATCTGATGTCGAGTTTACAAGCTCTTACATCTGTAATGCGTAGACTTAATTTAGAAGGTTTAGTCATGAATGACGTTACACAGCTAATATTGATGTATTTCATCATACCGCTGTGGTTCACAGCAGGGATAGTCGACTGGTTTTGCCACCGCAGCAGTAATATTGCTGCTACCGCGGGGCCGAAGGAGTCCTTAATTCATCTATTGATGTTTCTAGAGGTAGGAATTCCTCTTTTTATGGTTCTCCTCTTTGAGGTGAATAGTTTAATTATTGCTGCAGGTATTCTGTTTTTCTTCTTACATGAATTAACAGCACTGTGGGACGTTAGCTATGCGGTATCGAAAAGAAGAGTGGGGCCTATTGAGCAACATGTGCACAGCTTTTTGGAAATGATACCGCTGCTCGCATTAATTTTGGTAATTGCCAGACATTGGTCTCATTTTATAGCGTTATTCGGACTGGGCGAAAGTCCTGCTGATTTTGGTCTGCGGTTTAAGCAAGAGCCCCTTCCAACATGGTATTTACTATCAGTTATCGCCGTTGCTACCGTTCTAGAATTTTTACCTTATGTAGAGGAGTTGATTAGAGGTATGAAAGCAAAAGAAAAAAGTTCACAAGAAAAAACGACGTTGTCTTCAGATGAAGAAAAACAATCCAATAGTAAAGCGGACGTTTCACATCAGGATGCAGAAGCTGCGAGCCCTTATGCATCATCTGTTGCAGGTGAAGAAGACCCAGGTGTAGCGCTTGAAGAATTGGTAGAAAGCAACAAGAAGTGACGCTTCAATAGTAAATAATAAAAGGGCAAGCAAGACTGCAAATACTAGAGCTACTATCGCCTAGTTAGCCTAAACTTGACCAGAATTTAGGTAATGTGGTGCCTTGTCGCTTTACAAAGTTAAAGGCACCACCGCGACATAAAAAGCGCTGTATAAAATACAGCGGGTAAATATGGCAGCTTCGTACAAAGTTACTGATAACTTAAAAGCCCGCTTAGTACTTACGACGTTTGAGCCCCGTCTCTGCCAATATTTTTGCTGAAATCTCTTCAATCGAGTACTTGGTGCTATTTAAAAACGGGATTTTTTCCTTTCTATACAAGTTTTCTACTTCACGCAGTTCCATCCGACACTGTGGCAGCGATGCATATTTGCTGTTTGCACGGCGCTCTGAACGTATTTGATGGAGTCTATCCGCTGCGATCGTTAGCCCAAAAAGCTTATGTTTGAACCTGCGTAGGGCAGGGGGAAGCTTTAGCATGTCGCCCATGTCTTCCTCTGTAAAAGGGTAGTTTGCTGCTTTTATTCCGTATTGAAGCGCTAAATAAAGGCTTGTGGGGGTTTTACCCGAACGGGATACACCGGTAAGTATGATATCGGCTTCGTCATAGTCTTTCAGGTTAGAACCATCATCATTGGCCAACGCGTAGTTCACGGCTTCAATTCTAATGTCGTAGGTAGTTTCATGAATACTATGTGTACGGTGTTTTTCTGGTTTTGAAGGAACACCCAATACTTTTTCTAACGGCGCGACAAATTGATCGAGAAAATTATAGTTAATACCTACAGATTTAGAGATTATCTTGCGAATATCTACATTCACAATTGTATAAAAAACGAGCGGCCTTTCTCCGGTGTCTTGAAAACTTTCAGAAATTTGCTGCAAAACTTTGTGAGCTTGTTCCTCAGTTTCAACGAAAGGAATGGTGTTGTGGTTGAAAGAAACGGGAAACAGAGAAAGCAGGGCGTGGCCAAAGACCTCTGCAGTGATGGCTGTACCATCCGAAATATAAAAAGCTGTGCGCACAACATATCCTTAACATTGGTGTAATTTAATTACAAAAGTAATAAAGGGTTTACTTTCTGAATTTCCCCATTCTAAGATGATTTCGTCGAAAAGCTACACGGTTCTTGTGAATGACAACAAATTTCAAAGGTTTGCTGTCAAACGTAATGGACAGCGTTAACAGTGGTTTTCACCACATATCGACAACAATTTGATGAGTTTCAGGTGATAAAAAGCACAAACCTGAAATTAACCTCATACCCTACACATAAAAAAGCTGGAGGCTTGGGCTGTGCAAGAATACGTACTTTGGTATCAAGAACTGGGCATGCATGATGTGGGTCGCGTAGGCGGCAAAAATGCATCATTAGGCGAGATGATCTCAAACCTGGCGAACGCCGGTGTGCAGGTGCCGGGTGGTTTTGCTACCACCGCCGAAGCATTTAATGAGTTTCTAGAGCAAAGCGGCCTAGAAGCGCGTATCCACGAAGTCTTAGACTCGCTAGACGTAGACGATGTGAATGCACTTACCGAAGCGGGTAAAAACATTCGTCAGTGGATCATCGACACGCCATTTCAAGGCAAGTTAGAAGAAGAAATCAAAACTGCCTTTGTTACGCTGCAGGGGGATGCAGGTGAAGAAGCGTCATTTGCAGTGCGTTCTTCTGCTACCGCAGAAGATATGCCTGACGCGTCATTCGCAGGGCAACAAGAGACTTTCCTAAACGTTAAAGGTTATGAAGCCGTGCTGGTGGCTATCAAGCACGTATTCGCATCACTGTTTAACGACCGCGCTATTTCTTATCGCGTGCACCAAGGTTACGACCATAAAGGTGTGGCGCTATCTGCTGGTATACAGCGCATGGTGCGCAGTGACATCGCTTCATCGGGCGTTATGTTTACTATCGATACAGAGTCAGGTTTTGAGGACGTTGTATTCATCACCAGTTCATTCGGTTTAGGCGAAATGGTGGTACAGGGTGCCGTTAACCCTGATGAATTCTATGTTCACAAACCAACGCTAGACAAAGGCTTACCTGCAATTGTTCGTCGTAATCTAGGCAGTAAGCTTACTAAGATGGTGTATTCAGACGATGAAGCTCACGGTAAGCAGGTGTCTATTGTTGATATTGATGCTGCCGACAGCAAAACTTTCTCATTAACCGACGATGAAGTAATGGAGCTTGCTAAGCAGGCACAAATTATTGAACAGCACTACAAGCGCCCTATGGACATTGAATGGGCCAAAGATGGCGCAGACGGCAAACTTTACATTGTTCAGGCTCGCCCAGAAACAGTACGCAGTCGTGAAGACTCACAGAGCATTGAGCGCTTCCAGTTAAAAGGTCAAAGCAACATTGTTTGTGAAGGCCGTGCAATTGGTCACAAAATTGGTGCTGGTGTAGCGAAAGTACTTGATTCAATTGAAGAGATGGACAAAATCCAAGCAGGTGATGTTCTGGTAACTGACATGACAGACCCTGACTGGGAGCCTATCATGAAGAAGGCCTCTGCGATTGTTACTAATCGTGGTGGCCGTACCTGTCACGCGGCAATCATTGCTCGTGAGTTAGGTATTCCAGCGGTAGTAGGTTGTGGTAACGCAACTGACAGTATTAAAAATGGCGACAAGATTACTGTGTCTTGCGCTGAAGGTGACACCGGTTTCATTTATGGCGACGAACTAGAGTTCGACGTTGTGACCTCACGCATTGACGCTATGCCAGAGCTACCGCTTAAAGTGATGATGAACGTGGGTAACCCAGACCGTGCATTCGACTTTGCTCGCTTGCCTAACGCAGGTGTTGGTCTTGCTCGCCTTGAGTTTATTATCAACCGTATGATTGGTGTGCATCCTAAAGCGCTGCTTAATTTCGACAGCCAACCAGAAGAGTTGAAAGAAGAAATAAGCGACATGATCGCAGGTTACGAATCACCAACGGAATACTACATCGAGAAATTGGTAGAAGGTATTTCAACCATTGGCGCAGCCTTCTCGCCAGAGAAAGTTATCGTTCGTATGTCAGATTTCAAATCGAACGAATACTTCAACTTAGTGGGCGGTTATCAATACGAGCCAGACGAAGAAAACCCAATGTTAGGTTTCCGCGGTGCGAGCCGCTATATTTCTGAAGACTTCCGCGATTGTTTTGCCCTTGAATGTGAAGCGATTAAACGCGTTCGAAACAAAATGGGATTGACCAACGTTGAGATCATGATCCCGTTTGTTCGCACGCTAGAAGAAGGTCGTCAGGTCATTGAACTCCTTGAAGAGCAGGGCCTTAAGAAAGGCGAAAATGGCCTTCGCGTTATCATGATGTGTGAACTACCATCGAACGCATTGCTTGCTGATAAGTTCCTGGATATTTTCGATGGTTTCTCAATCGGCTCTAATGACTTAACGCAGCTAACGCTAGGACTAGATCGCGACAGCGGTCTTATTGCACACTTGTTTGACGAGCGTGACGAAGCGGTGAAAGCACTGCTTTCAATGGCAATCCAAGCTGCGAAGAAACGCGGTAAATACGTGGGTATTTGTGGTCAAGGTCCATCTGATCACGAAGATTTCGCTGCCTGGTTAGTAGAAGAGGGTATCGATTCGGTATCGCTTAACCCTGATACTGTCGTTGAGACATGGCTATACCTTGCTGAAAAGCATGGCTAAAATCCAGGTACAGTGTTCTACGTTTGCAAGGTGACTTGCCAATGTAACGCTAGGTGGATACGAGTAAAAAGAGACCTTTTGGTCTCTTTTTTTGTTTAAGGGTTTTTCAAGACCTTGTGTCGTTTTTACTAAGATTTATGCCAGCGTTACATTCCTCAAAAAAACTATGGTTATTTCGTAAAAGTATGCGCTTTTGGTCATTGTTTACATGACTTTGTGTAACTAAAAATGTAATATTACAAAGTGACTTACACATTGAGATTTACATTAACAATTAACTTGGTTGAACTCTTATGGCACATAATGACAGCGCAGTTTCAGTAAAACAATCCGAAGAAAATGTTATGCAGTCAGGCTCTGTAGTAGAGCAGCTGGCGCAAGCCCAGAAGGAAATTAACGAACTTAAAATGCAGCTAATGTGGATGGAACGCAATTACGAGTAAACGTTACCTATAATAATAAGGTGAGCATTTGCTGGTTTCATTTGAAAGTGGGCTTAGATTTGTGAAAGTTTACAGGTTCACTTTCATTTTGAGTTTTTTTCTTAGTATTTACAACATTTACAGCCTCTTCTCTTACCCATAAATCGCTTTTTTCACGCTTTTATTGATACATACAGAAATTCGATATAAACGTATAAAAAAGGGTAAACACCCTATGTGTTTACCCTTTATTTATTAGATTGAACCACCCAAGCGCATTAAGCTTTCAGCTGGTCACCTATAGGCAACTGTCGAATACGTTTACCGCACGCAGCAAATATTGCGTTACACAGTGCTGGCGCATATACCGGCGTTGCTGGTTCGCCCACACCCGCTGGTGGCGCATCGCTTTCAATCACTTCTACGTCTACTTCTAGCGGTGAATCGCTCATACGCGGTACGCGGTAGTTGTGGAAGTTACTTTGTTGTACGCGACCTTTATCAAAGGTAATACCATCGCTTATCGCGGTGGTAATACCGTAGACTGAGCCACCTTGCGTTTGGTTCTTAACCGTATCGGTGTTAACTACAGTACCTGCATCAATGGCTACCCAAGACTTGATCACGTTGAGATCGCCAGCATCAGACACTTCAACTTCAACCACGGTAGCTACATAAGTTAAGAAACTGCGGTGCGCAGCAATACCCAGCCCGCGGCCTTTAGGCATCTCTCGCCCCCAGCCTGCCATATCTGATACTCTTTCGATAACATTGCGCAGGCGGCCTGTATCCAGTGGGTAGACTGATTTATCCCCCCAATAGTTGTTGTACTCGGCTTTTTGCTCTGTAACATCGATAACTCTATCAGGGCCGATAACTTCTAATAGGTAATCTTTTGCATCTTTACCTGCCTTGTGTGCTGCTTCATTGATAAACGACTGAACAGCAAAGGCGTGAAAGATATTTGATACAGAACGCATCCATCCAATACGTGCTTTTGCCGGTGCTTCACCGCGCTCTAGCTTCATGTTTGGCGTTAGAATAGGGTTGTCAGTAAAGCCCAAATCTAACTCAAAGCTAAACGGTGCGTTTGCACCTTCTTGGAAGGTTGAAGCAATAGGAGAAAACGCGGTTCTGTGAAGATATGCGTCAATCTTACCGTTTTCATCTAAAGCCGCTTCGACATGCTGAGCCGACACAGCATGATAGAAACCGTGCTGAATGTCGTCCTCACGTGTCCACTGAACGCGAATTGGTTTGCCCGTCTTCATTGAAAGGTATGCTGCCTCAGCAGAAAAATCAGGCTTAGACTTACGACCAAATGCGCCGCCTAGCATGGTAACGTGGACATTAATTTTTTCTTTGTCCATACCAACCATAGCGCCCACAGTTTCCATATCAGCCTGCGGGTTTTGTGTTGCAGCCCATACGTCAACGCGATCTTTGTGGTACATGGCTGTCGCGCATGGGGGCTCCATGGGGGCTTGTGCTAAATGCGGCACGTAGTAGTCGGCAATTAGCTTGTCGCTGGCCTTTTCTAAAACGCTCACCGCATCACCTTTCTCTCTGACAAGGGCTTGCGGTGCATTTACGGTGTTAAGTAACTGTTCTTTAAAGCTCTGTGAATTGTAGTCGCCGTTTGCACCATCATCCCAAGTGACTTCAAGCGCTTTGCGACCCTGCCACGCTGCCCATGTGTTGTTAGCAATAATTGCTACACCACCTTTCGGTTGAAATTGCGGTGCGCCTTTAGGCGCAGGTATTTCAATAACGTCAACCACACCTTTTACCGCTTTCGCCTTATCTGCGTTAAAGCTTTTTACTCTTCCACCGACTACAGGGGGGCGTTCGATTATCGCTACAAGTGCTTTGGGTTCGCGTACGTCGGCGGCAAAAGTGGCTTTGCCGGTAACGATATCTTGAAGGTCAATGTGCGCCATACCAGTATTGATGTAACGCCATTCTTTCCTATCTTTAAGGGTAAGCTTATCTGCTTCTGGCGGCGTAATAGTCAGTGCATCATCAATTAAGTCTTTATAGGCAAGAGTCTTACCCGAAGTGTGAGTTACCACATGTTGCTCGGCAACACAGCTACTAGGCTCAACACCCCAACGCTTGGCTGCAGCATGTTGCATCATATAGCGTACGCTGGCGCCCATTTCTCGAAGACGCTGCATATTGAAGCGGATACTACGCGAGCCATCGGTGTTTTGGTCACCGTACTTAGGGTCGCCTTTACCTTGAATAACAACAACCTTATCCCAAGCCGCTTCCATTTCGTCTGCCACAATTTGAGCAATTGCGGTACGAATTTGCTGACCCATTTCACTACGGTGGCAGGTAACTTCAACCACTCCGTCTGGACGAAGTGCAATAAACAAGTTTGCTCGCTTTGCATTATCGGCGGGTTTAGCCAGAACGCCAGCCATAGCGCGAGGAGCGCTGCCCATAAAATAGGTACCTAGTACCAATGCACCCGCTGCAGCGGTCGACTTTAAAAAGCTGCGACGATTCATATCAAAATAGGTATTCTGACTCATGCTTCTTCTCCCGTTTTGCTTGGGTCAAAGTAGCTAACACCCGCATTGCCGCTCATTGATTTCGATGCGGACTTTATAGCTTTATGAATGCGAGGGTAGGTGCCGCAACGACATATGTTGCCCGACATATTCTGAACAATCTCTTCGTCACTTGGCGTTGGGTTGGTTGATAACAGACTGGCAGCTTGCATGATTTGACCGCACTGGCAGAAACCACATTGTGGTACTTTGTGTTCTACCCACGCTTTTTGGACAGGGTGATCGCCATTGTCGCTTAGCCCTTCAATGGTGGTAATTTTTTTGCCTTGAACGGCTGAAACAGGTAATACGCAAGAGCGTTGTGCCATACCGTCAATGTGAACAGTACACGCGCCACATTGCGCCATACCACAGCCAAACTTAGGTCCTGTAAGGTTTAATTCGTCACGAAGGTACCACAACACTGGTGTTGAAGGGTCACCAGAGAATTCGTGTTTGTTACCATTAACGGTAAACGTGATCATGGTCTTGTCTCCATAGGTAAGCGATAAATATGAACTACCCAAGCAGTACTGCGTTATTTGAACACACTACAGAATTCATACTTATACGGTTACATTGCCTGATGATACGAACTATCTAAGATGCTGAGCATGCAAAGATAAATGCCACTACTTTTATTATTAAAGGCTTCGCAATTGTTTATTTAAATTACGTTAACACGCATTGCATCTTTACGCATTTACATAAGATTAAATGTTAGGTGTCTGCGATAAAATAACGTAAGAACCGCGAAAGAAATTCTTATGCAGTAAAAGGAGTATAGTGTTGTGTGGGCGAGGCGTGTATATGAAGAGGGGAAAAGCTCCGGTAAGCGCTATCGAAGCTTTCGCATAAGAAGAAAACGGTCTATTTTGCGTGCGCTCATTGTCATTGTCCGCTGGCTATACTTAAGCCAGCCACGTGCCCTTGGCCAGTCGTAACTTAACAGTACTAAACCTGCTACGACAAAAAGGATAGAGCCAGGAAGTAGTGTCAAAACAATTCCGCCAACAAATAAAATTGCTCCCAGAGTAAGTCTTAGTATACGCATTTGCCTGCACTCGTCTTATAAGTTTGGTGTATTTACAGTGTCGCTCAACTCTAGCGGTTTGCCAATAACAAATATGTAAATGTTTGTGCCTGTCTAATATCGGGAGGAAGCCTGTTTGAATATTAGAAAATAATATTAAAGGGCTATTATTAAAGTGCAGGCACAAAGTATGCCTCGCACTATTGATGAATAAATAATCGTTTAAAAGCCCAAGTTTGATGATCGGGCTGATTGCGCTGGAAAGCGTGCTAGAAATACAGTACAAAGAGGCACAGACAAAGTAGTAATTAGCGCTATACCTATATGGTTCTTTTAAAGAAGTGCGATGTAAAACCGTAAACTATAACGCGTGTATTGCTTGGGAATTCACGCAACGAAGTTTTGCGCAATAAAAACAAATATAAGAAGAGACCAATTATGGCTGAACAACAAGAAAGACAACCTATCAGTGAAGAAGAACACGGGAATTGGGTAAGAGAGCAGTTTCAAAAAGCAAATAAGTTTCTAGCAGAAAATGGTATCTTGTTTGACACCGTTATCACTGAAGATAGCCGTTACTTAATGCCGTATCTAGCGGTGTGGAAGATTAAAGCAATGGACGGTAAGCTTTACTGGGTAATAAGCGGTGACTTACCTTCTGATTACACAACAGTAGATAATGCGAAAAATGCGAAAGAAGTATTGCGCCATTTTTCTATGCATTGGCAACTTAAAGCAGAAAATTTGATTAACGCTAAGGGTGCAGACGAAAGCCAAAAGGCGTTTGGAGCGCTTTTAGTGAATCGCGCTGAAAGCTTATTTGCGATGCAAAATACGCCAGATCTTTGGGTGTAACAAGCAAGGCGTTTAATCAGTTTATATCGCGCTAGGTAACAAGTGTCCTAGTGCAGCTGGGTGACATCTGGCAGAGGAAATCGCTCTGCCGGACATTGAAGCCTTTGTCTGGGAACGCCCGCGTCCATAAACACGTTTCCGTCCGGTTTAAACCCAATAGATTGGTGATATGACACGCTTTCCAAATTACAGATAACTTTGATTATGGGAAGGTTATTTTGTTTAGCCGCTGCTATTAAAGCGCCAAACAAAGCGCGGTAAACAGGAAGTGTTCTGTGACAGCGCTTAACTGCAATACGGCCAAGTTCACCTTTTTTCGTTAAGCGCCCCGTGGCAATGGGTTCGTTTTGGTCGTTGACTATCAGCACATGGCACGCCGAGCTATCGTGTTCGTCGAACTCGCTAGCTTCCGGTACTTGCCACTCTAAAACAAATACATGTTCCCTAAGTGCTTTAAGTCGATGTTTATCCTTTTCCCAATCGACGTTTTGTATAGTAAACGCCATCTTTTCCTGTTAATCCTCGGCCCATTCCCAATAACCATTATTAATAAGTGTAGTTAAGGTTTCTAAAAATGTAAAAGAAGGCGCATCTTGGCAGCATGTTGCGTTCAAAACGGCACCCGATGCTAGCACTTCAAACCATTCTTGGTCACTTTTCGCAAAAGTGAATTGGCTTCCGTTTACATAAAGAGCGCGCGGTAAGCCACGCTTGCCATCACAAATTAACGCGCGAATGCCGGGCGCAGGAGCAAAGCTAATGCCTGCCGCGAATTCATTTGAAATTTGCTCTAAGGTGACTTCATCTTCGAGTGGGAATTCCGGAACCCCTTGTTCGCTCATGGCTTCTAGAAGGGAATACGTGAAATCTTCACTATTAATAGCGTCTATCAGTTGCTGTTTAAGCGCTGCAACATCGCTGGCGTTAACTAGTGCACTGCTTGATTGTATTGTTCTGCCAGCATCGGTAAAGCGGTAATTTCCAGCACCTTTATCCAGCATCATTGCCAGGCTTTCAGCCAATTGCAGATTGTCTGGTGCGCGATAGCCCACTGAGTAGGTCAGGCTGTCTTCAACTGTTGCGCCATCATGAGGCCAACCCGGCGGCACATAGACCACATCGCCAGGTTCACAAATAACATCTATGACAGGCTCAAAGCCTTCAATTTGTCTTAGTTTCGGGTGTGGGCACACTTCTTTGTAGTTTGCAGGTTTACCTACACGCCAGCGCCTTTTCCCTTTACCTTGAACAAGGAACACATCGTATTGGTCGATGTGAGCCCCAACACCTGCTCCATTTGTAGCGAAGCTTACCATCAGGTCGTCTAGTCGCCAGTTAGGAACAAAAGAAAAAGGTGCGAGAATTGGCGCAACGTCCGGTACATACTTATCTACGCCCTGAACAAGTAGTGTCCATTTACCCTTGCATGCCTTTTCAAAGTCGCTGATTGGTCCTTGTTCAACATGCCAGTTTCCTTGGTCATTGCTTATGATTCGAGCGTCGACATCTGACTCTTGTGCGAGCCCTGCCAAGTCGTTTTCATCTATAGGATCTGCAAAGTTTGGAAAAAAATTCTTTATTACCACAGGCTTTTGTTGCCAGTAGTGCTTTAAGAAAGTTTCGGCATTAAAGCCTGTACCTGTTTGTGCATCAATAAAGTACGTATTGTCGTTTGTGCTCATCGCATCTCTTTTTTGTAAGCCAAAATTAGTGGTGTTCCCTCGCGAAGCTTAGTGAAACTAATTACACAAAGCGCGGTTTACATATGAATAAAGCACAAGTTAGCGCAAAGCATAGATGAAAGCGTAAAAATAGAACTAAGGCGAGGTGATAGTGTAAAACCGGCATTATCAATTATTGAAAAGGGGATTGCTACCTTATTGTCTGAAAAGCTTAGCGAGAATATTGGTTGGTGTTGATGATAAACATAGGCTGTGTGTACAGAGCGTGCAAAAAGAAAAAAGTAAAAAGAAAAAGGCATATCAAGCAAAGATAAATGCTTGTTGCTCAAATTGTGTTTTTGCCCTTATGACTATCTAGCAAATGTAAGCATTCAGTAATGCCGCTTTGACTTTAATTTGAGTGTTGTAAAGTGCTCGTTGGCCCACCTGATTAGTTAAAATCCGAATTGAGTTTTGATTGCCGCTAATAGAAGCACAGTTATCAGATTCACACGGTTTAACTGAATCTTTGGTTATTGGTAAGTCATTTTTAACGCTACCCGTGTGCAGCGCATGATAAGTTTTTTCACAAACCGCAATAGTGTTAGGAGCGGTAGCTTGCTCTAACATTGCTGCTTTGTTCACGGTTGTTCCCCAAATATCAAAGCCTGATGATACGCGAGAAGAGTAACCTGCCAGTAGAGCACCGGCGGCAATACCCGAGCGTAGCTGACAAGACGAAGACATTAATAAAGTGTGGCTGCTAACAAGGTCACGAGCCTTGATAGCAAACTCCATCGCGCAGTGAGCTACGTCTTGAAGTACCCGAAATGGTTCATGTCGATAAGCGGCGTGGAGGCAAGATTTAGCAAAACTAGATTCACTGCAAAACCCCACTGCAATATACTGGTCGCCGTTGGTTTTAAGCGGTACAAGTGCTAGGTCATTTGCTGTTTCATCAAACTGGCTAAACAGTGTTTCCACAATACCAGTACACATTGTATCGCCGTATTGCTTTGCTAAACCTTGATAATTCGATAGGTCACAGAAAATTACAACGGCGCATTGCACTTCGTGTTTTACGCTTACACCCTTATTGGCATCGTTTTGTACTTGCTTAGCATTTTGTAACGCATTCGGGTGAAGGGGCTTTATAGTCGGCCCGCCTTGCTCACTAGACGTGACACGGCCTTTATCGTCATTTTTGCGTAAGTCCATCTACATGCTCCCAGTTAATATCCGTTTAAAGATTAAATAAAAAGTAGGTATAAAAAAACGCGGTACTCTGACCGCGTTTTTAGTGTAGTGGAAAGCGTAGGGGCTTATAACTGATCTACCAGCCTGATTGCGTCGCCAATGTAAGTTGCCGGCGATAAAGCTTTCAGCTCGGCTTTAGCGGCATCTGGCATGTCTAAATTATCGATAAACTCGGCGATAACTTCAGCATTTACTTTCTTACCACGAGTTAACTCTTTAAGTTTCTCATAAGGCTTTTCAATACCGTAACGACGCATTACCGTTTGAATTGGCTCTGCTAATAGTTCCCAGTTATTGTCTAGCTCGTTAAGCAAGCTCTGCTCGTTAACTTCTAGCTTACTAATACCTTTTAACGTAGCTTGATACGCAATAACTGCATATCCCACACCTACGCCAAGGTTACGAAGGACCGTTGAATCAGTAAGGTCGCGTTGCCAGCGCGAAATTGGCAATTTGGCAGCAAGGTGGTCAAAGATAGCATTGGCTAAACCCAAGTTACCTTCAGAATTTTCAAAATCGATAGGGTTAACTTTATGCGGCATAGTGGATGAGCCAATTTCGCCAGCAACAGTTTTTTGCTTAAAGTGACCTAGTGCAATGTAACCCCAAACGTCACGATCGAAATCGATAAGAATGGTGTTAAAGCGGGCAACAGCGTCGAACATTTCAGCGATATAATCGTGAGGTTCGATTTGCGTAGTGAACGGGTTCCAGGTAAGTCCAAGTGAGGTAACGAACTTTTCTGAAACGCCATGCCAGTCTACATCTTTATAGGCAGACAAGTGTGCATTGTAGTTGCCCACAGCACCGTTAATTTTGCCAAGCAGTTCAACACCTGCAATTTGACTGCGCTGACGCTTCAAGCGAATAGCCACGTTTGCCATCTCTTTACCCATAGTAGTAGGAGAGGCTGGCTGACCGTGGGTACGGGCCATCATAGGTACATTCTGATAACGCTTAGCAAGTTCTACTAGCGCTTCGATTAATTTGTCACAGTAAGGAAGAATAACAGTTTCGCGGGCTTCACGAAGCATTAGGCCGTGAGAAAGGTTGTTTATGTCTTCAGACGTACACGCAAAGTGAATGAACTCGTTGACCGCAGAAAGCTCACTGTTGTCTGCTACTTTCTCTTTAAGGAAGTATTCAACGGCTTTTACGTCGTGATTTGTTGTGCGCTCAATTTCTTTGATACGCATCGCATCTTCAACGCTAAATTCAGCGACTATTTGATCTAATAGCGCGTTTGACGTGTCTGAGAAGGCAGGAACTTCTTCAATTTGTGGGTTAGTAGACAGCATTTGCAACCAACGTACTTCTACTTCTACACGGTATTTTAATAAGCCATATTCGCTGAAAATACTGCGTAATTCTACGCTTTTGCCAGCATATCGACCATCGACAGGGGAAATTGCAGTTAACTGACTCAGTTCCACCTTAAGCTCCTCACTAGTTTATTAATCGTAGTGCTTTAACAGCACTGTTAAGAATGTGTTTGCGTTTAAATAATATGTTTCTTCGCTTACCGCCCATTTGACGCCACATCACCGCTGCCCTTACGCCCGCAAGTAAAAGGGCACGCACTTTGTGCTGATTAGCAGGTTGGCTCAAATAATCTGGGTTGCCCGCCACCTGAATACGCGGAGCTAACGGACTGATGATATCGCTGTAAATACTCGCTAATGAGGACACAATTTGCGGGTTTTGAAAGTCAACGTGGGCAAGCTGGCGCTGAACGTGTGAAATGCGTTCGCCGAGCTCCTGCATAGCTTTAGGCTTTCTGGCTAGCTTTCTTTCAAGGCCTAAGATACTTGCGATATAGCGGGTTAGCTCTGTGTCTTTTGTTGCTTGCTTGTCAGATAATTGCGCAGCAAGGGTGGTGTAACCGGTTTTTAAGTTAGACAATTGCCCAAACACCTGTTGAGGAGTTTCAGGGTCGGTAACCAGTATGCTTGATAAACTTGCTTCGATGGCTTCGTTGTCAGCTGCGCCTCGTCTGGCTAGCTGCTGCACTAGCGCAGCAGCCTGACATACCCCAGCTAGGGCCAAATTATTCTCTATATCAGTATCTAGCATCAGCGAATGTAACTCTCAATAATACCGCCGCCAAGGCAGACTTCTTCACTGTAAAATACCGCCGACTGGCCCGGTGTTACCGCCTTTTGTGGTTCGTCAAACACAACTTCGATAGTGTCGTTTTCAGTTGGCGTAATAGTACAAGGGATATCCGCCTGACGATAACGCGTCTTAACCACCGCCCGCATAGGCTCAGTTAATGTTTTTCTGTCTACCCAATGTAGCTGTTTGGCAACCAAACCTTTTGAGTAAAGGCGAGGGTGATCGGCACCTTGTCCTACAATAAGTACATTGCGGGCAACGTCTTTATCTACTACATACCAAGGGTCATCACCGTATTTAGCTAAACCGCCAATGTGAAGGCCTTTACGCTGACCTAGAGTGTGATACATCAAGCCTTCGTGTTGCCCAATTTCTTCACCTTCTGCGGTTTCGATAACGCCAGGCTGCGCTGGTAGGTAGCGGGCTAGGAAGTCTTTAAACTTGCGTTCGCCGATAAAGCAGATCCCTGTTGAATCTTTCTTGTCGTGGGTAATCAGCCCTTGCTCTTCAGCAATTTTACGCACCAGTGGTTTTTCAATATCACCCACAGGGAAAAGGGTTTTAGCAACGTGCTCTTCACCTAGCGTATACAAGAAGTAACTTTGGTCCTTGTTGTTGTCGAGACCGCGCAACATCTGCCATTTGCCGTCTACTTCACGGCGGCGAACATAGTGTCCCGTGGCTATATAGTCTGCACCAAGGTCTTCTGCAGCGAACTCAAGAAACGCTTTAAACTTAATTTCTTTGTTGCACATAATATCTGGATTAGGCGTTCGGCCCGCTTTGTATTCTTCTAAAAAATACTCAAATACGTTATCCCAGTATTCTGCAGCAAAGTTGATGGTGTGCAGCTCTATGCCTAGCTTGTCAGCAACCGCTTGCGCATCTTTTAAATCTTCCGCAGCGGCGCAGTACTCATCGTTATCATCTTCTTCCCAGTTTTTCATGAAAAGACCTTCAACCTGGTATCCCTGCTGTTGAAGCAGGTAGGCTGAAACAGACGAATCGACACCGCCGGACATACCGACGATCACTTTTTTGCTGGCGTTAGATTCAATATCACTCACTACAGATTGCACACTCATTTGATTAATAAAAAAGAAGCCTTATTTGCTAATGGGGTCATGCATTAACATACTTATGAATTTGCCAATACAGTTACTTATTTGGTGGGCTATTCCACCAAGCTGCTATGTGAGCTTTAACGTAAGTTACCAAGAACAAATAGGCCTGTTTTCGAGGTCGCGGATTTTATCAGATTCCGATCGGTAATTCACATTTAATCCTTATCTGATTAAGTAATTAAATATGTACGTGGACATGCTCGGTTCTTTACGCATAAATTTTTCTATGCGTAAATAAGCACCACAAGGTACAGCTATGCCGATCGGTTGATATATTTCCAGCCTCTTGATGCCGCATTAGTGTGGTCGTCAAAGGTGAATTCAAGTATCGGATTTGCTTTTATCATCAAAAGCTCACGTACTTACCATTCTCAATGCCATCTATGGTCCAGCTGCCTACTCGATATCTTATAAGGCGAAGGGTAGGGAAACCTACGTGCGCTGTCATACGTCTTACTTGTCGGTTTCTGCCTTCTGTGATGGTAATTGACACCCAACTAGTTGGGATAGATTGTCTGAAACGCACAGGTGGGTTTCTTGGCCATACATCGGGCTCCTTCATCGCTTTTACTTTAGCTGGGCGAGTCATGCCGTCTTTTAATTCAACACCATCACGTAGCGCCTGCATGGATTTTTCGTCCATTACACCTTCAACCTGTACCCAATAGGTTTTGCTGGTCTTGGCCTTGGGGTTTGCCAGTTTGTGTTGAAGCTTACCATCATTAGTGAGTACTAAGAGGCCTTCAGAATCTCGGTCTAGGCGTCCCGCTGCGTAAACATCGGGAATATCAATGTAATCTTTTAGCGTCTCTCTACCGTCCGCGTCGGTAAATTGAGAAAGAACTTGAAAGGGCTTATTAAACAGCACCACTTTGGCGTTTGAAGACATGCTACTTCCGCTTGTTGATTGTCGAGATTTCGGTGGGGATTTTACTTCAAATCAAATTAACGCGCTTGAGAAAATTCAGCACAAATAGACGTTTCTGCACAGTAGTTTGTCGATAAATTCTGTGATCTTATGTGCTAAGACAATGGTATGACTTGTAACTCAAACTTTCGACCCTATACTAATGGTCGCTCCCATTTTTACAAGAGAGCGCATCTGCATAATTATTAGACAGTTTTAGCAGTGACAAGCGGGCTTGCTTGTACATTAGACCTTGCCGCTTTGCGTAACTATTAAGTTAAGCGCATGGCAACGAGGGGCTTATTGCTAACATAGGGAATTGAATAATATGCAGGGAAGAAAACAGCAAGTGACCTAATGCTCAATAAAAGCAAAAGGTGGAAAACATCAAATACGTTTCGCAATGACTGTGGGCGTAACATTAAACATGTTACGGGTTGTTGCGACCTAATGGACTAAAGACGACAGTACCCTGTCGAAAAAATTGAGGTATATAATGACCAAGTCTAAGATCATCTATACGAAGACTGATGAAGCGCCAATGCTGGCGACTTACTCACTTCTTCCAATCATCCAGAAGTTTGCAGCAGCTGCAGATATCGACGTTGAGCTAAGCGATATTTCATTAGCTGCGCGTGTATTGGCAAATTTCCCTGAGTATCTTTCTGAAGAACAAAAAGTGCCAGACGCGTTAGCTGAACTGGGTGAGATGACCCAAGACCCGAACGCTAACATCATCAAGCTTCCAAACATCAGTGCCTCAATTCCTCAGCTTCGTGCAACGATCAAAGAATTAAACGATAAAGGCTTCAACGTACCAGAGTTCCCTGATTCACCTAAAAATGCTGAAGAGCAAGAGATTCGTGAGCGCTACGGCAAGGTATTAGGTAGTGCGGTTAACCCGGTACTGCGTGAAGGTAACTCTGACCGTCGTGCGCCTACTGCTGTTAAAAATTATGCGCGCAAGCACCCGCATTCAATGGGTGAGTGGTCTCAAGCGTCTCGTTCACACGTAGCGCACATGCGCGGCGGTGATTTCTACTCTGGTGAGAAATCAGTGACAGTAGAAAAAGACGGTCACGTTAGCATTGAATTTACTGGCAAAGATGGTAGCAAGAAAACACTTAAGCCTCGCGTAGACTTGCTTGCTGGCGAAGTGATCGACGGCATGTTCATGAGCAAAAAGGCGCTTTGCGAGTTCTTCGAAGAGCAAATCGAAGATGCGAAGAACACTGGCGTTCTATTCTCACTACACGTAAAAGCGACCATGATGAAGGTGTCTCACCCAATCGTGTTCGGTCACTGTGTAAAAGTGTTCTATAAAGATTTATTCGACAAGTGGGGCGACCTGTTTGAAGAGCTTGGTGTTAATCCAAACAATGGCCTTGGTAGCGTTTACGACAAAATTGCGAGCCTACCTGAAAGTCAGCGTTCTGAAATTCAAAAAGATATCAACGCATGTTATGCAGACCGTCCGCCAATTGCGATGGTTAACTCTGACAAAGGTATCTCGAACCTACACGTACCAAGTGACGTAATTGTAGATGCGTCTATGCCTGCAATGATCCGTAACTCTGGTCAAATGTGGGGACCAGATGGAAAGGCGCACGACACTAAAGCGGTTATTCCTGAAAGTACTTACGCCACCATTTACCAAGAAGTTATTAACTTCTGTAAGACACATGGTGCATTCGATCCAACAACAATGGGTACGGTACCTAACGTTGGTCTAATGGCGCAAAAAGCAGAAGAGTACGGTTCACATGACAAAACGTTTGAATTAGAAGCAGACGGCACGGTATCAATCGTTGACCAAGACGGTAACGTTCTTATCTCTCACGATGTTGAAGAAGGCGATATCTGGCGTATGTGTCAGGTGAAAGATGCACCTATTCAAGATTGGGTTAAGCTAGCGGTGACTCGTTCACGTCAATCGGGTATGCCTGCAGTATTCTGGCTAGATGACGAGCGTGCTCACGATGCGCAACTTATCAAGAAAGTTGAAAAGTACCTTCAAGACCACGATACAAACGGTTTGGACATTCAAATTATGTCTCCTGTACGCGCTATTCGCTACAGCATGGAACGTGCGCTTCGCGGTTTAGACACTATTTCAGTAACAGGTAACGTACTTCGTGACTACCTAACTGACTTATTCCCAATTCTAGAGTTGGGTACAAGTGCTAAAATGCTATCTATTGTTCCATTGATGGCAGGCGGCGGTCTTTATGAGACTGGTGCGGGTGGTAGTGCACCTAAGCACGTACAACAGTTTGTTGAAGAAGGCCACTTGCGTTGGGACTCACTGGGTGAATTCCTTGCTCTAGCGGTATCGCTAGAAGATGTTGCGATTAAACACAGCAACACTAAAGCAAAAGTAATTGCTTCTGCCTTAGATAAAGCAACTGAGAAGCTACTGAACAACGGTAAGTCTCCACTTCGTAAAGCAGGTCAGCTTGATAACCGTGGTAGCCACGTTTACCTAGGTCTATACTGGGCTGAAGAAGTAGCAAACCAAACTGAAGATGCAGACCTAGCAGCGCAGTTTAAGCCAGTGTATGAAGAGTTATCTGCAAAAATTGATGACATCTTGGCTGAGATTGATGCAACTCAAGGTAGCGCGCAAGAAATTGGCGGTTACTACTACCCAGACGAAGACAAGCTTTTCGCAACAATGTCTCCTAGCCAGACTTTAAAAGGGATTCTTGGCGCATAGATTCTTGACCATAGCGTTTAGACGCGGCTGTATTATTGCATCCGCGTAAGCTTGCCTAGATAGCTGTTAGTGTTATCTAAATACCATTAGTAAGCCCGCTTATATATTTAAGCGGGCTTTTTTTATGCCGCTGACAAGTTAAGGCTGGTATTGAAAGTAGGGTATAAGAAGTACGGTTTAGAAGTACGGTATAGCAAAGCGCAGAGTGAAAATACCAAATTAGCAGGATAAGGAAATGCTAAGTCAGTGAAATTAAAAAGACGCTGAACGGCGAAATGAGAAAGGAATGCCGATTAAAACGAAACATGAAAGCACTTAAATAAAAAACAACAGCGTTAGCGGTTTTTAAGCATTAGCTCCCACACACTACTTCTAGGATATCGTTAATCTTAAAAATTTATAATAAAACAGAAAAGAGAGGTGTAGGTTCTAGGAAAAAGGTTTGAGAATACTGTATTAGAAGATTTAAAGACGACGAAATACGTGACGCCCAATAGCGCCCATCTCACGTTAACGTAGCAAAAACTTACAGCGAAAAAATCAAAAGCCCGACGCAAGGGTCAGGCTTTTTAAATTCTTTATTAACGCTCTGGTTCTTCTTTGAAGCCAATGTTCTCAGCGTGAAGACCTTTAGGGCCCTGCTGAACTTCGAACGTTACTTCCTGACCTGCTTTTAGCGAACGATAGCCTTCCATTTGAATCGTAGAGTAATGTGCGAAAATATCTTCACCACCATCCTCAGGCACGATAAATCCAAAACCCTTTGCGTTGTTAAACCATTTAACTTTGCCAACCGCCATACTTCGACTTCCTCTTAATCCTTGAACTCACGAGTATCTGCCCCCATTATAGATCCGGAGACACGGTGGAAAGAGTATTGACTGTAGAAACTTTAAAGTGACTGCTTTAGAGTGACAAACGTGCAATACTCAAAACCACTATACAAAATGTAGATTTTTTAACCATATTATGTCAAGGGCAAATGTGAATAAATTTATACAAAAGTTTGTACACATATGTGCCGGTATACCACTATTATTAAGTTATGAGTAAAGACAACGCTATTAGTATCGAAAAGGAAAAACAAAAAGACGCGCAGCGACAAAAGCCGCAGCCGCCTCCCATGTATAAAGTGTTGTTGAACAATGACGACTATACACCGATGGATTTTGTCATTGAGGTACTCAAAAAGTTTTTCAATATGGACGATGAGAAAGCCAACCAACTTATGCTGACCGTTCATTATCAAGGAAAAGCCGTGTGTGGCATTTTTACTGCTGAGATAGCAGAGACAAAAGTGATGCAGGTTAATCAGTACGCACGCAAGCATCAGCATCCGCTGATGTGCACGATGGAGCAAGCATAAGGTTTTTTGTAGAGGGCGAGCAATATGTTAAATAAAGAATTAGAACAAACGTTAAACGATGCGTTTGTATTTGCCAGAGAGCACCGTCACGAGTTTATGACGGTTGAGCACTTGTTGTTGGCATTGCTTGATAACTCAGCTGCTCGCGACGCGCTCAAGGCTTGTGGTGCCGATATTGAGGCAATCAAAAGCGAACTCCTATCGTTTGTTAAAGATACCACGCCACTTATCTTAGATGACCAGTTAAACGAACGGGAAACACAGCCGACGCTAGGCTTCCAGCGTGTGCTACAGCGTGCGGTATTTCACGTGCAGTCGTCAGGCAAAGACGAAGTAACTGGCGCCAATGTACTAGTTGCTATTTTCAGCGAACAAGAATCGCAAGCCGTTTATATCCTTAAAAAATCTGATGTTACTCGCTTAGACGTTGTGAATTTTATTAGTCACGGCGTTAGTAAGGCGGACGACGATGAGCCCGTTAACCCAGAAGCATCTGAAGAAGGTGAATCAAGTGAAGAGGGCGGTTCTGCATTAAGCAAGTATGCTACTGATTTAAATCGTCACGCTAAAGATGGCAAAATTGACCCGCTCATCGGCCGCGATTCAGAGGTAGAACGCACAATTCAAATTCTGTGTCGTCGCCGTAAAAACAATCCGTTGCTTGTGGGAGAGGCAGGTGTAGGTAAAACTGCAATTGCGGAAGGCCTAGCTTATAGGATTGTAAACAATGACGTGCCTGAAGTTATCGCAGAAAGTACAGTGTATTCACTTGATTTGGGCGGGCTGCTAGCTGGCACCAAATATCGTGGTGACTTTGAAAAACGTTTAAAAGCGATTTTGAAAGAGCTTGGCAAAGACAAACACGCAATTTTGTTCATTGACGAAATACATACCATCATTGGTGCCGGCGCGGCGTCAGGTGGCGTAATGGACGCGTCTAACTTGCTTAAACCTAAACTATCTAGCGGTGAACTTCGCTGCATTGGTTCGACTACTTATCAAGAGTACCAGGGAATCTTTGAAAAAGATCGCGCCCTTGCTCGTCGCTTCCAAAAAGTAGATGTGACTGAGCCAAGTGTGAGCGACACTACCAAAATACTACTTGGGCTTAAGAGTCGTTATGAAGAGCACCACAATGTGCGCTTTACACAAAAGGCGATTCAAGCGGCCGCTGAACTGTCAGCTAAATACATTAATGAGCGTCATCTTCCAGATAAAGCTATTGATGTTATGGACGAAGCCGGCGCGAGCCAGCGTCTGTTGCCACCGTCAAAACGCAAGAAAACAATCAATGTAGGCGATATTGAGCAAATTATTGCAAAAATGGCGCGTATTCCTGAGAAATCTGTATCGGCTTCTGACAAAGAAGTTCTTAAGAACCTAGGCCGCAACCTTAAGATGGTTGTGTTCGGTCAGGATAAAGCCATAGAGACGCTGAATGACGCTATTTTGTTATCGCGCTCAGGTTTAGGCAATGAAGCAAAACCTATTGGTAGTTTCTTGTTTGCTGGCCCTACCGGGGTGGGTAAAACAGAGGTAACACAACAATTGGCGAAAACCATGGGCGTAGAGCTAGTGCGTTTTGACATGTCTGAGTACATGGAACGCCATGCCGTTAGTCGCCTTATTGGTGCTCCTCCAGGTTACGTAGGTTTTGACCAAGGTGGTTTGTTAACAGACGCGGTAATAAAGAATCCGTACTCTGTTGTGCTTTTAGATGAGATTGAGAAAGCGCATAGCGATATATACAACATACTCCTTCAAGTCATGGATCACGGCACGCTGACTGATAACAACGGCCGTAAAGTAGACTTCAGAAATGTTGTGTTGGTAATGACCACCAACGCAGGTGTGCAGGAAACGGTGCGTAAGTCTATTGGCTTTAAACAGCAAGACCACAGCCACGATGCAATGTCTGAAATAAACAAGGTGTTTACCCCTGAGTTTAGAAACCGTCTCGATGGCATTATTTGGTTTAATCACCTTGATCCAGAGATTATTCTACAAGTGGTTGATAAATTCATTATCGAGCTTCAGGCACAGCTTGACGTTAAAGGTGTGTCGCTAGAGGTAACCAGCGCTGCGCGAGCTTACATGGCCGAGAAGGGCTATGACAAAGCGATGGGCGCACGTCCTATGGCTCGGGTTATTAAAGACGACCTTAAGAAGGAGCTTGCGAATGAATTGTTATTCGGTGAGCTATCTAAAGGCGGAAATGTGAAAGTAGATTGTGTTGATGATAAGCTTACCTTCGAATACTCAGGCGTTGATGCTAAGTCTGAAGAAGCAGAACCAAGCTAGAACAGCACATTAATACTGAGCAGTGACCTAGCGTAGCGTTAGGCAATACAACTGACGTTGTTTACCTAGCGCTACAGTTTCTTTTTGACACTGTAACCACTAGATACGAAAAAGCCCGATATTAATCGGGCTTTTTTTATGCGTTACCGCTTAAATGGCTCATTATCTTGCGCGATAAATGATACGACCTTTGGTCAAATCATAAGGAGTCATCTCAACAGTGACCTTATCGCCAGTAAGAATACGGATATAGTTCTTACGCATTTTACCAGAGATGTGTGCAGTCACTACGTGACCGTTTTCTAGTTCAACGCGGAACATAGTGTTAGGTAGTGTGTCCAACACAGTACCTTCCATTTCAATACAATCTTCTTTTGCCATGTAAAGCAGTTACCTCAGTAATTCAAAATTTTTGCCGCGCAGACCTTACCCAATCTTGGGTTCGGTGTAAAGCAATTAAGTGTCTATTTTACTATTTTTGCTAAATAGATGCCATTCATTGTCACTAAACTGCTCAAATGGCAAAAATTTATGTTTGTAAGACATTTTTTTACAGCCATCTACGTAGTACCCCAGATAGACGTATCGATGGCCTAAATCCTTCGCTTGCTCAATTTGCATCAATATCATCCAGGTGCCCAAAGAGGCTGAACTATAGTCGGGGTCAAAAAACGTGTAAAGCGCAGAAAGTGCCCCCATGTGTTCGTTGGCATCGACGATATCAGTGACGGCTACAGCAATAAGCTTGTCGCCATCATAGGCCTCTAAATAATGGGTTGTCATCCACTCACACAATACGAAATTATCAAACTGTGTTTTAGATGGCGGGTACATACTCCCATCTGCATGGCGCTCTGTAATATAGCGCTCATATAGGGGGTAGTAAGTCGATTTGGTTTTATCAACGAGTTTTACACTAAACCCTTTATTATTTTTAAGTAGTCGCTTCTGACTACGAGAAGGTGCGAAATCGTGGACCGGTATTCGCACAGATTTACACGCGTGGCAGGCAGGGCAGTGGGGGCGATAAATTTGCTCGCCGCTTCTACGAAAGCCCGCTTGTATTAATTGCGAATATCGCCACGCCTGAAAATCATTATTTTCGGCGTACACTAACAACTGCTCTTGCTCATCAGGCAAATAGCTACATGAAAATGATTGCGTTATACCAAACTTCACGGAGTAATCACTCTTGGCTTCCAACGATTAAGGTAGTCTTCAGACAGCCTACCGTCTTCAGTTAAAGTGTGGTTGTTATTTTCCAGTTTTTCAATAAAGTTTTCGCGAGGCAACACGGTAGCGCCCAGTGATGACAAGTGATCAGTGGGAAGCTGGCAATCGATAAACGCCATATTTTGAGATTTCATATGTTCGACCAAGGCCAACATGGCAAGCTTAGATGTATTGCTTTCAACGTGGAACATAGACTCGCCGCAATAAATTTTTCCAATTCCCACGCCATACAGCCCGCCAACTAGCGAATCTCCATTCCATACTTCTACCGAGTGCGCTAAACCCAAACCATTAAGCTGCCGATAGGCGTCAATCATGTCGTAGGTAATCCAGGTTTCGCTGTTCAATTCACCCGTATTAGGGTTCTTACGAGGTGTTGATGAACAAGCTTCTATCACACGGTCGAACGCATGATTTAAAGTTACTTGATACTTTCTCTTACGAGCGAGCTTCTTAAGGCTTTTCGAAGCAACAAAGTTGTCGAGTTCGATAATGGCTCTTGGGTCAGGTGACCACCACAACAAAGGTTCGTCGTCGCTAAACCAAGGGAATATTCCTTGCGAATAAGCTGAAAATAAACGGGCTGGGCTGAGATCGCCACCAAACGCTAACAGGCCGTTGGGGTCTTCCAATGCGGTATCGACAGAAGGGAAGGGAGCGCCTTCTTCTATGTAGTGTAACGCTATCATAATTCAGCCAGAAAAAAGCCCCACAGAATTGTAGGGCTTAGGTATAGAGTATTAACCTTGCTCAGGCATGGTACCGTCTAGGTACTTTTCGGCGTCTAACGCAGCCATACAGCCAGTTCCAGCTGATGTAATAGCTTGACGATAAATGTGGTCGCTCACATCACCCGCGGCAAATACACCTTCAACGCTAGTTTGAGTTGCGTTTCCGTTAGTTCCACTATTCACTACGATATAGCCATCTTTCATTTCTAGCTGGCCATCGAAGATATCAGTGTTTGGCTTGTGGCCGATAGCCACGAAAAGACCCATTACGTCAATCTCTTCCGTCGCCTCACTGTTGGTATCTTTGATGCGAACTTTGGTTACGCCCATCTCATCACCAAGCACTTCATCAAGGGTACGATTTAGGTGAAGGACCACGTTGCCATTCTCAGCTTTTTCGCGAAGACGCTTCTCTAGAATTTTTTCGCTTCTAAAGCTGTCTCTTCTATGGATAACGTGGACTTCTGAAGCAATGTTCGAAAGGTATAGTGCTTCTTCAACAGCCGTGTTACCACCACCTATAACCGCTACTTTTTGGTTGCGGTAGAAGAAACCGTCACAGGTTGCACAGGCAGATACACCTTTACCCATAAAGGCTTGTTCTGACTCTAGGCCTAGGTATTTAGCAGAGGCACCTGTTGCAATAATTAATGCGTCACAGGTATACGTACCACTGTCACCATAAAGAGTGAAAGGGCGCTTTGAAAAATCAGTTTTGTTGATATGATCGAAAATAATTTCGGTATCAAACTTTTCTGCATGCTTTTGCATACGAACCATGAGATCAGGACCTGTAAGTCCTTCTGGATCGCCCGGCCAGTTTTCTACTTCAGTGGTGGTAGTAAGCTGTCCGCCTTGTTGAATACCAGTTAACAATACAGGTTCAAGGTTTGCACGTGCAGCGTAAACCGCCGCTGAATAACCCGCAGGGCCTGAACCTAAGATAAGTAGACGGACGTGTCTGCTTTCTGCCATTTTCCTCTCCAAATAATTCACCCGTTATGGGTTACTTATAAAATTCTCTTAGAAAGCTAGGTAGGGGCGAAAATTCGTAAATCAAGCTCAATACCCAGTTACTTTTATTATAGTAATCTGCCAGCGCATGATCTGCAGGTCGTCAGTTAGTTGTGTTAACAAAAGTAACAACTAAGCCATACAAGACTATGTTCAGGCTAAAGCGCTATATGATGCCTTCAAGTGCTAAAAATGTCACTTAAAGATAGGCTCAATTTATACCTTTTAATTATTACGATGCTTTTAACTTTGTAGTACCTTTTAAGCATGACCGCTGAATTTATGCGCCGAAGGCATCTAAAAAGTAAGCCAGAACGTAACTAGAGCACAGTGGGGGCGCAGAAGCGCTTTACAGCGGCTTCGACAAAACTTAATTACCCAAATCGTTATCTTATTTGATAAAATGTTTTGCGTCGCGGGTTCCTCATAGGAGGCGCCGCATTCAAAGCAAAAAAAGAAAACGAGTAAAAATTACGCAACTAAATTGTAATAGATAAAAAGCAGTTTACAATTTAACTATACCTATCTGAGAACGAAGAGGTGAACCATGTCTCAATCAGTAATGACAATGTTGAAAAACGGTCAGCAGTACATGAAGACATGGCCTGTGAGAAAAGAGCTTTACGCTTTTTTCCCAGAATGCAGAGTAGTAGCAGCCACCAAGTTTGCTATTAAGACTATGCCGCCGGTTGCTATGTTGTCATGTGCGCTTTTATATCAAAACTTAGGTACAGACTATCTCCCCCAAACTATTACGATAGGTGCTTTTTTCTTGAGTTTACCTATGCAGGGTTTGCTATGGTTAGGGCATCGCTCAGATCAATATCTTCCACCACAGCTAAAAAGCTGGTATCAGGAAATTCATTCTAAAATGCGTACGCAGGGAGTGAATATCAGTAATGCTAAGTCAAAGCCTAAATATAAGGAGCTGGCTCAGCTACTTAAAACGGCCTTTAACGATCTAGATAACGCATTCACTAAACACTGGTTTAATTAAAAGCCACCTGTTGTTTCAAAACTCCCGTAGCCTACTAATAGTAGTCTAGCTACTAGGCCAACTTTTATTCTATAAATGGAGAGCGTTTAGGCGGCTCTTAGCAATGCCTGACATTTTCGACACTTATACTGTGCGCCTTTCAAAATATTATTGTGTCTGCGCGTAGATAACGCGTATGTGTCGCAGTCGCAAACATATTGGAAGGTTTTTGTCACCCGTTTTACATCAAACTGATGGGTGGCTGCAGGTGTACGGTTAAAAACACTATGCATAACCGATTGCCATTCTCTGCCATGGGGTTGAACCTTTCCAAATAACGTCCATACCAGTAAATGACTTACTTCATGAGGTATCACGTCATTTATGAAGGCCTCGACATTTTCTTTGAAAAGAAGAGGGTGAAAGTTTAGGCGGTTTTGCTGCAAAAACGCCGTTCCGGCATTCCTACCTGAACGTCTAAACGTAATGGTTGGGCGTTCAAACTTACGGTTAAAGTAACGCTCTGCTTGTTCAAAACAATAAAAAACAGCGTCGGTAATTACGCGACGCTGTTCTTTATTTAAATCATTTGAAGCGATGTTTCTGCCTCACTCTATGTCTTTGCGTAGTTAACTGTATCTAATGTTAACTGTATTTATTATTAGCTACTCGACATCACAAGGTAAACAAAGCACGTAGGTTCCTTTAGGGTCGTTCAGCTTATTAACTAAACTAAACTCTTTAAGTACGCGCTTAAACTCGTTAACGAGTGACGAGTCGGCGTGAGCAAACTGCCACTTTCCTACGAACGTCATGGCTTGACCGAAAAATTCTTTCCAGAAAATTTCCTGTGCGGTCAACGTGCGCTGTACATAGAAGGTGTCATAGTTCTCAAGTTCTGCAATCTCTGCGGCGGCAGCGACAGCGTCATCAAGTGTTCCTAACTGGTCAACTAGACCTAGCTCAATTGCATCTTCACCAATCCATACGCGACCTTGTGCAACGCTATCCACTTCCTCAACCGACATACCACGAGCGTTAGACACTAGCGATAGGAAGTTACCGTATGTGTTTTCAACGTTACGCTGAAGAATTTGACCAAACTCTGGAGCAAGAGGGCGTACAGTTGAAAAACCAGCAAGTTCTGTTGAGCCTACACCGTCACTGTGAATGCCCAAATAATCAAGCGAGTTTTCGTATGTCATGAACATACCGAATACGCCGATAGAGCCTGTAATAGTGCTTGGGCTTGCAATAATCTTGTCGGTGCTTGCCGCTATCCAGTAACCACCAGATGCTGCGTAAGTGCTCATAGACGCAATAACAGGCTTACCTGCTTGTTGAAGCTGTAGAACTTCCTGGCGAATGATTTCAGAGGCAAAAGCACTGCCACCGGGTGAGTCGATTTGAAGGACAACGGCTTTAACGTTGTCATCTAAGCGCGCTTTTCTCAATAGACGAGCGGTACTGTCTCCGCCTATAGTGCCAGCTTTTTGATTGCCGTCTAAAATTGTACCTTTAGCAACGACGATAGCCACTTTATCCATGTCTGACTCAACGACAGGCATAGGAGGATTAACCACTTTCAGATAAGATTTAAACGTAGTGAGGTTTACACCCTGCTCGTTATCACCTTCGCCCACTAATTCGGTTAACTCTAGCCTTACTTCCTCGCGAGTTTTCAACGCATCAACCCAGTTGTTGTCAAGCGCATACTGGGCGAAGTCACCACCGGCCGCTTCAAATTTTGCTAATAGGCCTTGAAGTGTTTCATCGAAATTTGCTTCATCAATACCGCGAGCGGCTGCAACGTCAGCTTTATACTGTGCCCAATAGCCGTCTAACCATTGCTTTTCAGCTTCTTTAGCTTCCTCAGACATATCATTTCGCATAATCGGCTCAACGGCAGATTTATACGTTCCTACACGGAAGATATGGGTTGTTACTTTCAGCTTTTCCAACATGTCTTTGAAGTACATGCCGTAGCGACCGTAACCTTCAAACATTAATCCACCCATTGGGTTTAGGTAGATGTTGTCTGCGTGGGCTGCCAAGTAGTATTGGTCTTGCGAGAAGTAATCGCCAATGGCGTAAACGGGTTTTCCTGATTCTTTAAATGCATCGATAGCGTTCGCGACAGTGCGCAGTTTATCTAAACCGCCTCCGGTTAACCCGTGAAGGTCAAGTACTAGGGCTTTAATGCGTCGGTCTTTCTTGGCATTCTCTAAAACCTTCATAACATCGCGAACGAGTACTTCCGGGTTTTCGGGCTCGCTACCAAGCGATTCCTGCAAAAACTGTTCAAATGGGTCGATACTTTCCTTTTCAATAACTAGCTTACCGTTCAAGGTAAGATACAACGCGCTATCTTTATTTACTGATAACGGCTCATCGCCCTGACCGGCAATGGCGATAATCAACCCAACAAAAATAACAATGAATATCACATTAAAGAAAAGTTTGCGGGTGAAGTTAAGCACCGTCCACAAGCCAATAAACAAGGATTTAGTCCAATTTCCTTTGGCTGCCATTTTTATCACTACCTTTTTTGAATTAACTAATCAGAGCAAGATGAAACAGGTGTATCAAGCCCAATGTACTGCATCCTATTATGTTACCTAAATCGAGTAAGATCGCTAACTTAATTGTAATTTTTTGTAAGCGCTTTTGGTTTGTGTGACGGCAACGGAGAAATTTAGATTAAAAACAGCGGTGGTTAGTGTAGGTCACGGGTTTGTTTCATCCTGCGCTAGCCATTTACTAATTAACTTAGCTATGCGCGCATGATCTTCCTCGCTCATTAGCATGAGAAGCTTTCCGTTACGCGCTTTGTAGTTTGTTTTTTCTTGGCCTTTTCGCATTATTCGAGAGAAGGGGGATGGCTTATCTTTGCGAGGTGAAATTTTTTTCATAAAGCGCCGTTCTTATGTTCTAAGCACCCCGGATAGGTAAAACAATGACACACCTCTATCAACAATTTGTTACACGGCTTCAATTAGCCGACGGTATCCCATTACTTCTATTGCGCCTATATTTAGCCCCTGTAATGATACAGGCAGGATGGAACAAAGCATCTAGTTTCGACAGTATAGTCGATTGGTTTGGAAACGACGATTACGGCCTTGGATTACCTATGCCACTGGTCATGGCATTTCTGGCTACAGCGGCTGAGCTAGTAGGTGGTATTTTGTTGTTGTTTGGCGCTTTAACGCGATTGGTTAGTATACCTCTTATGATAACAATGGTCGTCGCCATGGTAAGCGTGCATGCGGAAAATGGATGGCTAGCCATAGCGGACGCTTCGTCTTGGTTAGCAGATGGTACTATTTTATTGAACGAGAGCATTATGGCTGCACCGGAAAAGCTGTCGGCCGCTAAGTCGTTGCTACAAGAGCACGGTCACTATGACTGGCTAACCTCAAGCGGCAACTTTGTTGTACTCAATAACGGTATCGAGTTCGCGGCCACCTATTTCGTTATGTTGTTAGTATTGTTCATTTATGGTGGCGGTCGTTTTTTCAGTGTGGACTACTATTTAGGAAAAATGTTTAGCCGCAAAATGGATTAGTTTTACGGTTATTTATACTCAAGACATTCACGTTAAAAGGCCGGAATTTTCTGGTCTTTTTTGTTTATCAGCCGTAGGATCTACCACATAGTACAGGTATGCTTTTTATCTCTGTCATACCATTTTAATTACGCGCTAGCATATGGGCCAACAACCATATGAGCCAACAACCATATGAGTGAAAAGTAGGGACGTAAATGGACGCATTAACATTATTACTTAATAGAAGCTCTCAGCCTCGGCTGGAAGCACCTGCGCCAAGTGGTGATGCCTTGGAAAATATCATGCAGGCAGCCCTTCGAGCACCAGACCACGCGTGCTTAACGCCGTGGCGTTTCATTGTATGTACAGGTAAGGGCCTAGATAAACTGGGTGCCCTATATGAGCAGTCAGCGATAAAAAATGAAAAGACGCAAAAGGAAATTGAGCGTGCAGTTCAACTCCCGAAGCGCGCGCCTATGATAATTGTTGCTATTGCAAAACACAAAGAACACGAAAAAGTGCCCCGTGTTGAGCAAATTGCTTCTGCAAGCTGTGGTGTTATGGCCATGCAAATGGCTGCAGTTGCACAGGGATTTAATGGAATGTGGCGTACTGGTGGCTATGCGCACTGTGAAACAGTGAGAAACGGGTTAGGTTTAAGCGAAGAGGATGAACTAGTGGGTTTCTTATATCTAGGAACGCCGGCGTTTGAACCCGCACCTAAGCCGCAAAGAAATAGTGATGACTACTTTGAATATTGGCAGTAAGTGTTAGTTTTCTCGCTAAGTCATCACAGTAAACGATATCCATAGCTAGCTGTTGACAATACGGGTCTGTTGTTGCTATTAACTAACAACAGACCCAACAACAGATCTGACAGACGTTTTAAAACGATAGATTTACGTTGTAGCCCGCGAACTTTCTTATATTGATAACGCGGTCACCGTCTAGCATCCAATACTGACCTTTAACCCCCTGCAACACGCCGCTAAACGACGGGTCCTTATCAAGATTCAAAGATTTTATCTTAATTGGGTATTCTTCTACCGGGTAGTGAATATCGTGTATCGGCGTAGACACTTCTGAAACGGCTTGAAGACCTTTCTCTTTTTTAAGCGCCTCTAAATCATTTTCAATTTTGCTCATCAGCTCTGATTTAACCTGCTCTAAGTCGACCTCATCGGGCTTTCCTTTAAGCATGGTGCGCCAATTAGTTTTGTCGGCAATATGGTCTTTGCATAAGGTTTCAACTAAACCACTTGTCAGCCTGTCAGGCACGCGCAACATAACAGTAGCCTGTGTTGCACCTTGGTCCATCCAGCGTGTAGATACGCCGTCTGTGACTTGACGGGTAATACCTACTTTTACGGTACCTGTATTTGCTAAGTAAACAAAGTGTTCGCTAAAGCAATGTTCTTCGCCCCATTGAGGCTCTCTACACGTACCCTCGTGGTAGTGGCACTTTTCTGGTTTAATAATACAACTGTCGCATTGAGCAAGTGAAATTAGGCAGGGGTAGCAATACCCTTGGTTAAAACTTTTCTTAGTTTTACGATTACAATGAACACAGTTAATCTCACCGGAAAAAGTAACGGACACCTCTTTACCGATAAGTTCGTTGATATCCAGTAATGCATCGCCAATAGGCAGTGTGTAGTTAACCTTGTTATTTTCGTCAGCAGAGGTACGCATCTTTTTCAGCATACCTGAATAGTTTGTTGTCACTTTTTAAACCTTTACTCTTTGAAATCTTTCTTACTTGGCACTATTGCTAAGTTTTAAATAGAGCCTTCAGCGTTAACCTTTTATGTAAGCTTAGTCGCTTAATTCGCCACGCAGATTTTGCGTTAGCAACTTACAGACATCTTCAAAAGGAAGCCCTTTACTTAACAAATAGTGCAGTTTGGCAAGAGCGGCTTCAGGGGTCATATCACTACCTGACAAGACGCCCACTTCTTGCAAACCGTGTCCTGTTGCATAACCCCCCATATTCACGCGACCTCGCATACATTGGGTGCAATTTAAAACCGGTATCTCACGAGATTTAGCGTATTTAAGCTGTGCAATAAGCTCAGGGTTCTGGGGGGCATTCCCCACGCCGTAGCTAAGTAAGATTAGTGCATTTACAGGCTGCTGCAGGGTGTTTTTAATTACCTCTGGTGCTATGCCTGGGTATAAACTCACCATGCCGATAGGCTGTGCCGACACGTTAGATACGGTTAAGTTGTTTGTGGGCGCTTTTGCGAGTTCTCCTGCCTTAAGGCGGATATTAATGCCAGCCTCCAATAGAGGAGGGAAGTTAGGAGAGTCGAATGCGCTAAACCCGTCTGCATCAACTTTACGGCTTCGGTTACCACGTAAAAGTCGGTTATTAAAGAAAAGCCCGACCTCAGCGATAGGAAAGTTCGCGGCTACAAATAACGCATTGAGTAAGTTAACTTGGCCGTCAGAACGAAGCTCAGCTAAAGGGATTTGTGACCCAGTCACTATTACTGGCTTAGACAAGTCCTCTAACATAAAGCTTAGCGCTGAGGCCGTGTAAGCCATTGTGTCAGTGCCATGCAATATAATGAAGCCGTCATACTTGTCGTAGTTATTGGCGATATCATCGGCAATACGCTGCCAATCCGTGGGATCCATATCTGAAGAATCAATGAGATTGTCGTATTCATGGAGCGTAAAAAGGGGCATCTCCGAACGATGAAACTCAGGCATATTTTTAAGCGTGTCTGACAGGAAGCCGGCGGCTGGAACGTAGCCTTGTTTAGATGGCTTCATACCAATTGTTCCGCCTGTATAGGCGATATAAATATGTTTGCGCATGAAAATGCTCTTACCCTTCAAAGCCCTTGAAAAAAAGGTACTGCGTATTTTGAGGGCATTCTAACAATACCTGTGGGTTTGTCACTCAGAAATAGGGGCAAAAAAAAGCGGTGAAGACCACCGCTTTATGTCACATTTTTTATTTTACTTCCTTGCCCGCTGCCTGTTGGTCGGCGTGGTAGCTAGAGCGAACCATAGGGCCGCATGCTGCATGAGTGAAGCCGATCTCTTTAGCATAGTCACCTAGAGCATCGAACTCTTTCGGGTGAACATAACGTTTAACCGGGTAGTGGTGACGGCTTGGCTGGAGGTATTGACCTAAAGTAAGCATATCTACATCGTGTGCACGTAAGTCATCAAGTACACCTTGAATCTCTTCGTTTTCTTCACCCATTCCCATCATAAGACCTGACTTAGTCATAACATCTGGGTGCTGTGCTTTGAACTTTTTAAGTAAGTCCAGTGACCACTGATAGTTTGCACCTGGACGACACTCGCGGTATAAGCGCGGAATGGTTTCAAGGTTGTGGTTAAATACGTCGGGTACGCCGTTTTTGAAAATCTCAAGCGCACGGTCCATACGGCCACGGAAATCAGGGACTAACACTTCAATGGTTGTCGAAGGGCTGTGTTCGCGAATTGCGTTTATGCAGTCTACGAAATGTTGTGCTCCGCCATCGCGAAGGTCATCGCGGTCAACCGAAGTGATCACCACATAACGCAGATTCATTTCAGCGATGGTTTTGGCGAGTTTTTCAGGCTCTTCTGCACTTGGCGGAAGCGGCTTACCATGGGCTACGTCGCAGAATGGGCATCGACGGGTACAAATATCACCTAAAATCATGAAGGTGGCGGTACCGTGATTAAAACACTCTGCTAGGTTAGGGCAGCTTGCTTCTTCACACACAGAGTGAAGATTGTTTTTGCGCAGGGTTTTCTTAATGTGGTCAATTTTCTCGGTAGTGCGAGGAAGTTTGATTTTGATCCACTCAGGCTTGCGCAGCATTTCTTCCTTTTCTGTAGGAATAATGGTGACGGGTATGTGTTTTACTTTTTCATCATCGCGAAGTTTTACCCCCGCTTGAGGTCGTGCGTTACTCATCAAAACCTTCTTTATATGTTGGCTGTGCAAGGGAAAGCGCTTCTAGCAACAGGTGCGTTAATTCCTTACCAGCGGTTTCAAGTGTCGTTGGACCATTAAGGCGCGCGGTATCGATCATTTCCATACCGGCGTAACCACATGGGTTGATACGCTGAAACGGTGATAGGTCCATATTAACATTTAAAGCCAAACCGTGAAACGAGCAGCCATTACGTATTCTTAAACCTAGCGAACAGACTTTCTTCTCGTCGACGTATACCCCAGGCGCGTCGGGCTTTGGATAGGCCTTTACATCATACTTGGCAAGTAGTCCGACCACTGCTTCTTCCATTGCAGTGACTAAATGACGCACGCCTAGCTTGCGGCGCTTTATGTTAAGCATCAAATAAATGACTTGCTGGCCTGGACCATGGTAGGTAACTTGACCGCCACGGTCTACCTGAACCACGGGTATATCGCCAGGCATCAGTATGTGCTCAGCTTTACCCGCTTGCCCTTGAGTAAATACCGCATCGTGTTCCACAAGCCAAATTTCATCAGTTGTATTCTGGTCGCGCTCATCAGTAAAGCGTTTCATCGCTTCAAAGATTGGCGCATAAGGCTGACGACCTAGTTGACGTACAATAACGCCATCTACGGTAGCCGATGTCGACTGCTCATTCACTTAAAGTACAACCCTAACAAGCTCTAATTTAGCTAACTCAGTGTAAATGGTTTCCATATGCTCTTTACTGGTAACACGCACGCTAACAGACACCGAGTGGTAAGTACCTTTACTGCTTGGTTTCACCGTAGGTGAATAGTCGCCAGGTGCATGCTTTTGAAGACATCCTACTACTTGTTCTGGTAGGTCTTCGTGGGCAACGCCCATTACTTTAAAGGTTTGGTTTGTTGGAAAATCTAGTAGTTCGTCGAAACGGGTATCCATGCGATATCCTTGGTACTTAAAATATCATATAAAAAAACGGCCAGATTGTAACAAATCTGGCCGCTTCACAACTAGCTTTTTAACGTTTTCAGTATGGTAACTTACTCGTCGTCAAAACCTAGCTGAAGCATAATGTAGTCTTTAGCGCGGTTAAAGAAGCTGCCTTCTTTTACTTCTTGAAGTGTTACCAAAGGGTAACTCGCTACGTCTTCACCATCTAGCTGCAGGTAAAGTTTCCCAACAACTTGGCCTTTTGCAAGCGGCGCTTCTAGCTTGTCGTCAAGCTCAAAGTTAGCTTCTAAGTTTGCCGCCTGACCGCGCGGAATAGTAATGGGGGTAGATTGATTAATTCCAAGGTCTACGGTTTCTCTATCACCCATGTAGATACGGTGCGCTACAAAACTATGACCAGCTTCATATGGCGTTAGTGTTTCGTAAAAACGGAAGCCGTATTTAAGCAGCTTTTTGTTTTCAACTTTACGCGCACGTTCGCTGTCTGTACCCATAACCACTGAGATTAGGCGCATTCCACCTTGTTCCGCTGAAGTGATTAAGCTGTAACCCGCGTCAGACGTGTGGCCAGTCTTGATACCGTCAACGTTTAAGCTTTTATCCCATAATAGGCTGTTGCGGTTGTATTGCTTAATACCGTTGTAGGTAAATTCTTTTTCGCTGTAAATTTTGTACATTTCTGGTGTCTCAGCAATAAGCGCGCGAGACAACACAGCCATGTCACGTGGTGTAGTGTAGTGGTCTGGGTCGTGCAAGCCGTGTGCGTTTACCCAGTGAGAACTTGTCATACCAAGTGATGCTGAGTGAGCATTCATCATGCTAGCAAACGCAGACTCAGAGCCCGCTACGTGTTCGGCCATTGCAACACAGGCATCGTTTCCTGATTGCACCACGATACCGCGAAGTAAATCACTTACAGAAACCTGTGTTCCTACTTCGATGAACATTTTTGATGAATCTGGGAATTTCTTCGCCCATGCATTTTCAGAAATAGTGACTTCATCGTCCAGACTAATGTTGCCCGCTTGAAGCTCTTTACCAATGACATAAATCGTCATTATTTTGGTTAAGCTTGCTGGTGCAAGCTGCATATCTGCGTTTTTTGACGCAATAACGTTACCGGTTTCATAGTCGGTAAGTAAAAAACCTTCTGCAGCTACAGTGGGGGCTGGCGGTGTCACTACAGCAGCGTTAGCTGTGTGCAGTAATGTCCCCATCACCAAAAAGGCAAATGAAAGTAATGACGGTTTAGCGCGTTGAATTATTCTGAGCATGGTTCTAATTTCTTTGACCGTTTATCCGTGTGAGTTAAAGCTTACCCTGTTATTGCGATAACCGCGAAGCGAATACCTTAAAACATGGCTACCCAATTTTAGCTTTTGTCCAGTTCGTAACCGAACTCTGACTATTTACCCATATTTTCTTTGGGCAGTACGAGATCTTAACGAAAGGCTGCTTATAAGACTAGGTTTTATCAAAAAAGTTTAAGGGATAGTAGGGATAAGACGAAGAAACCGTGATATTGCCTGCTGAATGACACAAAGCTGCCACAATGTCGTTGATTTTATGAGCGGGAATAAGCTGGCAAGACAACAAGCTTATATTTTTATGCGGGGGCGCAACCTTCTATGGGTATGTATATCTCCGTACAAAAAAGCTGTGAGATTGAGTACTCGGTAACTGCTTATAGCGTTTGTGTAATTGCGTAAGCGTTAGGGTAACCGTTTTGCTTTAATTGCTCGAGCACCTCTGCCACAACAGCTTCGTCGTGAATAGGCCCAAGCTGGAGTTTATAAATGTTATCAGCTACCGGCAGGTGAGCGGGAATTTGATACAAGGCCGATAGTACGTTGGAAATAGACTTTGCCTTTTCAGCGTTTGAGAGCGCTGCAACTTGTATATAGACAGCATCGGCAACGGTATTGCTGCTAGGTTTAGTTGCTGTTTTATCAGCTTTTGCTGGGTCAAGAGGGGGCTTAGGCGACGTACTGGCTATCTCTCGAGGAGGAGTTACAGCTATGCCTAAGTACTCATCGTAGGTCACCGTTGGGTTATTGCCTACCGTGACATTGTTTTGTTCGTCAAAATGAATAACTTCCAATTTAACTTTTGCAGTGCCTTTACTGTGATAGCCAAGTTTCACTGCGGCGGCGTATGATAAATCTATAATCCTATTATCATGAAAAGGACCGCGGTCGTTAACACGAACTATGGCTTGCTTGTTGTTTTCTAAATTAGTAACGCGTACATAAGATGGAAGCGGCAATGTTTTATGAGCGGCGCTCATAGCAAACATGTTGTAGGTTTCACCGTTTGAGGTTAAATGACCATGAAACTTCTGGCCGTACCAACTTGCATAGCCTACCTCTTCATAGCCTTTACCGCTATTCATAGGCGTATAGTGTTTGCCCAATACTTTATATGGCCTGCTGTTGAACATGCGATAGGCTTCGTATTTGGGGACCGCGTCTAATGTTTCAGGCTTTTTTGCAACATGTTTTGGTGCAGAATCTTGCTGTTGAGTGTATCGGCTAGACTGAGAAGGCGCGCTTTGACAACCAGCTAACAAGATGGCGGTAAATACAGCCGCGCCGCAACGCATAAAGTGTTTACGCGCAAATGCGTTTGGTAAGCTTGCTTGAAATGCGCTTACATTAACTAAATCAAGTACCGAGAAAAGGCGTTGAAACATACAAGTTATCTAGACATTAAACGTTTTTGAGTGGCAATGGCCATAAGAATGCCAAAACCTGCCATCAAAGTCACCATAGATGTTCCACCAAAACTCACTAAGGGTAAGGGGACGCCTACCACTGGGAGTAATCCTGAAACCATGCCCATGTTGACAAATACATAAACGAAAAAGGTAAGCGTGATACTACCGCCGAGTAGTTTCGCATAAGCATCTTGTGCGCGACTTGAGATAATCAGTCCGCGCATAATGATAAAAATATAAATTGCCATTAAGCACATGACACCCGTAAGACCAAATTCTTCGCTAAATACAGAAAAAATAAAGTCGGTATGGCGTTCTGGCAAAAACTCTAACTGAGATTGGGTACCCTGTAGCCAGCCTTTACCGTCAACCCCGCCTGAACCAATGGCAATTTTAGATTGAATAATGTGGTAGCCAGAACCGAGAGGGTCACTTTCTGGGTTCAAGAAGGTAAGAACTCGTTGTTTCTGATAATCTTTCATTAAGAAAAACCACATAACAGGCGTAAAGGCACCAATAAGACCGCCGACGATAGAAATAAGTCGCCAACTCATTCCGGCCAGAAATATGGCAAAAATCCCCGAGCTTGCTATCAGCAGTGAAGTTCCTAAATCGGGTTGCTTAGCAATCAGGATGGTGGGCACAACCACCAGGCCAAAACCAACAATGATATGCGTGGTGCGTGGCGGCATGGTGAATTTACTGATATACCACGCTACCATCATAGGTACGGCAAGCTTCATTAATTCAGAAGGCTGAAAACGAATAAAGCCTAGATCGAGCCAGCGCTGTGCGCCCTTACCCATGTCGCCAAACAGCAGTACGGCTATAAGCATTAATAGGCCAGCAGCATAGGCATAGGTTGAGAAAAACCTAAACACGCCTAAAGGGGCTTGGGCTAGAGCGAACATGACGATAAAACTAAATCCCAGCCTAATAAACTGGCGCTCCATTTGCTCTATATCCTGTCCAGACGCAGAATAGAGCGTAAATAGTCCAACACAACTTAGTACGAGCAGACCAACCAGTAGCCAGCCATCAATGTGAATTCGCTGAAGAAAGCTTATCTTATTAGGGTTTATCGTGGTTCGCTTCACTGGTTTGCCCCTAATTTATTCTCACTACTTGCTGTATTAACGTCGGCAGTTTCAAAAACACGGTCTCGAAAGTAAAAGTCCATGATTTGACGCGCGACAGGCGCCGCGTTCTTACTACCACCACCTACGTTTTCAAGTACCACAGTTACCGATATTTCTGGGTCATCAAAAGGTGCAAAACCTACGTACATGGCGTTGTCGCGAAGGCGCTCGTCTATTTTACTGGCGTCGTATTCTTCATTTTGTCCAACCGTAAAGAGCTGCGCTGTACCTGTTTTACCCGCTGAATCATATGGCGTATCTGCAAACGCATGGCGTGCTCCGCCTTCATCGCCACTTACCACATCGCGCATGGCGTTTAATACCACGTCTAAATTTTCACGGTTTTTAATCTCTATAGGCCGAAGCGACTTAAGTGGGATAAGGTCTACAGAGCTATCTGTATTCATATAGCCACGAATAATCTGAGGGATATAGCGTTCGCCGGCATTAATTAACGTGTTAACTGATGTGTTTAATTGCACAGGGGTAGTGGTCCAGTAACTTTGGCCTATACCGACAGGTATAGTGTCGCCAATGTACCAAGGCTGATTGAATCGTGCGCGCTTCCAACCTCGGCTTGGCATATTCGCGTCAGATTCTTCATAAAGATCGATGCCGGTAAAATCTCCGAAGCCGAATTCATACATAGACTCACTAATTTTATCGATCCCTAATTTATAGGCCAGTTCGTAGTAGTAGGTGTCACAAGACACCTCAATGGCTTTCGAGACATCTACTTTACCATGGCCCCATCGACGCCAGTCACGCCACACATGAGATACATTAGGTAATTTATAGCGACCCGTATCGTTAACCGTATAGTCTTTTGTAATAACGCCTTCTTCAAGACCAACAAAACCTAAATGAGGCTTGATGGTAGAAGCAGGAGGGTATTGACCTTGAGTAGCACGGTTAATAAGTGGCCGGTCGGGTGAATTCAACAGCGCGGAATAATTTTTACTGCTGATACCGTGCACGAATAAGTTCGGGTCGTAGCTGGGGTTAGAATATAGGGCGAGCACGCCGCCGGTTTTAACATCGGTTACGACTACTGCGCCGCGCATACCTTCTATTATTCGCTGAGCTTCTAACTGAAGCTCTAAATCTAAGTTAAGTACGATGTCTTTGCCCGGCGTTGGCGGTTCAACACTCAGCACACGAATGATACGACCCTGATTGTTTACTTCAACCTGCTGATAGCCGACTTTACCGTGCAGTAATTCTTCGTGGTATTTCTCAATACCTAATTTGCCAATGTCATGAGTTGCCGCATAATTATCTTCTTGTCCTGCTTCAACAAGCTTTTGCAAGTCGCGTTTATTAATACGTGCCACATAACCGAGGGCGTGGGTGAGGGTTTCTTTGTACGGATAATGTCTAGCTAGACGGGCTTCAATTTGTACGCCCGGAAATTTGTGTTTGCTGGCAGAAAAAAGCGCGACTTCCTCTTCGCTTAATTGTGTGCGAAGGGCTACGGGTTTAAATCGACGGGTACCCTTAAGCGTTGACTGAAAGCGCTCTAACTCATCGCTTGTGATGTCCATTAATTCGGTTAGATCAGCAAGGGTCTGGTCAATATCATCGACCTGTTCGGGAATGACTTCTAAGCTAAAAACCGGGCGGTTTTCCGCTAAAAGTACACCATTTCGGTCGTAAATAAGACCGCGGTTTGGTGCTATGGGTAAAACTTTTATTCGATTACCGTTAGAGCGGGTTTGGTAATCTTCAAATTGGGTAACCTGTAAAGAATAAAGGTTGTTTAGCACAATGCCCAACATGGCTACAACGATAATAAAAGCGATAGTCGCGCGGCGAGCGAACAAGTTCGCCTCAGCAGAATGATCGCGAATTGCTTGTCGTTTTCGAGGCATTGACTTCCTTTGCATTAGTGTAGCGATTTCTTATTCACGGTGGTACGGGTGATTTTGCGTGACCGACCATGCGCGGTATAGGCTTTCGGTAAGAATAATTCGAACAAGAGGGTGGGGGAGCGTAAGGGCTGATAAGGACCATTTCTGTTCCGACGCCGCGATACACTCAGGCGCCAATCCTTCAGGCCCGCCGATAAGAAGGCTTACATCGCGCCCGTCCATTTTCCAATTGTTGAGTTGTTTAGCCAGTGTAGGGGTGTCCCAAGGCTTGCCCGTTACTTCTAAGGTAACAACGCGGTTTCCTTTAGGAATAGCAGCCAGCATTTGCTCGCCTTCTTTCTCTAAAATGCGCTTTATATCGGCGTTCTTACCCCGTTTACCAGCGGGAATTTCAGTAAATGACACCGGCATATCGTTGGGAAATCGACGAATAAATTCTTCAACGCCTGTGTTAACCCAGCCTGGCATCTTTGTTCCGACCGCCACAATTTGTATACGCACTTAATGTACCCTTACCGCAGGAATTAGTTTTTCTCTTATACAATAAAGGCCATACGCTAATGAGGTATGGCCTTTATCGACCGTGTAGCTATGTATTTCTAGCCGGCGTCTAAATTACTGCGCCCACAGTTTTTCTAACTGGTAGAAGTCACGGGTTTCGTCCTGCATAACGTGCAAGATAACATCACCAAAATCAACAAGAACCCATTCACCTGTTTCTTTACCTTCCACACTCCCAGGAGCATGACCGGCATTTTTTGCTTCAACCATTACGTTTTCAGCAATAGAAGATACGTGGCGTTTAGAGTTACCCGAACAAATGATCATGGTATCTGTAATCGTTGATTTGCCGCGAACGTCTAGTTCGATAACATCACGGCCTTTCATGTCGTCAATTTTGTCTTTAACAAACTGTTTGAGCTGTTGACTCTCCAAGAGCTTTCCTCACTTACTTAACTTTTATATAACTGATGTTCGTTTATGTAGGCTAATACGCTTTCTTCTAGCCAAGACTCGGCAGAAGTAGCCTTTAAAGCGTTTGGCGCATTCGCTTCGTAAGACGTGGCAGCACCTGCTAGTACGTCACGAATTTCAGTAGATGAAACACTAAACAGCGGTGTGTTGGTTAACACTACATGGCCTGCAGGCTTTGCGTGAATAACATTTATATCGTTAGCCACATGACAATCTAACCAAGCTTGTATTGCGGGAGGCGGCGAAAATTCTTCGTCGTCTCTGCGCATAACCACTAAGTGACAGTAATCGAGCAGGTCTTCCCACTCGTACCATTTATCCAGATTATACAGTGAATCTGCGCCAATGAAAAAACAGATTGTATCATTGCTTTTTTCTCTCAACGCTCGCAGTGTTTTTACCGTGTAAGAGGGTGACGGAAGCGTCAGTTCAATTAACTCTGGAATAAGTCTGTCATTGTTTTGGGCACAAAGTTCAATCATTCTTACCCGGTGGGTTTCTGAAACGCCTACCGACTTATGGGGGGCTAATTTGCACGGCATTAGATAAACGCGCTCAATACCCACTTCATCAGCGGCCTTCAATGCAGCACCAATATGACCTTTATGTGGTGGGTTAAAAGTACCGCCTAGGATAGCTTTTACGTGTTGGTTTGATTGAGAAGAGCGTGATTGACTCACTAGTTTATTTACCTTGTCCGAACCTTGTCTATACCTTGTTCATACTTTATATGGCTTTTACGCTTGTAACAGCGGGATTTCACGGAGATCTATGCCCATGAACATCATGCAAAGGTGACACATTTCAACATAGGGCCGGGCAATTACATTTTGTTTAAATGCATGATCAGCTCGCGTTAGTGCTTTTTGTATGTCTTCGAGCTGTGCAAGGCTCAAACGATTTAATGCACTTTGATAGAAACCTTGCCTATTGCGCCATATACCAAACTTTTGCCACTGTATAGGTGTGCCGCTTTGCTGAGCTAGTTTTAGTTTCCATAGCTGCTCCCATTCACGCACAAGCGCCCAGATAATAATGTTTGGCTCTAGACCTTCGCTTTCTAATCGATAGAGCATTTTGATACAGCGAGTGCTGTCACCGCTAAGCATTACGTCAACCAGTTGGAACACGTTAAAGCGCGATTGGTCCACCATAGCCTGCT